>CAYSRR010000113.1:0-5211 GCA_964433375.1 uncultured Streptomycetaceae bacterium
CGTGCCTGCGCACGTTCTTCGAAACCCCGGCTCACTCCATTCCACGTTCATCCTTCATCCTTCGGGACGACTTTCAGCTCTAACCCATGTCACCACGAGATTTGCTGCTCGGGAGTTTCCAGGCTGCGTTGGCAGTAGCAGACCCTCTGAAAGTCGTCCCCGGGCACCTGCCGCAGCCGCCGAAAGGCCGCACGCTGGTCGTCGGTGCGGGCAAGGCCGCGGCGGCGATGGCGCTCGCGGTCGAGCAGAACTGGCCGGCGCAAGCGCCGCTCGACGGGCTGGTTATCACGCGCTACCGCCACGGTCTCCTCACCAACCGCATCACCGTGACCGAGGCCGGCCACCCCGTCCCCGACGAGAGCGGAGAACAGGCCGCGCAGGAGATACTGCGGCGCGTGAAGACCCTGACGCCCGACGATCTCCTGCTCGCGCTGGTGTCCGGCGGCGGCTCCGCCCTGCTCTCGGTCCCGGCCGAGGGCCTCTCCATGGCCGACCTCAAGGCGACCACGCGCGAACTGCTGAAATGCGGCGCGCCGATCCAGGACATGAACACGGTGAGAAAGCACCTCTCCGCGATCCAGGGCGGCCGCCTCGCCGCCGCCTGCCGCGCGCCGGTGGTGGCGCTCGTCATCTCGGACGTGACCGGCGACGACCCCACGCACATCGCCTCGGGCCCGTGCGCGCCCGACCCCACTACTTTCCAGGACGCGCTCGACGTGCTCGCGCGCTACGACGTGAAAGCGCCGAAAGCGGTGACGGAACACCTCGAGCGCGGCGCCAAAGGCGAGCTGACGGAAACGCCTAAGCCGGGCTCGCGCATCTTCAAGCGCGTCGAGAACCGCGTCATCGCCACCGCGCAGGCCTCGCTGCAGGCCGCCGCGAGCTTCTTCATCAGCCACGATATCCATCCCGCCATCCTCGGCGACTCGGTGACGGGCGAAGCGCGCGAAGTGGCGAAAACCCACGGCGCGCTCGCCCGCGAAGTCAGGCAGCATGGCCTGCCCTGGCAGCCGCCGGTGGCGCTGATCTCGGGCGGCGAGACGACGGTGACGGTGCGCGGCAAAGGGCGCGGCGGCCGCAACGCCGAGTACCTGCTCGCGCTCGCCGCGGACCTCGCCGGCGCGGACGGCATCTTTGCCCTCGCCTGCGACACCGACGGCATCGACGGCTCGGAGGACAACGCCGGCGCGGTGCTCGCGCCCGACACGCCCGCGCGGGCGGAGAAGAGAAAACTCGACGCGGGAAAAATGCTCGCCGACAACGACGGCTACGGCTACTTCAGCGCGCTCGGCGACCTCGTCGTCACCGGGCCGACGCGGACCAACGTCAACGACTACCGCGTCATTCTCGTCACGAGTGACGAGTGACGAGTGACGGGTGTCGGGTGTCGAGTGTCGAGTGGCAGAGCGACGCAGGATAAACAGACCCGTCATTCCCGCGAAGCCTGTCCCCGCAGATATTAAGCGGGGAGCAGGAACCGTCATTCCCGCGAAAGCGGGAATCCAGGCTTGGCCTTTGTTACGGACTGGATCCCCGCTTCCGCGGGGATGACGGTAGTGGAGTAGTGTATTTCGCCTCCGACCCGTGACTCGTGACTCGTGACGAGTGATGGGCGATGCGGTGGCGGCGTGCGCCAAGGGACGGGCCGAAAGCGACGAGACCGTGGCGGGCAAGAAACTGTTCGGCCTTCAGCAAGTTCCCGCCCCTCGCTGCCTGCGTACGATTGTCAAAGCTGGCATTAACGGTGATTTCATGATGGGCGCCTGTTATTCGCAGGCGGGTGTTTCTACAATGGGCCGTAAAACCAACTCGTTGGAGGAGTCATGAATCCTGGCGTCCCGTACAAGGAAGGATTGTGGGCGGTCAGCCCCTACAATTTCGACCCGACCGTCAATGCCGGCATGCACCTGCCCAAGCAGGTGCAGATTCTGGACCTCACGTTGCGCGAAGGCAGGCAGGTCGAAGGTGTTTCCCTGCGCATCGAGGACGTCGTCGAGTACGCGAAGCGCGCCGACGCCGCCGGCATCTCCGTGATCGAAATGCATCACGATGAGCCGGAGGAAATACGCCAGGTCAAGAAACTCGGACTCAAGCTCAAGATCCAGGCGCTGGTTCACCCCACTGCCTCGCTCAACCCCAAGACCTGCGTCGAGGAAATCGACAAATCGATGGATTGGGGCGCCGATATCATCTGCCTGTCCATTGTCGGTTCCGACTACAACTTCGGTCTGGTCGAATCCATGGCCGGGCTGAAGCTGAGCCGCGAGGAATACCTCGACCGCGCGTGCGAAGGGGTGCGCCATGGCAAGAGGCGCGGCGCGATCATCAACGCCATCGTCACCGATTTTTCGCGCATGGACATCGAGTGGCTGAAGACCATCACGCGCCGCCTGGCCGAAGCCGGCGTAGACATCCTGCGCCTCGATGACATCTGCGCG
This sequence comes from uncultured Streptomycetaceae bacterium, assembly GCA_964433375.1. Taxonomy (GTDB): domain Bacteria; phylum Pseudomonadota; class Gammaproteobacteria; order Burkholderiales; family SG8-41; genus SG8-41. The sequence goes on from CAYSRR010000113.1 coordinate 2,439, forward strand.
CCGTGCAAGCCCGCCGTCTATCAGCACCATGCCTGGCAGGTGAAGCAGACCATCGGCAGCGTGCCGCTCGCGATCCACAGTCACAACGATTTCGACCTTGGGCTGGCGGGACAGCTCGCCGCGCTGCAGGGCGGCGCCGAGATCCTCGAGGGCAGCGTCAACGGACTGGGCGAGCGCGCGGGCGTCCCCAACATCGCGGTGCTCGCCTCGACGCTCGAGCTGTTCTACGGCTACAACACCGGCATCAAGCTCGACGCCATGCAGGAATTGTCGGAGTTCGTGGCGAACGTCTGGAACCAGCCGATCCCGCCGCATCTTTCTGGCGTCGGGCGTACCGCGTTTTCGCACTGTGTCGAAGTTCACTACGTGCTGCCGAAGGACGGCCAGTGGGCGTTCAACGCCTGGTCGCCCAAGGTGCTCGGCAACCGGGATTTCGTCCCGCTCTGCCACTACTCGGGGCCCTCCGCGGTAAAGCGCAAGGCGCGGGAACTCGGGCTGGGCGAATTAAGTACCGACGCGGCCAAGGAAGCTCTGGCCCAGGTGCGCAAGGAGCTGCGCCTGCGCCGCACGACGCTGTCCGACCGGCTGTTCGCCCAGCTCGTGGAACAAGCGGTCAGGCAGTAGGCACCGGGCTGACGGCATGGCCAGCGCCAGGCCAGCGGCACCGGATGACGAAGAGCGGGTCACGCTCGACGTGCGCGAAGCCACGACGCTCGGCGTAAATGCTCTGGAGCGCGTCGGCTACAACGCCGAGGAAGCCGGCATCATCGTCGCCAACCTGGTGGACGCCGAACTGTGCGGTTACCCTGCGCTCGGTTTCGCCCGGCTCCTGTCGATCGTGGAAGATCCCCGCCTGCGCGAGCCGCGCACGCCGGTCATCATCGTCCGTGAAACGCCCGTCTCGGCGCTGATCGACGGGGGCAATCATGTCGGGCTCTACTCGCTGCACCGCGCCGCGGAAATCACGATCGAAAAAGCGCGCGCCAGCAGCATTGCCCTGGTCGGCGTGCACAACAGTTTCTTCAGCGGCCGCAACGCGCGCTACGTGGAGTTGGTCGCGCGCGCGGGCTTTGCCTGCATTCACACCGCCTGCAGCGAGCCCTTCGTGGCGGCACCGGGCGGCCGGGCGGCGGAACTGGGCACCAATCCCCTGGCGTTCGGACTGCCCTGCGAGCCGGATCCGCTTATCCTGGACATCAGCACCTCGGCGATCGCCCGCAGCGAGGTGATGCTGGCAGCACGCGTCGGGCAGCCGCTCCCCGAGGGCGTCGCGATCGACCCAGATGGCCTGCCCACGCGCGACGCCGCCGCCGCGCTAATGGGAGCACTGCTGCCGTTTGGCGGTCACAAGGGCTTCGGCCTGGCGCTGATCGCGCAGGCGCTGGGACTGCTCGGCGGCGCGGCGCTGCCCCGGGGCCGGGTCCAGGATTTCGGGTTCCTGTTCATCGCGTTCGATCCCGGCCTGCTGATGCCGCCGGCGCAGTACAAGGAGCAGCTCGCCGAACTCGTCCGGCGCATCAAGGCCACGCCGCGTCAGCCCGGGGTCGGGGAAATCCGCATTCCGTCGGAACGGGGATTTCGCGAGCGCGAACGCCGGCGGCGCGATGGCCTGTCGATCGCGCGCGCGGTGCACGACAGGTTGAAAATTCTGGAACGGCAAGGCCAACAACAGGAGGGAAGACCATGAAAGACTCGACTCGGCACGTTTTCGCAGGACTGGCGGCAGCCGCGCTGCTTGGCGGCGCGATGGCGGTCCAGGCGCAGACGTATCCCGTACGCCCGGTGCGCTTCGTCGTGCCTTCTAACCCGGGCGGCGGCACCGACATCACGGCGCGGCTCATCGCGCCCCGGTTGTCCGAGGTGCTGCGCCAGCAGGTGGTGATCGACAACCGCGGCGGCGCCGGCACCATGATCGGGAGCGAGCACGTCGCGCGCTCCGCGCCCGACGGCTACACCATCCTGCTGCCAAGCGTTCCCATGGCGATCAACCCGGCGATGTACCGCAAGGTGCCGTACGACGCCCTGCGCGATTTCGCCCACGTCACCCAGCTCACGTCGCTGCCCAACATGCTGGTCGCGCACCCCTCCCTGCCGGTGCGGACGGTGAAGGAGCTCGTCGCCTTCGCGAAAGCCCGCCCCGGGCAACTGAGCTTCGCCTCGGCCGGCATCGGCACCGGCCCGCACCTCTTCGTCGAACTCTTTCTCGGCATGACCGGCCTCCAGGTCATCCACGTGCCCTACAAGGGGTCGGGTCCGGGCGTCATCGACGTGGTGGCCGGGCACGTGCCGCTGATGGCGCCGCTCAGCATCACCGCGCTGGGCTACGTGCGCGACGGCCGGCTGCGGGCGCTGGGCGTCACCAGCGCGAAGCGCATGTCGGCGGCCCAGCACATCCCGACCATCGCCGAAGCCGGCGTCCCGGGCTACGAAGCCAGCAACTGGATCGGAGTCAGCGCGCCGGCCGGCACGCCCCGCGAAGTCATCGGCGTGCTGCAGTCCGGCATCGTCCGCGTGCTGCAGATGCCGGAGATCAGCAAGCGCCTGGTGGCCGATGGCGCGGACCCGGTGGGCAGCACCCCGGAAGCATTCACCGCGTACATACGCGGCGAGACGGAGAAGTGGGCGCGGGTCGTGAAAAACTCGGGGATCCAGCCCGAATAGCGCACTTTTCTCAAAAGGGCGCACTGCCCGTGATCGTCGTGCGGTGCATCAGACGGCGCTGTGACGGCGCGTAGTTCGGCACGGCCTGGTGCTGGGAGGAACAGTTGTCCCA
>CAYSRR010000113.1:5221-8983 GCA_964433375.1 uncultured Streptomycetaceae bacterium
GTTGTCCCACATAACCAGGTCGCCGACCCGCCACTTGTGGCGGTAAATGAAGTCCTTGCGAATGCAACGGGCCCGCAGTTCATCGAGCAGCGGCGCGCCCTCCCGCTCAGGCAGATTCATGATCTTTACCGTGGTCGAATCGTTGACGTACAGGCATTTCCTGCCCGTGACCGGGTGAGTACGGATCACCGGGTGGACCGCCTCCGCCGCCTTTTTCTGCTCCGCCGTCACCCGGGTGCGCTCGACGCGCTCGGCTTTCGGTTGCGACTGCTCCGTCCGTATGTCGGTATCCTTGCGGTTGCGGTCGAAGGTATGTTCCAGGCTGTTCAGCGCCTTCAGCCCCGCCGCCCGTCGCTTGAGATCCTCCGGCAGCGCGTCGTAGGCCGCCGCGACGCTCGCGAACAGCGTGTCGCCCAGCGGGCGTCCCTCGTCGTCGCTCGGCACCTCGATCGCGTAGAGCAGCGAACCCAGGCTCGGCACCGGCTTGTAGGCGAGGTCCGTATGCCAGTAGCGGCCGGCGTCCACGATGCCGATGTTGCGGTCGTTCTCGACGATGTTCGAGATGAGCAGGATCTCGGGGTGCTGCGGATGCAGGAACTGCTTGAGCACGTGGATCTCCAGCTCACCGAAGCGCCGGCTGAAGGCGATCTGCTGCTCCTCGGTGATCTTCTGGTCGCGGAACACGAGTACCGAATGCCGGAAAAACGCGTCGCGAATCCCGGCAAAGGTGGCCTCGTCGAGCGGCCCGGAAAGGTCGATCCCGGTGATCTCCGCGCCGACCTCGTCATTCAACGGCACGATCGAGAACGATTGTTTCGTGCCCTTGGTCATGATGGCTGACATGTCTGCTCCTTGAGGTGTCTGGTTACTGGGCCCTGATGTCGGCTTCGCGCGCGACTTTTGCCCATTTCATCATCCCGTTGCGGATATAGGCGGCGAACTCCCCAGGCGAACTTGGCACCACTTCGCTGCCAACCGACGTCATCATCTGCCGCACGTCGGGCAGCGCCAGCACGCGCCGCATCTCGGCATTCAGTCTCAGCACGATGTCCTGCGGGGCGGCCGCTTGCAGCATCAGTCCGAATGTCGTGCCGACCTCGAAGCCCGGCAGCCCCGACTCGGCGATAGTCGGAATGTCGGCAGCCGCGCCCGAGCGCTTCAGTGACGCCACGCCGAGTGCACGGAAGCGTCCCGCGCGGACATACGGCATGGCATTCTGCATGGTATCGAAGGAAGTCATGACATGGCCGGCCAGAAGGTCGACGGTCGACGGGCCACTGCCCTTGTACGGCACGTGGAGCATCCTGATGCCCGCCATGTGGCCGAACGACTCTGCGCCGAAATGGGAGACGCTGCCGTTGCCGAAGGAAGCGTAGACGACCTGGCTGGGACGCGCCTTCGCGATCGCGATGAACTCCTTGACCGACTTCGCCGGAAACGAGGGATGCGTCACCAGCACCAGCGGGGTATAGGAAAAGGTCGAGATATACGCGAAATCCTTTAACGGATCATACGGCAGCTTCGGATAAATCGCCGCGTTCATCGGCAACGTGCTGGTGGAACCGAAGATGATGGTGTAGCCGTCGGGCGGGGCCTTGGCGCCGACCTCGGTGCCGATCATGCCGTTGGCGCCCGGCCGATTCTCGACCACGAACTGCATCTTGAAGCCCTCGGTCATCTTCTGCGCAATCGCGCGGACCAGCGGGTCCGAACTGCCGCCCGGCGGATAAGGCAGGATGATCCGCACCGGCTTCGTCGGGTAAGTTTGTGCCGAGGCCTGCGGAACACCGGCCCATGTGCACACCATGACTCCTGCTGCCACGAAACGCGTGATTCTCATCTTGCAACCCTCCTCCGTTCCGTCATCGGTCTGAAAACTTCACCGGCAAAGCTCTTCGAGCCTTGCACGCCGGCAGGCGATCATGCAGCCATCGATCCGGGAGCTGAAATCGTCACGCGATTCGACTCACGCCGCCAGCGCACGGGCCATCCCTCTGACAAGGTCCTCGTAATCCGCGAGGCTGTTCGTTCGGAACTGCCCTGCGACGTGGGGCGTGAGAATCACATTGTCGAAACCAAGCAGTTCGTCGTCGGCGCGTCCCGGCTCCTCGTAGAGCGCGTCAAGCGCGAAGCCGCCAAGCTGGCCCGAGCGCAGCGCGTCGAGCAACGCGCCGCGATCGACGATCCTCGCGCGCGAGACGTTGACCAGGCGCGCACCGCGTTTCATTTTCGCGAACTCGGCGGCACCGATGAGGCCGCGGGTTTGCGGCGTCTCCGGCAGGTGCACGCTGATCCAGTCGCTCTTTCCGAGCACTCCTTCGAGCGGCGCGTAGCGCGCGCGCAGTCGCCGCTCCTCCGCCGGACCGAGCCGGGTGCGCTGCCAGTAAATCACTTTCATGCCGAGCGCCGCGGCACGCGGCGCGAGCATGCGCCCGTTCTCCCCCATGCCGAGGATGCCCAGCGTCGCGCCGTTCAGCATGCCGAGGCCGGTAACGCCGCCCCATGCCGACGTAGGCGTATGCGCGCGATCGTATGAGGCCGGCTGGAAGCCGGCTGCCGCCAACTGCTCGACGCTGATCAGCCCGCCGATGCACAGCAACCGTTTGGCCAGCGCCAGCATCAGTGCGAGCACGTGCTCGGCGCAGGCCACATTCACTCGTCGCCGCAGCGTGAGCACCTTCACGTTGCGCGCGGCACACGCGCCCACGTCGATATTGCGGAGTACCGTGCCGTACTTCTGCACCACCTTGAGATGCGGCGCCGCCGCGAGTTCCTCCCCGCCGACACGAAGGGATTCGACCATCACTGCCCGCGCTTCCGGCAAGCTCTCCCGCAGGTCATCCTGTGACGCGACCATTTTCACCCGTGCGGGATAAAGGTTCCGCGCCAGGCGCCGCACGCGTGCGCACCAGCGATCGAAACGCGGGCACTCGGGTTCCATCAGGCGCGCGAATGCCGCGCGCCGCGCTTCGTCGACGTCCGGATCGAGCAGGACCTGCAGGATCCGGGGAAACGGGTCGTCCTCGACGACCAGCAGCGGCCGCGCGTGCTCGATCATGCGCGCACCTGCTTCATATCGTGGACCACGCACGCGCTGCGCCCGCAGCTGTGATAGCGTCCGACTGTCGACAACACCCGAGGAGCACACGCATGCGCATGACCACGCGCTACCGTCAGTTGATCAAGCGCCCCGAAATTGCCGTCATGGTCGGCGCCTACGATGCGATGTCGGCCCGCCTGGTGGAGCAGGCCGGCTTCGATCTCACCTTCGTGCACGATTTCGGCGTCGCGGCCGGAATGCTCGGCATGCCGGACATGGGCCTCGTCACGCTGACGGAAATGACCGCCACGGTCGCGACCGTGGTCAAGGCGGTCAACATCCCCGTGATTGCCGACGGCGGCTGCGGATTCGGCAACCCGCTCAACACCTGGCGCACCGTGCGCGAATACGAGGCCGCCGGCGCGGCCGGCGTCAACATCGAGGACCAGGTCTACCCCAAACGCTGCGGTCACCTGGCCGGCAAGCAGGTCATTGCGCCTGAAGAGATGCTGGAGAAGATCCAGGCCGCCATCGACGCGCGGCGAGATCCCGATTTCGTCATTACGGCGCGCGTCGATTCGCTCGCCATCCACGGACTGGACGACGCGATCCGCCGCGCCAACCTGTACGCACGGGCCGGCGCCGATCTCATATTCGTCGAAGCCCCGACCAGCATCGAGGAAGTGCAGCGCATCATCGACTCCGTCGAAGCGCCGTCGTGG
>CAYSRR010000114.1:0-8945 GCA_964433375.1 uncultured Streptomycetaceae bacterium
CGCGCGAGGATTCGCGCGGCGCCCATTTCCGCGCCGATTTCCCGGACGTGCGCGATCTCGAGAATTCGCGTTACACCTGCGTCAACTGGCGGGATGGGCGCTTCGACATCACCACCCGTCCCGTTTCCTTCACGCGGGTCAAGCCGGGAGAGACGTTGCTCGAGCCGGCAGCGGGCGCAGCGGCCTGAGGCCGCGGCGAAGTGATACATTGGCGGTGGCCGCAGCGCGCGGCCCGTCGACGCGGGGCTTCGCAACCGCACCACTATAAAAGGGGGAGATCGTGAAACGTTCGACCGTAGCGATCGCGGCGCTGGCCGTCCTGGGCGCCTTGCCGGCATGGGGGCAGGATTACCCGACCAAGACGGTCCGCCTCATCGTGGGATTCCCGGCGGGGGGCGGCAGCGACATCGTCGCGCGCATCATCGCCCAGAAGCTCGGGGCCGAGCTCGGGCAGACGGCTATCGTCGAGAACCGGCCCGGCGCGAGCGCCAATATCGCGTCGGAGCTGGTGGCCAAGGCGGCGCCCGACGGCTACACGCTGCTGTTCGGCAACTCGTCCCTCGCCATCAGCCCGGCGGTATTCCGCAAGCTGGCCTACAGCCCGACCCGCGACCTCGTGCCGATTTCCATGGCCTCGCAGTATCCGTTCACGCTGGTGGCCCACCCGTCCCTGCCGGTGAAGACCGTCAAGGACCTGGTGGCGCTGGCGAAGACCAAGCCCGGCGCGCTGGATTACGCTTCGTCGGGTGCCGGCACGCTGTCGCACATGGCGATGGAGCTGCTGCGCATCAAGACCGGCGTGCGGATCAACCACCTGTCGTACAAGGGGGCCGCGCCGCAATCGATCTCGCTCCTGACCGGCGAGTCCCAGGTCGCGTTCATCGTGCTGCCGGTGGCCGTGCGGCATTTCAAGGACGGGAAGATGCGCGGCCTCGGCGTCGCGGCGCCGAAGCGGGCCGCCGTGGCGCCCGACGTGCCGACGATGATCGAAGCGGGGGTCGCGGACCACACGGCCGTGCAGTGGAACGGGTTGTTCGCGCCCGCCAGGACGCCGCAGCCCGTCCTCGACAAGCTGCACCGCGCCTGGCTCGCCAGCCTGAAGTCGCCGGAGGTGGTGAAACGCATCGTCGCGTCCGGAGCCGAGCCCGCCCCGAACTCCCCCGCGGAATTCGCCGCGTTCCTGAAAGAGGAAATCGAAAAATGGGGCGTGACGGCGAAGGCCTCGGGCACGGTGCTCGACTGACTTGAGTGACGAGTGACGAGTGATGGGTGAAGGGTGAGGCAATCCGTTGAAGAATTAATCCGGCTCGCCACTGCTGCGCTGAAGAAAGCGGGCGCGTCGCGCGCCATGGCGCAGGCAACGGCGGAGGCGCTGGTCGTGGCGGAGGCGGAAGGGCTCGCGGGACACGGGCTGTCGCGCGTCGCGCTGTATTGCCGCCACCTGCGCGAAGGCCGCGCCGACGGGAAAGCGAAACCGCGGATCGTGAAAAAGCAGGGCGCGACCTGCCTCGTGGACGCCGGCGGCGGCCTGGCGTTTCCTGCAATGGCGCTGGCGGTGAAGGAGGCGGCGAAGCGTGCGAAACGCTACGGTGTCGCCTTTGCCGGCGTCACCAACAGCCACCACTTCGGCGCCGCCGCTTATCACCTGGCGCCGCTCGCGCAGGCGGGGCTCGCCGGTCTCGCGTTCACCAACTCGCCGTCCGCGATCAACGCCTGGGGCGGGAAAAAGGCGTTCTACGGCACCAATCCCATCGCCGCGATTTTTCCGCGCCGTGACGCCGACCCCGTCGTGGTCGACCTGTCGCTGACCGAGGTGGTCCGCGGGAAGATCATGATTTACGCCAGGGAAGGAAAGCCCATTCCCCTCGGCTGGGCGGTGGACAGGGATGGCAACCCCACCACCGACGCGCAGGCGGCGCTGACCGGCAGCCTGATGGCGATAGGCGGCGTCAAGGGAACATCGCTGGCGCTGATGGTGGAAGTGCTGTGCGTCGCGCTGACCGGCGCGGCGTTCAGCTTTGAAAACGACTCCTACTTCGAGCCCGGCAACCGGCCGCGCATCGGCCACGCCATCATCGCGATCGACCCCGACGCCCTCTCCGGCATGGCCGCCTACCACGCGCGCATCGAGGACATGGTCTCGACGATGCTGGCGGAAGAAGGCGTGCGCCTGCCCGGCGCCCGCCGCCAGCAGGCCGCCGCGAAAGCGCGTATCGAGGGTATCGACCTGCCCGATGCGCTGGCCGGCGAGTTGCGCCGGCTGGCACGCGGCAGGAAGTGACGGCTCGCGGGAGGGGCCGGTGATCTACTATCTCGTGGCGCGCAAGCACGCGTACACGATGCAGCATTTTCTCGCCGGCTGCGGCAGGCCGTTCGCGGGCCGCATCCGGATGCTGCTCTACGAGGACCTGTTCTCCGGCGCGAACGTGCGCCTGCCGGCCGCCACCTACATCTTCACCAGCATGGGCCGCGACATGGGCAGCCGCAACCCGGCGTCGCCGCTGCGCAAGCTGTGCAGCGACCTGCACCGCAATCTCGTGCAAGTCTGCGGGCCGGGGCGTGTGCTGAACGACCCGTCGCGCTTCATGTCACGCTTCGAGCTGCTGCAGGCGCTCGAACGGCGCGGCATCAACGGTTTTGCGGCGTACCGGGCCGACGGCGCCGAGTCGCCGCGGCGCTATCCCGTGTTTCTGCGGAGCGAGCACGGCACGCTCTGGCAGACGCCCAGCCTGCTGCGCAGCCGGGACGAATACGAAGCGGCGCGGGGCGCCGCGCCGCAGGAAGGCCTGATCGCGGTCGAGTATCGCGATACCGCCGATGCCGCCGGCATCTGCCGCAAGTACGGCTGCTTCGTCTTCGGCGGTCACATCGTGCCGCGTCACCTGTTTTTCAGCCGGGGCTGGTGGGTGAAGCATGCGGATCTCGTGGAGCCGGCGATGTTGCAGGAGGAGATGGCGTACGTCGGCGCCGAAGATCCCCGCGCGGCGCTGCTGCTCGAGGTGGCGCGCCTCGCCAATCTCTCGTACGGCCGCATCGATTACACGCTGGCGGACGAGCGGCCGCAGATCTGGGAGTTCAACATCACGCCGATGCTGACGAGCGCCCCGGGCGCCGATATCCCGGCGCGCGACCCGGTGCACGAGAAGTTCGCCGAGCGGCTCGCGCCGGTGCTCGACGCGATCGACCCGCCCGCGGCCTGAGAGCGCGAATGCCGACGGTCGAAACGGAAACCGACCGTCCGGAAACGATCACGTGGTACCTGCGGAAATTCGGCTATCGCCTCGCGGGTGCCGTGCCCAAGAAGCACGCGTTCAGCCTTGCGCACGTGCCGTACTGGACGGTCCTGGAGCTGGACCTCGGGGACTGAGTCAGGCGCCGAGAAGGCGGCTCGCCAGCAGCGATTGTGTGTCCCGCCGGCCGTCCGCGATCAGGTAGATGATGACCTGCTTTCCGATCACGCGGTAGATGAGCCGATACGGCTTGAAGAAGGTCTGGCGGTACTCCCGTATGCCCAGGGCCTGCAGCTCCTTCGGATGCGGGCCGCGGTCGGGGAAAGCAGCCAGGCGTCCGGCCACTTCGAGCAACCGGCTCAATACGTAATCTGCTTTCTCCGGCGAGTCGAATTCGGCGATGTGGTCGTAAATTTCCTCGAGATCGCGCTCCGCGCCCTCCGCGATCAGCACTTCGTGGCTCATCAACCGCCGTTCTTCTTCGCTCGCAGCCGGCGAACGACATCGGTAACGGGCTTGATCCTGCCCGCCTCGACCTCGCGGTTGCCCAGCGCCAGGATCTTCAGCAGGGCCAGCGTTTCCTGGGTCGCCTCGTACGAGGCGACGTCCTGCATCACGGCCCTGGCTTCGCCGTTTTGCGTGATCAGCATCGGCTCCCGGCTTTCAGCCAGCCGTTCCAGCACCTCTGCTGCGTTCGCTTTCAGGTAGCTGATCGGTTTGATTTGGGATGCGCGCATGATGAGATTTCCGGTTGAAGCAACAGGACTGAATATAGTCCATTATCGGTTCTCTGGCAACGGCCGGGTCAGATTCCACATTCTGGCACCGCTTTCCCGGCGGCTGATAAACTTGCGGCTCCCGTAACGGGCCCAACCACGGACAGCGACATGTACAACCTGCACCTCACCCCCGAGCAACTGGAGTTCCGCGACACGGTGCGCGATTTCGTCGAGAACGAGATCAAGCCCGCCGCGCTGCATCCCGACCGCCTGCAGCCGTTCGAGAAGCCGCTCATGACCGATCTGCTCGACAAGGCGGCGCAGATGGGATTGCGCACCCTCGCGTTGTCGGAAGATGCAGGCGGCGCCGGCGCCGACGGCCTCACTTCCTGCATCGTCATGGAGGAACTGGGCGCGGGCGACGTGGACCTCGCCTCGGTGCTCGGCCAGACCTCGACGCTCGCCCACTTCCTTTTCGACCGGCTGATGACGGCGGAGCAGAAGCAGCGTTTCCTGCCGAAGTTCGTCGAAGACGACCGTTATCACCTCGCTTACGCCGGCCGCGGCGCGGGCGAGGACACGGGCTGGAATTACCACCGCCCGATGGCCGCCGGGAGCGACGCCGACCCGGTCGCGGTGAAGCAGGGCAACGACTGGGTCATCAACGGCACGCTGGCCTTCGTCGCGAACGCGACGGTGGCGAAGCTGTTCGCGGTGCAGGCGCGCACCGGCAAGGGCCTCACGACGCTGCTCGTGCCGCGCGAGACGCCGGGACTGACCGTGCGCGAGCCGCTGAAGGCCGTCGGCGAGGCGATCCGCTGGCATCACGGCGCCGGCGCCGGCGTGACGTTCAAGGACTGCAGGATGCCGGCGGGCAACGTGCTCGGCCAGGAGGGCGCGAGCCCGTTCGTGCAAGTCGCCACGGCTGCTCGCGGCACGGCCGCGGTCGCGGCGATCAACCTCGGCCTGGGCCGCGCGGCCTACGAGGCGGCGGTGGAGTACTCGAAGATCCGCCGCCAGGGCGGGCGCTTCATCATCGGGCACCAGGCGATCGGCACCAAGCTCGCCGATTGCACGATCCGGCTCGAGCTCGCGCGCGGCATGATCTGGAAGGCGGCATGGCTGCTGGACCATCCGGAGGCGGTGGCCGACCGCAGCGCGGGCGACCTGCCGTACCACGTCATCGCGCGCGTCTATACCGCGGAGGCGGTCCACGACGTCGCGCTGCTGTCGGCGGAGTGCTTCGGCGCGATGGGCGTGATGCGCGACATGCCGCTGCAGAAATACGTGCACGACTCGATGGTGTTCCTGCATGCCGACGACGCCGACAGCGCCGCGAAGCTGGCGGTGGCGGAGGCGATCGCCGGCTACACGCGGCCCATGGCCGCGTAGGGACGAGTGTCGAGCATGGAGGGTCGAGGGGGCGTTTCACTCGACACTCGACACCCGACCCTTATGACGACTGACTAGGAGTCAATATGGATTTTTCCCTGAATGAAGAGCAGCGCCACTGGCAGGCGGAGGCGCGCAAGTTCTCCGACGAGGAGCTGCGCCCGCGCTCGATCGAGCGCGACCAGATCGAGGGCGGCCTCGAGCCGTGGGACTGGGGCATCATCGAGAAGGGCTCGAAGCTGGGCTTCCGCACGCTCGCGGTGCCCAAGGAGTGGGGCGGCCCCGGCGCGGACTTCGTGTCGCAGGCGCTGGTGATGGCGGAGCTCGCGCGCGGCGATTCCGCCATGTCCAAGGCGTTCAGCCAGAACTGGAAGTGGAGCCACCTGATCGCCTCGGCCTGCACCGACGACCAGAAGACCCGATTCCTCAAGCCGTTCCTCGCCGACCACCGCTACGTCATGGGCCGCGGCATCACCGAGCCCAACGCCGGCTCGGACAACCGCATGCCGCCGGAAGACGACCCCAAGGCCGGCTACCGCGTGCGCGCGGTGCGTGACGGCGACGAATGGGTCCTCAACGGCGAGAAGTGCTTCATCGCCAACGGCAGCGTGGGATCGCTGTTCTTCGTGGACACGCGCACCAACCCGGACGTCAACATCAAGCAGGGCGGCACCCTGTTCATGGTTCCGAAAGGCACGCCTGGCTTTCGCATCGGCAAGGTGTTCAACAAGCGCGGCTGGCGCTTCTACCAGAACGCCGAGCTGATATTCGAGAATGCGCGCGTGCCGCACGCCAACGTCGTCGGCGAGGTCGGCACCGGGTCGGTCAAGGCGGGCAAGGGCGACACCACCGGCGGCGACATCTTCGGCGATCTCGAGCTCGCCGCGAACGCGCTCGGGGTGTGCGACGACGCCTGCGGCCTGGCGCGGGAGTTCGCGAAGACGCACAAGCGCGCCGGCAAGTACCTGATCGAGCACCAGATCGTGCAGCTGAAGGTGAACGAGATGCTGGCGCTGACCGAGGCGCTGCGCTCCTACGTGATGCGCGTGGCCTGGCAGCACGACCACGGCGAGCATTCCGCCAATGCCGGCCTGGTGATGAACTGGTCCACCGACGTGATCCAGCGCGTCACGCGCCTCAACATGGAAGTGCACGGCGCGGAAGGCTGCGCGATGGTCGCGCGCGTGGACAAACTGGTGCGCGACGCGATGGTGTGGACGCACCTCGCGGGCGACACGGTGCAGCGGATCAAGATACTGAAGCGCATAAAGTAGCGTTAAAGCCGGACGCCCAGGGCACGGGAGCCGTGGCTCCCGTGCCCTGGGCGCCGGTTTAACTCCGCGCGTTCGAAGCGGCGCTCCATGCGCCGTTCAACGCGCGGACACCATCAACCAGAATACGGGACGGGCCGACGACGATGAGCAAGAAAAAATTGCTGCTGCCGAAGACGATGGCGCGTCCCGGCTGGGACCTGGCCCTGAGCCGCGCGGACGTGGAGGCGGTCGCCTTCGCGCCCAGCCTGCCGACGCAGGAATTCCACCAGCTCCTGCGCGATGCCGACGGCGTCGCGCTGACCAGCACGCCCCTGAAAGCCGCCGACATCGCGTCCGCGCCGCGGCTGAAGGCGGTCGGCCGCATCGGCGTGGGCTACGACGCGGTGGACGTCGACGCGCTCAACGCCCGCGGTATCCCGCTGATGACCTGCGGCACCGACAATTCGCCCACCGTGGCCGAGTGCGTGATGTTCATGATGCTCGAGCTGTGCAAGCGCGGCGCGACGATGAACGCCATTCCGCGGCAGGGGCGCTGGGCGCAGCGCTACGAGCAGCTTCCCACCGAGCTGCTCGGCAAGACGCTGCTCATCATCGGCTTCGGCCGCATCGGCACGCGCGTGGCCAGGCGCTGCCTCGCCATGGAGATGAAGGTCGAAGTGCACGATCCCTACGTTCCTGCCGACGCGGTGCGCGTGGCGGGATGCGAGCCGGCCGCCGATCTCGACGCGGCGCTCGGGCGCGCGGATTTCGTCACCCTCCACTGTCCCAAGAACAAGGAAACCACGGGGCTGTTCGACGCGGCGCGGATCGCGCGCATGAAGCCCGGCGCCCGGCTCATCAACACCGCGCGCGGAGGCCTGGTGGACGAAGCGGCGCTCCATGCCGCGCTCGCCGCCGGCAGGCTCGCGGGCGCCGGCGTGGACGTGTTCTCGCCGGAACCGCCGCTCACCGACAATCCGCTCTTCACGCTCGCCAACGTCGTCGTCTCACCCCACATGGCCGGCAATACCCTCGAGTCCCTCGACCGCAAGTCGCTGACCGTCGTGCGCAATCTCCTGAGCGTGCTCGACGGCTCGCCCAACCGCGAGTTCGTGGTCAACCCGGAAGTGCTGCGCGGCGACAGGCCATGACCAAAGGCACGGTTCCTCTGTCGGTTCGCGCCCTTGCGATAGCCTTGCTTGTGGTTCTCCCTGCCTGCGGTGTCGAGACCGCGACGACTGCCGCGACCGGCGCGGCGATCAAGAAGCAGGAAGTCGACCAGGGCAGGCAGACGATGGACGACACGCGCGAGAAGATCGAGCAGGCCGCGCAGCAGGCCCAGCAGCGCGCCGAGCAGACGGACGCCGCTACCGATAAGTAGTGCCCGAAACCTGCTTCAAGAACAAAGCAGAATTAGCCGCAAATAAACGCCGATATGAGAACAGGGGTGACTCAACCCGCTGTTTTTGAATTTATCTGCGTTTATCGGCGTCCATCGGCGGCTCAATGGCTTTTTGAGCCGGCCTTCAGCCGCTGGCGACGAGTGACTCCTGTTCGGCGCGCAGGCGCAGCCTGCGCGCCGCTTTCATGATGTTGGCCAGCGCAGCCTCGGTCTCCGGCCAGCCGCGGGTCTTCAGACCGCAATCCGGGTTGACCCACAACCGCTCGAGCGGGATCGACTCCGCCGCCTTTTCCAGCAGCCGCAGCATGTCGTCCGCGTCCGGCACGCGCGGCGAGTGGATGTCGTACACCCCCGGCCCGATGTCGTTCGGGTAGCGGAACTCGCCGAACGCCTCCAGCAGCTCCATGTCGGAGCGCGAAGTCTCGATGGTGATCACGTCGGCGTCGAGCGCGGCGATCGCCGGCAGGATGTCGTTGAACTCGGCGTAGCACATGTGGGTGTGGATCTGGGTCGAGTCCGCCACGCCGCACGAGGCGAGCTTGAACGCGCGCACCGCCCAGTCGAGGTAGCGCGGCCAGTCGCGCTGCTTCAGCGGCAGCCCCTCGCGGAACGCCGGCTCGTCGATCTGGATCACCGCGACGCCGGCCTTTTCCAGGTCGCGCACCTCGTCGCGCCGCGCCAGCGCGATCTGCAGCGCCGTCACCTCGCGCGGCTGGTCGTCGCGCACGAACGACCATTGCAGCATCGTCACCGGCCCGGTCAGCATGCCCTTGACCGGCCGTTCGGTGAGGTCCTGGGCATAACGTATCCACTCCACCGTCATCGGCTCGGGACGGTAGACGTCGCCGTAGATCAGCGGCGGCTTGACGCAGCGCGAGCCGTAGCTCTGCACCCAGCCGTTGGCGGTGAAGGCGTAGCCCAGCAACTGTTCGCCGAAGTACTCGACCAT
>CAYSRR010000115.1:0-8886 GCA_964433375.1 uncultured Streptomycetaceae bacterium
CACGCCGACCCGGAGGTGGCGCGTACCGCCGGTTTCAGCGAGCCCATACTGCACGGCCTTGGCACGCTCGGCGTCGCCACCCGTGCGGTTTTGGAAAGCTATTGCGATTACGACCCCGCGCGGCTGGAAAGCGTGGCGGCCCGCTATACCTCCCCGGTCATTCCGGGGGACGTTATCCGCACGGATTTCTGGCGCGAAGGCCCGGTTGTCCGCTTCCGCTGCGTGGTCGCGGCGCGTGACTCGGTGGTCCTGGACTACGGGCAGGCGCAGCTCCGGACGCCAGGCGCCGACGGCACGCCACGAGGATGACGAGACCAGCCATGAGCCGGACGGAAAACGACCAGGTGCCGGTGTCCCGCGCACTCTACGGAAAACGGGAGCTTGCCCGGCTCATCCGGCCGCGAAGCGTTGCGATTGTCGGCGCTTCGCCGACGCCGGGTTCGTTCGGCTGCCGCAGCATCGAGAACACGGCCTTCGGCTATTCCGGAAAGGTTTTTCCGGTCAACCCCAAATATCCGGAGATCGGCGGCCATCGGTGCTACGCAAGCGTCGATGACATCCCGGAGACGCCGGATTGCGTCGTACTGTCCGTGCCGCGCGGGCAAATAGTGCCTCTGGCGGAGCAGTGTGCCGCCCGGGGGGTCGGCGGGGCCGTGATCTACACATCCGGCTTCATGGAAACTGGCGATCCCGAGGCCATGGAGCAGCAACACCGCCTCACGGCGATCGCGCGATTGAGCGGCATGCGCATCCTGGGTCCGAATTGCATCGGCGTCATGAATTTCGTCGATCGCGTCGGCATTACGTTCCAGCCCGGCCTGGACAAACTGCCGATGATCGCGGGGCCGATCGGGCTGGTCGTTCAGAGCGGTGCGCTGGGATTCAGCATCACCCAGGGCATGCAACGGGGGGTCGGCTTCAGTTATACGCTGGCGCCCGGGAATTCCTGCGACGTGGATGTGTGCGATCTGATCAATTTCCTGATCGAGGACGAGTCGACGAAGGCGATCGGCTGCATGTTCGAGGGGGTGCACGACGGCCGGCGGCTTCTGGAAGTGGCGCATCGCGCCCTGGCCGCTGGGAAGCCGTTGATCGTGTACAAGACGGGCAACAACGAGCTCAGTCGGCGCACCGCCCTGTCCCATACCGGGACGCTCACGGGCTCGCTGGCCGCCTATCGGGCGGCATTCGACCGCGCCGGAATGATCGTCGTCCAGGATCTGGAAGCTATTCTGGAAACGGTCAGTTTCTTTGCGGTTGCCGGGAAGCCCGCAACGCGTGGGGTCGGCGTGTTCTCGGGCTCCGGGGGGGCGGCGGTGATGGCGGCCGACATGGCTGACGACGTCGGTTTGCCGCTTCCTCCTCTGGCTCCCCGGACCGCGGCCCGGATGCGGGAGAGGCTTCCCTCTTTCGGCTCGGTCTCGAATCCCTGCGATATTACGACCGCTGCGCAGCGCGACAAGACGCTGTTCGAGGACAGCCTCCGCGCTTTTTCGGAAGACCCGTCGTTTGCCGCCATCGTCATGCCGCTGACGACGGTTTACCTGCCCACGACGGCGCACCGGGCGGAAACCGTATGCAGGGTAGCCGGCACGTTGAGCAAGCCGATTTGCGTCGTCTGGATGAACGAATGGTACCAGGGACCCGGAAGCGACATTTATGACCGGAGCCGGGAAGTTTCGATATTCCGGTCCATGCGGCGCTGCCTGACGGCGGTGAAGGCGTGGGTGGATTATTACGACCACAGGGACAAACGCCTGTCTGCGCAGGCGCCACGGGTGACAGGCCAGGACTGCGCCACGCGAGTCGGCGAATTCCTGCTACGGCGACAATCCGGTGAAATCCTGTCCGAGCGGGAATCCAAGCAGTTGCTTGCGATCTATGGCGTTCCGGTGACCCGGGAAAAGCTTGCGACAAGCGCCGGGGAAGCGATGGTCTTGTCGGGCGAGATCGGTTATCCGGTCGTGCTCAAGGCCGAATCTGCCGCGATACCCCACAAAACGGAAGCCGGCGTCGTTCGTCTGCGGCTCGGATCCGGCGAAGAGGTCCGCGATGCTTTCAATGCCATTATGGCGGCTGCCTCGCGGCTCCCGGAAAAGCCGCACGTCAACGGCGTGCTGGTGCAGGAAATGATCGGCGAAGGCGTTGAAGTCATGATCGGGACGCGTTACGACCCGCAGTTCGGGCCACTGATTGTTTGCGGGCTGGGTGGGGTGTTGGTGGAGATCCTCGAAGACACGGCGTGCGCGTTGGCGCCAATCGGGAAAGAACAGGCGCTTGCAATGCTGAAGTCGCTGAAGGGATACCGGTTGCTGACGGGTTTTCGCGGGGGAAAAACGGCGAACATCGGACTGCTCGCGGAAACCGTCGCGCGCATTTCCGAGCTTGCGGCGGACCTGGGGCCGAGGCTCGCCGAGCTGGATGTCAACCCCGTCATCGCTGGCGACGACCATCTGGTCGCGGTCGACGCACTGGCGGTCGCCGGGCCGCACTGATATCCGCGGTTCCTATTGCGCTTTTCTCAGGTCCGCGATCACGGCGTTCAGAAACCGTCCGGCCTCGCCGCCCGTGACGGCGCGGTGGTCGAAGGTGAGCGAGAGCGGCAGTATGCGGCGCACCGCCGGCTTGTCGTCCACGACCACCACCTGTTTCGCGATGCGCCCGGCGCCGAGGATGGCGACCGTCGGCGGCAGCACGACCGGGGAGGCGTAGCGCCCGGCGATCGAGCCGTAGTTGGACAACGTGATGGTGTTGCCGCGCAATTCCTCCGGCGGCACCTTGCGGGCGCGCGCATCGGCGATCAGCTTCTCCAGCCCCGTCCTGAGGTCTTCCGGGCCGCGCTCGCCGCAGCCGCGCAGCACCGGCACCAGCAGCCCGTCGGGTGTGTCCACCGCGACGCCGATGTCGATTTTTTTCATGACCCAGCGCCCGATCTTCTCGCTGTCGTACCAGGCGTTCAGGGCCGGCTCGGCGCGGCAGCCGGCGATCAGCGCCCGGATCAGGCGCGGCAGCGCGGAAGTGCCGGCGGGCCAGGCCTCGATGTCCGCGTCGTCCATGATCGTCGCCGAAGCCACCTCGGCGGTGGCGAGCTCCATGTTCTGCGCCATGGCGCGGCGCACGCCGCGCATGACCTCGATCGGGCCGATCTCGGCGAGGATGCGGGCGGCGCGCTGCACGTCGGCGGCGGTCAGCATGCCGTCGGAGCCGGTCGGCGTGACCATGGCCAGGTCGACGTTGAGCTTGCGCGCGAGCGCGCGCACCGCCGGCGTGGCCTTGATTCCGGCGGTGACAGGGGCCGGCGCGGCGGGCCCGTCGGCGACGGCTTTCTGCCCGGCCTCGACCTTGCCGACCACCGTGCCGGCGTCGGCGGCGTCGCTCTCGCCCTCGAACGCGACGAGCGGCGCGCCGATGTGAGCAATGTCGCCAGGGTTGCCGTAGAGCTTCGCGACCTTGCCGGCGTAGGGCGCCGGGATGTCGACGACGGCCTTGGCGGTCTCCACCGAGACCATCGGCGCATCCGCCCTGATCTCGTCGCCGGCCTTGACGTGCCATTTGACGATCTCGGCTTCCTGCAGCCCTTCGCCGAGGTCGGGAAGTTTGAAAATCTTCATGCGAACTCCAGGGCTTTGCGCGCCGCGGACACGATGCGCTGTCTGGCGGGGATGTAGCGGTGCTCCAGCCGCGCGAACGGCACCACGATATCGGGCGCGGTGACGCGCTGAACCGGCGCAAGCAGGGTGAGCAATCCTTCCTCGGCGAGGCCGGCGGCGATTTCCGAGGCGAAGCTCGCGGTGCGCGGCGCCTCGGTCACGATCACGCAGCGGCCGGTCCTGCCGACCGAGCCCAGTATCGTGTCCATGTCGAGCGGCTTCAGCGTGGCGATGTCCAGCACCTCGGCCGAGATGCCCTGTTCGGCGAGGTCCGCGGCGGCGGCGACCGTCTCCGGCACCATCGGGCCCCAGCTGACCAGCGTGACGTCCGTGCCTTCGCGCAAGGTGAAGCACGTGTCGAGGGCCATCGCCTCGCCGTTATCGGCGACGTCTTCCTTGAATAACCGGTAGAGCCGGGTCGGCTCCAGGAACACGACCGGGTCGGGATCGCGGATCGCGGCCAGCAGCAGCCCGTAGGCGCGCCGCGGCGAGGAGGGGTAGACCACCCGGATTCCCGGTATATGGGCGAACATCGCTTCGGGACTTTCCGAGTGATGCTCGGGCGCGTGGATGCCGGCGCCGCAGGGGGTGCGCAGCACCATCGGGCAGGAGAGGCGGCCGCGTGTGCGGTGACGCATGCGCCCGGCGTGGTTGAGGATCTGGTCGAGGGTGGTGTAGGCGAAGCCGGAGAACTGGATTTCCGCCACTGGCCTCAGGCTCTCGGCGGCCATGCCGATCGCCATGCCGGCGATGAGGGCCTCGGCAAGCGGGGTATCGATGACGCGTTCTTCGCCGAAGCGCTCGCTCAGGCCCAGCGTCGCCCGGAACACGCCGCCATCCACGCCCACGTCCTGCCCCATCACCACGACGGAGGGGTCGCGCGCCATCTCGTGCGTCAGCGCGAGGTTGATGGCTTCGACCAGCGTCACTTGTGCCATGGCTCAGTCGCAAGTGTCGAGTGTCGAGGGTCGGGTGTCGAGGGAGGCGAGCGAAGGAGTATCTGTCATTTGTTTCACTCGACACTCACTCCTCGACACTTTTGCCCAGCGCAGCGGCCCGCTGGCGCGCGAGCGCGGTGGGCAGTTGCGCGTAGAGGTGATCGAACATCTGGTCCGCGCCGGGCGCGGGCGTGTCGAGGTAGTCCTGCGCGGCGGCCTGCACCTGCTCGTTGCATTCCTTGAGCAGCGCGTCTTCCCTGATCTTGTCCCACGCGCCGTGCTCCGTGAGGTGGGTCCGCAGCCGCAGGAGCGGTTCCTGCTTCCACGCCGCGGCCAGCTCGTCGGGACCGCGGTAGCGGGAAGCGTCGTCGGCCGTGGTGTGATCGGAGAGGCGATAGGTCAGGGCTTCGAGCAGCGTCGGGCCGCCGCCGGAACGCGCTTTCCCCAGCGCCCGGTCCATCGCGTGGCGCACGGCGACGACGTCGTTGCCGTCGACCTGCACGCCGTCGATGCCGGCGGCAACGGCTTTTTGCGCCAGCGTTTGCGCCGCGCTCTGCCGCGATCGCGGCACGGAAATGGCCCACTGATTGTCGGTGACGACGTAAACTAGGGGCAGCGCCCACGCGCCGGCGGCGTTGAGCCCTTCGTAGAAGTCGCCTTTCGACGTGGCGCCGTCGCCGAGCGCGCAGACCGCGGCTCGCGGCTCGCGCCGCAGCTTCATGGCATAGGCGACCCCTGCGGCGTGCGTGGCGTGCGCGGCGATGGTGATGCAGATCGGGAAATCGCGGCGCGGCCCCGCGTAATCGCAGCCGCGCTCGTCGCCGCCCCAGTAGAGGAACAGCTCCTTCAACGACACCCCGCGCATCAGCTGCGCGCCGTTCTCCCGGTACGTCATCAGGAAGACGTCGTCCTTCGCCATGGCCGAGCCGATGCCGGCGTTGATCGCTTCCTGGCCGAGGAGAGAGGCGTAGGTGCCGAGCTGGCCGGTGCGTTGCAGCGCGACCGCTTTCGCGTCGTAGGCGCGCATCAGCACCATCCAGCGGTAGAGCGAAACCAGCTCGCCGGCGTCGCGGGCGAACGCGGGCAGTTCCTGCACGGCCTTGCCGTGCTCGTCCAGGAAGCGGGTGTAGTGGACTTCG
The DNA here is from genome assembly GCA_964433375.1 of uncultured Streptomycetaceae bacterium. Taxonomy (GTDB): domain Bacteria; phylum Pseudomonadota; class Gammaproteobacteria; order Burkholderiales; family SG8-41; genus SG8-41. The sequence continues at coordinate 5,728 of CAYSRR010000115.1, forward strand.
AAGCGGGCAGCGAGGGTCATGGTAAGGCGATTTAACCGCCGATGAACGCCGATGAATTCTTTTCAATACCCCCTTGAGGGGTACGCCGATCGAAATCGGGAATCAACTCGCAATGCACTGGGAATTCCGATGGCGGAAGGCAGCGGAGCGGCACAATTGAAAGGTTACTCCACATTGCCCGCCCCGGAAAAGGCCGTCGTGATTGATGCGTGTAGAATCAACCGATGTTATCCAGTAATAGCTATCGGCGTGCATCGGCGTTCATCGGCGGCTGCGTCGGATGAGGTGAGAATGAAGCTCGGCTTCTTCACCATGCCCATGCATCCGCCGGGGCGTGATTACACCCAGACCCTCAAGGAGGATCGCGAGGCGGTGCTGCTGGCGGACCGGCTCGGTTTCAGCGAGGCCTACATCGGCGAGCACGTGACCGACGTGTGCGAGTCCATCCCGTCCTGCCTCACTTTCATCGCGAGCGTCGCGCACGACACGAAGCAAATCCGGCTGGGCAGCGGCACGGTCAACCTGCCCAACAGCCACCCGGCGCTCGTCGCCGCCAACGTGGCGATGGTGGATCACATGCTGGAGGGGCGCTTCGTGTTCGGCATCGGCCCGGGCGGGCTGCGTTCCGACCAGGAAGTCTTCGGCAATCTCGATCTTGACCGCAACGCGATGTTCGTCGAGTCGATCGACCAGATCCTGGCGCTGTGGGCGGGCGACGCGCCCTACAACCTCAAGGGGAAATTCTGGAACATCAGCACGGAACGGACGCTGATCCGCGACGCGGGGCAGGGCGTCATGCTCAAGCCGTACCAGCAGCCGCACCCGCCCATCGTCGTGACGGTGGTCGTGCCGCATTCCAAGGGGCTGGTGGCCGCCGCCGCGCGCGGCTGGCAGCCGATCACGGCGAATTTCCTGCAGCCGGCGTGGGCGGCGACGCACTGGCCGATGTACGTCAAAGGCTGCGAGCAGGGCGGACGCAAGGCCGACCCCGCAGATTGGCGCGTCTGCAAGAGCATCTTCGTGGCGGACGACGACGCAACCGCACGGCGCTACGCCCGCGACCCGAACGGCCCTTACGGTTTCTATTACTGGAACCTGCTGATCAAGCGGCGCAGCCACGGGCCGGTCGACATTTTCAAGCACGACCTGAAGATGCCCGACGGGGACGTGACGGTGGACTATATGCTCGACCGGCTGGTGATCAGCGGCGGCGTCGACAGCGTGGTGGACCAGCTGCTCGCTTTCCGAGAGACCGTGGGCGACTTCGGCACCTTGCTCTACTGCGGCCACGACTGGGCCGACCCGAAGCTCGCGCGTCGCTCGATGGAGCTGATGGCGGAGAAGGTCATGCCCGCCGTCAACGCGGCCATCAGCCGCCACCCGTCAGCCGCGAACGCTCAGGGCTGACGACCGGAAAAGGGTGCCAGGAACCCTTTTTCCAACTGTAACTTATTGATTAATTGCATGTTTAGTGAGTAAAAAAGGGTTCCTGGCACCTTTTTTTGGTTCTGCGTCCTACGCGGCCGCCAGAAGTCCGCGCAGCACGTAGGGCAGGATGCCGCCGTGCTTCAGGTAATCGACCTCGATGACGGTGTCGATGCGCAGCGTCAGCGGCACGCTCTGCTTCGCGCCGTCCTTGCGGGTGATCGTCATCGTCACGTCCTGCAGCGGCTTCACATCGCCGCCGGCGACGCCCTCGATGTCGAAGGTCTCCGTGCCGTCCAGGCCCAGGGACTTCGCGTCGGTGCCGGGCTTGAACTGCAGCGGCAGCACGCCCATGCCGATCAGGTTGGCGCGGTGGATACGCTCGAAGCTTTTCACGATTACCGCGCGCACGCCGAGCAGCTGGATGCCCTTGGCTGCCCAGTCGCGTGACGAGCCCATGCCGAAGTCCTCGCCGCCGAAGATGACGAGAGGGGTGCCCGTCTTCTGATAGAGCTCGGAGGCTTCGAAGATGGTCATCTGGGCGCCGTCGGGCATGTGCTTCGTGATCGGCCCCTCGGTGCCGGGCGCGACCGCGTTTTTCAGGCGCACGTTGGCGAAGGTGCCGCGCACCATCAGCTCATGGTTGCAGCGGCGCACGCCGAAGTGGCCCCACTCGGACGGCGGCGTGCCGTAAGGTTCGAGCCATTTTCCGGCCGGGGTGCCCGGGCGGATCTTGGTGGACGGGCTGATGTGGTCCGTCGTGATCGAATCACCGAGGATCGCCAGCGCGCGGGCGCCCTGGACGTCGGTGACCTTGCCCGGAGTGCGGGTGACGCCCTCGAAGAACGGCGGCTCCTTGATGAAGGTGGACTTGGGGTCCCACTCGTACACCGCGCCCCGGATGGTCGGGATCGCTTCCCATAGCTCCTTGGCGCCCGAGAGATCGCCGTATTCGCGGCGGAAGTGCTCGGCGTTGGCAGCGAATTTCATCAGCGCGGCGACCTCGGCATCGGTCGGCCACACGTCCTTCAGGTAGACCGGCTTGCCGTCCGAGCCCGTGCCCAGCGGATCCTTCGTGAGGTCGGTGCGCACCGTGCCCTTGATGCCGTAGGCCACCACCAGCGCGGGGCTGGCGAGATAGTTCGCGCGCAGGTTGGCGTGCACGCGCGCCTCGAAGTTGCGGTTGCCCGAGAGCACCGCGCAGGTGACCAGGTCCTTCGACACCACGGCTTCCTCGATCTTCGCGTCGAGCGGACCGGCGGCGCCCATGCAGGTGGTGCAGCCGTAGGCGACGACACCGTAGCCCAGCTTCTCGAGGTAGGGCAGCAGGCCCGCGTCGCGCAGGTAGGCGGTGACGACCTTGGAACCGGGCGCGAGAGAGGTCTTCACGCGCGTGCTGACCTTGAGGCCTTTTTCCACCGCGCGCTTGGCCAGCAGCCCGGCTGCGAGCAGCAGCGCCGGGTTGGAGGTGTTGGTGCAGGACGTGATCGACGAGATCAGCACGTCGCCATGGCCAACGTCGAAGCCGTCGTGACCGCTCGGCACCCGGCGCGTGAGGTCGGCGGCGGCGCGGGCGTAGCCGTTCTTGTCGACCGGCGCCGAGAACAGCATGTCGAAGTTGCGGCCGAGGTCGGGCAGGTTGACGCGGTCCTGCGGGCGCTTCGGGCCGGACAGGCTGGGCACGACGCTGTCGAGATCCAGCTCGATGACCTGGCTGTAGTCCACTTCGCCGGG
>CAYSRR010000116.1:0-8871 GCA_964433375.1 uncultured Streptomycetaceae bacterium
CCCAGCGCACGCCCTGCGACTGGGTGATCGTCGGCGACGCCAACTACGGCGAAGGCAGCAGCCGCGAGCACGCAGCGCTGTCGCCGCGGCTGCTGGGCGGCGTCGCCGACGATCATCCAGCGCACGCCCTGCGACTGGTAGTAACGGGCATTGTTCGCGACCGGCTGGCCGGCCTGGCCGGTCAGCACGTTGCGGCTCTTGCCGCGCTCGCCGGTCCAGGCATTGGACCCGCCCATCAGCAGGTTGTCGCTGAATTTGTCGAGGTGACCGCGGTAGCGCAGCCACGGCCCGGCCGGGGAGATGTGGTCGGTGGTGGTCTTGCCCCTGGTCTTGATCAGCACCGGCATGTCGGTGAAGTCCTTGCCGTCCCACGCCGGCCACGGCTGCATCAACTGGATGCGCTCGCTGTCCGGCTTCACGCTCAACTCGATGCCGCTGCCGTCCGCCGGCGGCGCGACGTAGGCGGACTGCCCGCGGTCGAAATCCTTCGCCGGCACCTCGGGCGCGGTCTGCGGCGGCGCGAGCTTGAACGGCTTGCCGTCCGCGCCGGTCAGGGTGTCGGACAGCGGGTTGAACGAGAGCCGCCCGGCGAGGGCGTAGGCGGTGACGATCTCGGGGCTGGCGATGAAGTTCATCGTCGTCGGCTGCCCGTCGTTGCGCGCCGGGAAGTTGCGGTTGTACGAGGTGACGATGGTGTTGGGCACGGTGGAAGCCTCTTTCGAACGGCGCCACTGGCCGATGCAGGGGCCGCAGGCGTTGGCGAGCACGGAGGCGCCGAGATCCTGTAGCGCTCGCATCTGGCCGTCGCGCTCGATCGTCGCGCGCACTTGCTCCGAGCCCGGGGTCACGAGGTAGGGCGTCGCCGCCTTGACGCCATGCGCCGTCGCCTGGCGGGCCACGTCCGCGGCGCGGCTCATGTCCTCGTAGGACGAGTTGGTACAGCTGCCGACGAGCGAGGCGGAGATCTTGTCGATGAATCCGTTCTTCGGGTCGGACACTTCCGCCGCCAGGCGGGAGACCGGGCGCGCGCGGTCGGGGGAGTGCGGGCCGACGACGTAGGGCTCCAGCGTCGAGAGGTCGAGCCGGATCACGCGGTCGTAGTGCGCCTCGGGGTCGGCTTCGACCTCGGGGTCCGGCTCGAGCAGTTGCCGGTGCTGCTCCATCGGCGGCACCAGGCCGGCGCGGCCGGTCGCGCGCAGGTACACCGCCATGCGCTCGTCGGCGGGGAAAATCGAGGTGGTCGCGCCGAGTTCGGCGCCCATGTTGGTGATGGTCGCCTTGCCGGTGGCGCTGAGGGTGCGCGCGCCCGGGCCGATGTACTCGACGATGGCGTTGGTGCCGCCGGAGACGGTGAGCACGCCGGCGACGTAGAGGATCACGTCCTTCGGCGCCGTCCAGCCGCCCAGCTTCCCGGTGAGATAGACCGCGATGCGCTTCGGGTACAGCACCTCCCACGGCAGCCCGGCGATGGCTTCGACCGCGTCCGCGCCGCCCACGCCCACGGCACAGGCGCCGAGGCCGCCGGCGTTGGGGGTGTGCGAGTCGGTGCCGATGATGAGTTCGCCCGGGAAGGCGTAGTTCTCGAGCACCACCTGGTGGATGATGCCTGCGCCCGGCTCCCAGAAGCCCGCGCCGTATTTCGCCGCCGCCGAGCGCAGGAAGTCGTAGACCTCGGTGTTCTCGGCGAGCGACTCGCTCAGGTCGCGCACGCCGTTGTTGCGCGCCTGGATCAGGTGGTCGCAGTGGATCGTCGTCGGCACCGCGACGCGCGGGCGCCGCGTCTGCATGAACTGCAGCATGCCGGTCTGGCCGAGCACGTCCTGGAACACGACGCGGTCCACGCGCAGCGCGAGGTAGCTCTTGCCGGGCGAGAGCTCCTGGTGTTCCGGGTCGTCGAGATGGCCGAGCAGCACTTTCTCGGAGAGGGTCAGGGGGCGCTTCAGGCGGCGGCGGACGACCTCCAGGTTGCGGGCCATCGTCTCGTAGACCTTCTTCGCCATTTCGGGGGTGGATTCGACGGTAGTCATGCGCGGACTCCTTGTTCGGGCGGTTGGAGCAGTACGAGTTTAGAGACGTATTGAGCGAATAGGTTGCATACCAGGTCGCATACGGTCAACCCGGTCACCGGCTTCAGGTTACCGCGGGAAGCGGCGCGCTGCCGCGCCGCCGGAAAGTCAGCGCAGGCGGGCGCCGATTCCGGCGACCATCTCGTTGAGCGTGCCGAATACCTGCACGCCGGCGGCTTCCAGCGCGGCGCGCTTGGCGGCGTAGGTGCCGTGGCTGCCGTGCACCAGCGCGCCGGCATGGCCCATCGACACGCCCTCGGGGGCGGTGCGGCCCGCGATCAGCGCGAACGCCGGCTTGCGGAAAGCCTGCGCGGTGAGCACCGCCGCGAAGTCTTCCTCGTCCTGGCCGCCGATCTCGCCGATGATCAGCACTGCTTTCGTCTGCTCGTCGGCGGCGAAGAACGGCACGAGGTCGGAATAACGCACGCCCTTCACGGGGTCGCCGCCGACGCCGATGCAGATGGAGGCGCCCACGCCGCGCTCGGCGAGGCGGAATCCCGCCTCGTACGACAGCGTGCCGGACTTGGACATCAGGCCGAGGGGGCCGGGGAGCAGGGAAACGTCCGGCAGGAAGCCGAGCTTGGCGACGCCGGGCACGGCCATGCCGGGGGTCGATGCCCCGATCCAGAGCGTGTCCGTTTCCAGTACCAACCGCTTCATGCGCAGTGCATCGTGCACCGGCATGCCTTCGGTCGGGGTGACGAGGTAGCGAACCCCGGCGGCGATCGCATCCTGCGCCGCGGCCAGCAGATCGTAAGCACCGACGAACGTGATCGAAGTCGTGGCGCCGGTCGCCTCGACCGCCGACCGGCAGTCGGGAAACAGCGGCACGCCGTCCAGCTCGCGCGCGGTCATCTTCGGCGACACGCCGGCGACGATGCGCGTGCCGTACTTCCGCATGAGCGCGCTGTGCGTGCGGCCCTGCCGGCCTGTTATTCCCTGGACGATGACGGGGGTGTTTCTGTCGATTCTCGGGTTGAGCATGTCAAAACCTGAATCAGCCACAGAGAACACAGAGAGCACAGAGCAAATCGGAAAGATCGGGTTGTTTCATCTCTGTGCTCTCTGTGGTCAATGATTATTGGTTTTTCGCGAGATGCGCGCGCACGACGTCGAGTGCGGCATCGAGATCGGTGTGAAGCGGGATGTTTGCAGCGGCCAGCACGCCGCGCGCGTCGGGCAGGCCGTTGCCCACCAGCCGCGCGACCACGGGCACCTTGAGGGCGGGCGTTTCGCCGAGCGCGGCGACGAGCAGTTTCGAGAATTCCCCCATGTGGGCGATGCCGCCGAAGATGTTGACGAGCAGCACGCGCACGCTGGCCGCCTGGCCGATCCAGGTCAGCACCTTCACGATGCGGGTAGTCTCGCCGCGCAGGCCGCCGGTGCGGATGTCGAGGAAGTTGTAGGGCTTGAGCCCTGCCTTGCGCATCTCGTCGATCAGCATCATCGACAGCCCGGCGCCGGTGGTGAGGAGCCCGATTTCGCCCCGCGGGTCGACGACCACGTAGTCGAAGCCGTGCTCGTGCTTGCGCGCGACGTCGGGGTAGGTCGCGGGGCGCGCCTTCACCAGCGCTTCCAGTTCCTTCTGGCGCGGCAGCGCGTTGTCGTCGGTGACGACCTTGGCGTCGCCCGCGATCCAGCCGCCGCCGGCCTGCACGAACAGGGGGTTGATCTCGACCAGCAGGCATTCGAGATCGAGGAAGGCGCGTGCAAGGCGCGCGCCTGCATCGGCCGCGGCTGTGGAGATGTCTCCTGACAGGTTCCGCGCGAGTGCCTTGACGCATTCCACGAGAGCGGGGGCTTCGGGTGCGGCGATTGCGGTGTGTATCCGCTCGCGCGGAACCTGTTCGATGTCCATGCCGCCGTTGGCGGAGAGTATGACGCGCACGCCGCCGGATGCCGCGTCGAGCAGGAAACCCACGTAGGCTTCGGCCACGTGCGCGACCTGCTGCTCGATGCGGACGGACTCGACGGTGTGTCCCTTCACCGCCGCGCCGAGGATGGCGTTGGTATGCTCCGAGACTTCCTGCAGCGTCGCCGCGCGCTGGATGATGCCGGCCTTGCCGCGGCCGCCGGCCGCGATCTGGCCCTTCACCACCCACGGGCCCGTAGGCAGGGCGGGGCGGTCGATCGTTTCCTCGCGGCCGATCCGCTTTCCTACCGGCACCGTGATGCCGTGGCGCGCCAGCAGCTCTTTTGCGTCGTGTTCCAGGAGATACATGAAAAAGCGGGATAAGGGATAAGGGATAGGGCCGGGAGTTCCGCGCGGGCGCGGGTGCCTTATCCCATATCCCCTATCCCTTGTCACTTTTCTTCTTGCGTTCCAGAAACGCCGCCATGAGCCTCCGCGGCTCATCGGTCTTGCGGGCCTCGACGCAGGCCCTGATTCCCGCCTGCACCGCCTGGCTGATGGTCATGCGTTCCCAGTCGCGCACCAGCTTCTTCTGCAGCCGGATGGCGCGCGGGCCGGCGGAGGCGATGGAGGCAACCCATTGCTCGACGCCGGTGTCGAGGCTGGCGGGTTCGACCACTTTTTCGAGAAACCCGCACCAGTGGGCTTCCGCCGCGTCGATGTGATCGCCGGTGTAGACCAGTTCCCGGGTCTTGCCCCAGCCGATCAGTTGCGGCAGCAGGCAGGCCTGCATGCCGGAGGGGATGCCGAAGCGCACCTCGGGCATGCCGAACTTCGCGGTGGTGACGCCGATGCGCATGTCGCAGGAAGCGGCCAGTTCCATGCCGGCGCCGAAGCAATAGCCGTTGATGCGCGCGATGACCGGCACGGGCAGGGCGCGGATGGCGTCGCAGGCGCGGTGGGTCCAGGTGTGCTCTTCCTTCGCCCCCTTCGCCTTGAGGTCCTTCATCTCGGCGAGGTCGGCGCCGGCGATGAACGAGCGCTCGCCCGCGCCCGACAGGACGGCGACCCGCAGGTTCCTGTCCCGAGCGAGATGCTTGAAGGTTTCCGCCAGCGCCTTCTTGCCGGCGATCCCCAGCACGTTGCGCCGCTCCGGGTTGTTCACCGTCACGTACGCGACGTGCCCGGCCTCGCGCACTTCCAGCCTTAGCTCGACCGGGGTGGAGTGTTTCATGGGCTGGTCTTCCTATGGTTTTTTCGAGCGCGCAGCACTCGAAAAAACCAATTTACACATCGATCGCCTCGTATTCTGAAACAGCGATCGCATCTTCTCGGTCCACGGCGTCTTGCGCGCTTGATGGGCGGCGGGGCTTTCCCAGACCTCGGGCGCTGTCAGCTCGTAGGCCGTCAGGTACTGCGGCCCCGGCCCGGAAACGCGATTGTAGCGGCGCGCGCGCAGCACGCCCGGGACGGTGACGAGGCGCGGCAGGTGCTCCTTGTCGTACCACTCGTTGTATTCGCCGGCGATGTGGTCGGGGATGTCCGTGTGCACGATGTAGAGCCACGGCGCGTCGTTGCCGGCCGGGTCGCCGACGTCGCGCATCAGCCGGAAATTCATGCGCTCGCGGTGCTGGAGGAAACCGGCCATCCGGCGGAACCACGGCGTCGGCTCCGCGACGTATTGCTGCAGGTGCGGGCCCGGCTCGATGGTCTCGTCGGCCGTGTCGTACCACGCGAGATATTTCGGCGTCGCGCCTTCGCACACGTAGCGCCGGCCCAGCAGGAAGGCGGGGAGGGCGACGATTTCGGGCAGGTGTTCGGTGTCGTACCAGGCGTTGAACTCTTCTTCGCGCTCCGGCGGGACATGGGTCCACGCCGTCATCAATGCCTTCGCTGTGCTCATCCGAGGGTCGAGGGTCGAGTGACGGGGTCTATTCCTGCCCGGCGGGAGCGGCGAGGATGGCGGCCAGCTCGCGGGTGTCGGGCAGTTGATCCAGCGTCTTGCACAACTCGATGACGCGCTCGAGCTTGCGCGGCGCGAGGCATCCCTTGGCGACGTTGCGGAACTTGTACTCGATGTCGCCGGGCTTCAGCGGGTTCTCCGGGCTGCCGCGGCGGTGCAGGATTTCGCGCGAAAGCTTGCGCCCGTCCCGGGTCTCGATCCTTACCCGGGCGGCGTGGCGGAAAGCGGGGCCCATGGCCTCGATTTCCGGGTCCACGACGGCGCCGATGCGGCTGATGAAATCGAGGATGCGCGGGTCGCGCAGGCGTTTTTCGCGGTACTGCTCGACGAAGGCCGCGCCGTCGAGCGCGATCACCGCCAGGCCGTAGTAGAGGTTCATCTGCGCCGCGGTCACGCCCTGCGCCTCGTACTTCCAGGCGCAGTGCACGTGGGTCATGTGGGAGAGGCCCGCGTCGACGCGCTTGACGTCATCGGCGGCGAGCTTGTTCTCGCGCATCAGGTCGGCGAGGGCGTCGAGCGCGGTGTGGATGCTGGTGACGGAAGCGTGCGGCTTGTAGCCGACGTGGGCGGTTTCCCAGACGGTGCCGAGACCGGCGGTGAGCCTGGCCGGGTTGGGCTTGTCGGAGAACGAGCTGAGGTAGCCGCCGTAGGGGGCTTCCAGCACGTTGGAAATGCCGGTGAAGCCGCGCTTCGCCAGCAGGGCGGAATAAACGCCGCTTTGCGCGGCGCGCCCGCAGTGAAAGCGCTTCACCATCGCGCCTTCCTGCGCCGCCATCAGGCCGCCGGCCTGCGAGCCGACGATGCCGAGGGCGTGCTGCATCTGCCTGGGGTCGAGGCCCAGCATGCGCCCGGCGGTGGCTGCGGCCACGAAGGCGCCGGAGGTGCCTTGCGGATGAAAGCCGCGCAGGAACAGGCTCATCGTGGCGGCGTTGCCGACGCGGGCGCCGATCTCATAGCCGGCGACCATCGCGGTGATGAGGTCGCGGCCGCTGACGCCGCCGGCGGCTTCGGCCAGCGCCACCGCCACCGGGATCGCGAGCGAGCCGGGGTGGACGATGGATTCCTTGTGGATGTCGTCGAGCTCAAAGGCGTGGCCGGCCGTGGCGTTGACGAGCACCGCCTGAGATACCGAAGTCTTGCCGCCGCCGCCGAAGATCGAAGCGACCGGTGTCGCGCCCTCGGCCAGTACCATTTCCTGCACCTTGCGCGTCCACGGCAGCGTCACGCCGTGCAGGCAGCAGCCGATGCTGTCGAGGGTGCTGTCCTTGATGCGCTCGATGACCGCGGCGGGGATGTCCTCGTATTTCAGCCGCGAAGCGAACGCCGCGAGGTCGCGCGTCGCGTTCTCCAGCAGTGGCTTTTCCAGGCTGCTCATGCGCGGCTGGAGCTTATCTTAAAAAAATCAAAAAAAGAATTCAGCCGCCGATAAACGTCGATAAATCAAAAACAGAATTTAGCCGCCGATGAACGCCGATAAACGCCGATAGTAACGAATTCAAAACTAGGAATGGACAGGATTTACATGATTAACAAGCTCGGACCGGGTTGACAGTCGCGATCTGCACCAGCGTTAGTGCTTTGATTCAACCCTGTAAGTCCTGTCTATTTACGGCTCTTATCGGCGTTCATCTGCGTTCATCGGCGGCTGATGGTCTTTGATTTTCTAGAACGGCGCGGTCCCTCTGACGGTCGTGCGGTGCATCACCCGGCGCAGCGGCAGGCGGTAGTCGAAGTTGGCCTTGTGCTGCAGCGCGCAGTTGTCCCACATCAGCAGGTCGCCCACCTGCCATTGGTGCTCGTAGCGGAACTCGGGCTTGATGATGTGCTGGCAGATTTCCTTCAGCAGCGCGTCGCCTTCCGCCTTGGGCAGGCCGGCAATGTGCGAGGTGTGCGCTTCGTTGATGAACAGGCCTTTCTTGCCGGTGACGGGGTGGGTGCGCACGATCGGCATCTCGGCGTCCGGCACTTGCGCCAGGTGTTCCGGCGTCAGCACGTGTTCCTGCACGACGCGGTCACCCTGCGCCTGTTCCGCCTTCTGCGCCTGGATGTTCAGGTTGCGGTAGTAGACGTAGCTGTGGACGTTCTTCAGGCCGGCGAGCTTCTTCTTCATGTCTTCCGGCAGCGCGTCGTAGGCGGCGGTGGTGCTGGAGAAGCTGGTGTGGCCCAGCACGACGCCGTCCTTGACCGGCACTTCCAGCGCGTAGAGCGCGGACAGCAGACTCGGCAACTGCTTGTAGGAGAGGTCGCTGTGCCAGAAGCGACCGGCGTCCTCGACGCCAATGGCCTTGCTGTTCGCGTCGAGCACGTTGGAGACGATCAGGATCTCCGGGTAGCCGGCCAGGCGGTGCTCCTTGCGCACGTGCTGCTCGAGCACGCCGAAGCGGCGGGTGAAGGCGATCTGCTGCTCGGGCGTGAGCTTCTGGTTGCGGAAGACCACGACCTGGTTGTCGAAGAAGGCCCTGGAAACCTGGGCGAACAGGTTGTCGTCCATGGGCTGGGACAGGTCCACGCCGCTGATCTCGGCGCCCAGGTGCGGCGCGAGCTTCTTGATGGTGAGGGGACGTTCTTTCAGGGCGTGGGCGGACATTTCGATGCTCCTCCAATTGTCAGTGTAGCCGCCATCCTAGTGATGCCAATCAATGCTGTAAAAGAATAATTACATATGTTTCTATATTATTTTGATATGACGGCTGTTATCATGTCGCCATGACACTCCTGCAACTGCGCATCCTGCGCGAGATCGCGCGCCAGGCGAACAACCTGTCCAGTGCCGCCAGCGCCCTGCACACTTCGCAGCCCGGCGTGAGCCGGCAGGTCCAGCTGCTCGAGCGCGAGCTGGGCGTGGAACTGCTCGCGCGCCGCAAGAACCGGATTACCGGCCTGACGGAGCCGGGACGGGCGATCCTCGCGGCGGCGGAGCGGGCGCTGGGAGAGGCCGAGAACATCCGGCTGATCGCCGCCGAGCACAACCGCGAGGAGGGCGGGCGCCT
>CAYSRR010000117.1:0-5654 GCA_964433375.1 uncultured Streptomycetaceae bacterium
GCGCTGCATCGCCACAGCCCGCGCGCGGCGAAACCCTTCATCGCCATCAATACCGCGGCCATACCCCGCGAGCTGCTCGAGTCCGAGCTGTTCGGCCACGAGCGCGGCGCTTTCACCGGCGCGCAGGCGCAGCGGCGCGGGCGCTTCGAGCAGGCGGAAGGCGGGACGTTCTTCCTCGACGAGATCGGCGACATGCCGCAGGAACTGCAGACGCGGTTGCTGCGGGTGCTCTCGGACGGCCATTTCTACCGCGTCGGCGGCCACCAGCCGATCAAGGCCAACGTGCGCGTGATCGCGGCGACGCACCAGGACCTGGAATCGCGCGTGAAGCAGGGGCTGTTCCGCGAGGACCTGTTTCACCGACTGAACGTGATCCGCCTGCGACTGCCGTCGCTGCGCGAGCGGCGCGAGGACATCCCGCTGCTGGCGCGGCATTTCCTCGCGCACAGCGCGCGCGAGCTGGGGGTCGAGGCGAAGCGGCTGTCCGAGGCGACGCTGAAATACCTCGTCGCGCAGGATTTTCCCGGCAACGTGCGCCAGCTCGAGAACCTGTGCCACTGGCTCACCGTGATGGCGCCCTCGGTCACGATCGAGGTGAAGGACTTGCCGCCCGAGCTGCGCGCCGAGGTGGCGCCGGCGGCGACGAGCTGGGTCGCCGAGCTGGAAAAGGAAGTCGAAACGCTGCTGAACCGCGGCGAGGCCGGCGTCATGGACGAGTTGGCCCGCCGTTTCGAAAAAGCCCTGATCGTGAAGGCGCTGGCCCACACCGGCGGCCGCCGCATCGAGGCCTCGCAGCTCCTCGGCCTGGGCCGCAACACCCTGACCCGCAAGATCCATGAGCTTGGGATCGATACGGACAAGAAGGCCGAGTGATTCGGTGATTAAGTAATTAAGTGATTGAGTAATTCAGCGAGCGGCGGACCGGGTCCGGGTTTGCCCAATCACCGAATCACCGAATCACTTAATCACCGCTTTTCTGCGGGCCGATAATTCTCAGCTCGGTGACGGGCAGGTTGTACTCGGCGTGGGAGAACAGCGAGCTGCCTCCCGCGAGCTTCTTGATTCTGAGCGTGACCCGGCGGCCGTTGTTGCGCGCCTCGTCCAGGCGGGCGTGGAGCGCGTCCACGTCGGTCACGGGCGCGCCGTCCACCGCTTCGAGCAGGTCGGATTTCGCGATCTCCCGGGATTGCCCGATCGAACCCGGCTCGACGTGGTGCACCATCAGGCCGCGCGCGCCGATTTCCGGCGCATCGCGAATCGTGATCGGCCCGAACAGGACGCCGGACGCGTATACGCCGCGAGCGTCGGTCACGCGCCGCATCGGGGCCTGGGCGCCGGAGACCACGGTTTCCCGGCCGGCGCGCGTCACGTTCAGGCTCGAGCCGGCCAGGCGGCCGCGCAGGGCGTGGAGCAGTTGCGTTTCGTTTTCGATCGCGCCGTCGACGCCGGCCACCCGCCGGATAATGTCGCCGGGCAGGAGCTTCAGCATGCCGTCATCGGCGTAGCTGCGCGCCACTTTCAATTCCTTGCGGTTGTCGATGTCGCGGAAGAAGACGAGCTTGAGGTCGGGCGGCGAGGGGTCCTGCTCCTGCTGCAGCAACTGCAGGATGCGGCAGGCGTACTTCATCGCCACCGCGAAATTGGTGTTTTGCGCGCCGCGGATGCTGGCGGTGTTGATGCCGACGATGCGGCCGCTGCCGAGGCTGATCAGCGGCCCGCCGGAATTGCCCTGGTTGATGGGCGCGTCGGTCTGCAGCAGCTCCGTGGAGTAGCGGGCGGTGACGCCGGAGATGATGCCGCGCGTGCCGGTGAACGGCAGCCGCCACGGGTGGCCGAAGGCGCCGACCGCGTGGCCGACCGGGGGCAGGGGGCCGCATTCGAGCCGCGGCTCCGCGATGCCCCGGGTGTCGACGCCTTCGGAGACGCGGATGATGGCGAGATCGAGAAAGGGATCCACGTAGACTTTCTCCGCCGGGGAGAATTCCTGGCCGTGGAACGCGATCTCGAGGCGCGAGGGCGAACGCCCGACGACGTGCGCGTTGGTCATGATCCAGCCGCGGCCGGCGTCCACCAGGAAGCCCGCGCCGAGGCCGGAACCCTTGCGGTCGCCGTCGAACGGCACCGGCAGCGTGGCGCGGATCTGGACGGTATAGTTAAGCGCGCTCTTGAACACGCCCTCGCTCGTGTCGGCCGCCGCGGCGAGCGGTGAGAGGGCGAGGAGCGCCGCGAGGCGCGCCAGGGCGGAGTAGACTCGGGCGATCTTCATGACGCCTATTTTAGGTTAAACCCGGACGCCGGTGCGCCGGTTTAACTCCGCCCGTTCGAACGGACGACCTCGTCGCCGTTCAACGCGCGGCAACCCGATCAAGAGGAGGCTTGATGACGAAAGCTATCTGGAACGGACAGGTTGTAGCGGAAAGCGACCGCTGCGAGGTGGTGGAGGGCAACCAGTACTTTCCGCCGGAAGCGGTGAAGAAGGAGTTTCTGCAGCCCAGCGACACGCACACCACCTGTGGGTGGAAGGGTATTGCCTCGTACCACAACGTCGCGGTGGGCGGCCAGGTCAATAAAGATGCGGCGTGGTACTACCCCGACCCCAAGCCGGCGGCGAAGAACATCGCGGGGTATGTGGCGTTCTGGAAGGGCGTGCAGGTCGAACCTTAACCTCTCACCGCGGAGGACGCGGGGGACGCGGAGGAAAAACAAGATCAATAATTGAACCGCCGATAAACGCAGATGAACGCCGATCAAATCTGCATGAAGGCTCATCCTTTTAAATGCGTTCTTAGTTATTGATTTTCTTCTGCGTCCCCCGCGTCCTCCGCGGTGAGAGGTTTAGAATTATTTGTAGCTCGGCCACGACCGGCGCATGGTCCGACGGCCGCTCGTTCTTCCGCGGCTAGACATTGATTTCAAGCCGCTAGGCGCACGCCGACAGGGATGCCCGCCTTGGCGCACAGCCCGACCAGGTAATCCAGAGAGAGCAGTTCCACCTTTCCGCGCACGATTTCCGACACGCGCGGCTGGGCGATGCCAAGGCGCTTTGCGGCTTCCGCCTGGGTCAATTTTCCACGCTCCATCCAGACGCGCAGGGCTTCCGCCAGCTTCGCGCGCAGCAGCATTACCTCCGCCTCGTGCGGCGGGAATCCCAGATCCAGAAAAATATTGCCACTCGATTTCGTCACTTTCCTGGCCATCATCCACTCCTTTCCGCCATCAAACGTGCCTCCCGGTAGCGTCGCCTTGCCAGTTCCAGGTCTTCCCGAGAGGTTTTGCGAGACTTCTTCTGAAACGCATGCAGTACGTACACCGCGTCCTCGAACCTGGCGACATAGACCACCCGGAACGCTCCGGTCGCATCGCGCACCCGTATCTCACGTGCCCCCGGCCCCACCGTGGAGACGGGCTTCCAGTCGTCGGGATCACGGCCCGCCTGCACCATGAACAACTCGTGGCCAGAGCGGGTTCGCGCGGATTTAGGGAAGGCCGAAAGATCGTCCTTCGCGCTGCCGATGAAGCGCACGGGCTTCATGGAAGGATTATACGAATATTCGTATTAACGTCAAGTATTGAATTTCTTGGCGTTCTTGGCGCCTTGGCGGCTAATTCAGGTCCAGCTCGGCAATAACCGGCGCGTGGTCGGATGGCCGTTCGTTCTGGCGTGGTTCGATGTCGATGGTGCAGGCAGTGCAGGATTTCGCCAGCTCTTCCGACAGCAGGATGTGGTCGATGCGCATGCCCATCTTGCGGCGGAAGGCGTTCATGCGGTAGTCCCACCAGGTGAACGACCGCTCCGGCTGATCGAACAGCCGGAAACTGTCTCTCAGTCCCAGCGCCAGCAACGCGTTGAACGCTTCGCGTTCCGGCCGGCTGAACAGCACTTTCCCTTCCCAGGCGGCCGGATCGTGCACGTCGCGATCCTCGGGGGCGATGTTGTAATCGCCGAGCACCGCCAGTCGCGGGTGCACCGCCAGTTCCTGCTTCAACCATTCGCGGAACGCGGCGAGCCAGCGCAGCTTGTATTGGTACTTGTCGGACTCGGTGCTCTCGCCGTTGGGCACGTAGGCGCAGACGACACGCACGCCGCCGACGGTGGCGGCGAGCACGCGCTTCTGCGAGTCTTCGAATCCGGGGATTTCCGTTATCATTTCGCTCGGCTCAGCGAGCGAAATGATTGCGACGCCGTTATAGGTCTTCTGGCCGCTGAACACCGGCTCGTAGCCCGCCGCACGAATCTCCGCGGCGGGAAACTTGCCATCCTCCAGCTTGGTTTCCTGCAGGCACAGCGCGTCGGGACGGTGCTTTTCCGCCCATGCCAGCACCTGCGGTAACCGGACCTTGAGCGAGTTGACGTTCCAAGTCGCAAGTTTCATCCGGCGCCAGCCCCGATGTTTTGCTGCAGGCAGTTTTTCTATAAGGAATTTGTCCGGCACGTGCCGGACAAATTCCTTTACTGGCTCGGAAAGCCCGCGTCGTCGAGGGCCTTGTGGAAATTGGTGTCGGCGTAGCCGTTGATCATGGTCTGGCCGACGAAGAGCACCGGCACGTTCTTCGCGCCCGTGACCTTTTCCAGTTCGGCGAGGCCTTCCGCCGTGTCCGCCGAAATTTCGGAGAAGCTGACGCCGCGGCCCGCCAGCAGGGCCCTCGCCTCGGTGCAGGGCACGCAGGTGGGGTGGGTATAGAGCCGCACGGCCGGCAGTCCGTCCGCCGCCGGCTTCGGTTTCGGCGCCGGCGTTGCGGAAGCGGTCGCCGCCGGCTTGTCCTTGGGCGCCGGCGCGGCGCCCTTGGCCACCGGTTTCGCGCCGGGAGGCGCCGAGCTGGGATAGCCGGCGGCGTTCAGGGCCGAGTCGTACGCGCTCGCCGCGTAACCCTTGAGCTGGGTGCGGCCGACGTACAACACCGGCACGTCGGTGCCGCCGGTCTGCTTCTCGAACGCGTCGACGTCGGCCTGTGCGTCCTTCTCGGTAAACGGAATCCCGCGACGGACCAGGTGCGCCTTCGCCTGGTCGCACGTGGGCCCGCACTTGGCGGTCCAGAGCGTGACCGGGAAGTTCTTCGCGGCGACCTGCACGCTGTACGGCAGCGTGGAAGTCTCGATCGTGCTGCCGCCGACGTTGCGCTGCTCGACTTTCTTCGCCGACGCGGGCGGCGGCGTGTCGCGCCATTCGACGCGGCCTTTCTCGTCTACCCAGCGGTAGAGCTGGGCGGCGAGCAGGGTGCCGCTCGCCGCCATCAGTACCATCAGCAATGCGACCTTGATCTGCTTCATAAACAGGCCTCTGCGGGAGGTTGATGCGCCACAATGTAGCACCTCATCGGGGCGGTCGCAAAGGCATAGTTCACGGCGTTTCTATCATCCCATTGTGGCGCAATAAAGCGTCCAGTTTCGGCTCGCGTCCCCTGAACGCAACGAAGGATTCGAGCGCGGGGCGGCTGCCGCCCATGCCCAGTATCTCGTTCCAGAAGCGCTGCCCGGTCTCGGGATCGAGCACGCCTTTCTCCTCGAACAGGCTGTAGGCGTCGGCCGACAGCACCTCGGCCCATTTGTAGCTGTAGTAGCCCGCGGCGTAGCCGCCGGAGAAGATGTGCGAGAAGTTGTGGGGGAAGCGGTTGTAGTCGGGCGGGAACACGACCGCCACGCGGGCGCGCACCTC
>CAYSRR010000117.1:5664-8849 GCA_964433375.1 uncultured Streptomycetaceae bacterium
AACAGCGAGAACTCGATCTGGCGCACCGTCTGCATGCCGCTCTGGAAATTCTTCGCGGCGAGCATCTTGTCGAACAGGGCGCGCGGCAGGGATGCGCCGGTGTCGACGTGCGCGGTCATCGGCGCGAGCACGTCCCATTCCCAGCAGAAGTTCTCCATGAACTGCGAGGGCAGCTCGACCGCGTCCCATTCCACGCCGTTGATGCCGGAGACGCCGAGATAGTCCACGCGCGTCAGCAGGTGGTGCAGGCCGTGGCCGAACTCGTGGAACAGCGTGTTGACCTCGTCGTGCGTGAACAGCGCCGGCTTGCCGCCCACCGGGGCCGAGAAGTTGCAGTTGAGATAGGCGACCGGCGCCTGCACGCGCCCGTCCTTCAGCCGCCGCGTGAGCGCTTCATCCATCCAGGCGCCGCCGCGCTTGGACGGCCGCGCGTAGAGGTCGACGTAGAACTGCCCCACCAGGCCGCCCGCGCGGTCGCGTATGGAGAAGAAGCGCACGTCGGAGTGCCAGGTCGGCGCCTCGGCGGGCTCGATCGTGAGGCCGTAGAGCGTCTCGACCACCTTGAACATGCCCGGCAACACCCGCGTCTCGGGGAAGTACTGCTTCACTTCCTGGTCGGAGAAGGAATAGCGCTTCGCGCGCAGCTTTTCCGACGCATAGGCGAGGTCCCACGCCTCGAGCTTCGCCAGTCCCAGCTCGGCGCGCGCGAATTTCGTGACTTCCTTGAGATCCCGCTTGGCGTAGGGCTTCGCCCGCGCCGCGAGCTCGTCGAGAAAGTCGAGCACCTGCCGCGGTGACTCCGCCATCTTCGGCTCGAGCGAATATTCGGCGTAGCTCTCGAACCCGAGCATCCGCGCCTGCTCCCGGCGCAGCTCCAGGATCTCGGAGATGAGCGGCGTGTTGTCCCACTCCGGCTTGCCGAATTCGGAGGCGCGCGTGACGTAGGCGCGGTACATCCGCTCGCGCAGCGCGCGGCGATCGGCGTACTGCATGACCGGCAGGTAGGAAGGCGCGTGCAGCGTGAATTTCCAGCCGGGTTTCCCGTCGGCCTGCGCGGCTTCGCGCGCGGTCGTGAGCACGTCCTCCGGGATGCCGGCGGTTTCGCCCGCGTCGGTGACGAAGTGGGCGAAGGCGTTGGTGGCGTCCAGCAGGTTGTCGGAGAAGCGCGAGGTGAGGCCCGACAGGCGCTCGCTGATTTCCTTGAAGCGCTTTTTCTGCGCCGGCGGCAGTTCCGCGCCGCCCAGCCGGAAATCGCGCAGCTCGTTCTCGACGATCTTCTTCTGCGCGCGCGCGAGCGCCTCGAACCCGGGGGACGCGCGCAGCGCCTTGTACTTGCCGTACAGGCGCTCGTCCTGCCCGAGCTCGGTGTAGTACTGGGTGATCCCGGGCAGGTTGGAGTTGTAGGCCTCGCGCAGCTCGGGGCTGTTCATCACCGAGTTGAGGTGGCCGACGATGCCCCAGGCGCGGCGCAGGCGCTCGTTGGCGTCCTCCATCGGCTCCACGAAATCGCGCCAGGTCGGCGCGACGCCGGGCGCCGCGACGCGCTCGATCAGCGCGCGGTTTTCCGCGAGCAGCCGGTCGACCGCCGGCGTGACCCATTCCGGCTTGAAGTCGGCGAAACGGGGCAGGCCGGAGAAGTCAAGTAATGGGTTCATGTAAGGTTTTCAGCGGTCAGCCATCAGTCACTAGATAGGGCCGATTGTAGCCAACAACAGGGGGCTCTGGTCCGCCCGATGGCTGACCGCTGAAAACCTACTTTGCTTCGAAAACGACCTGACCGTCGACGAGCGTGTAGCGCGCGCGGCCTTTCAGTTCGAGGCCGGTGAAGGGGGTGTTCTTGCCCTGGCTCTTCAGCGCGCCGGGCTCGACTTTCCAGAGGCGGCCGGGATCGAAGACGCAGATATCGGCGGCGTGGCCCGGCGTGAGGTGGCCGGCGTCGACGCTCAGAACGCGCGCGGCGTTGGACGTGATGCGCGCCAGCGCCGTCGCGAGCGGCACCTTCGATTCCTCCGCCCACTTGAGCGTGAGCGGCAGCAGCAGCTCGAGCCCGGTCGCGCCGGGCTCGGCTTCGGCGAACGGCAGTTGCTTCGCGTCCTCGTCCACCGGGGTGTGATCCGAGCACAGCGCGTCCACGGTGCCGTCGGCGAGCGCCGCGCGCAACGCGTCGCGATCGCGCTGGCTGCGCAGCGGCGGGTCGAGCCGGCTGTTGGGGTCGAAGTAACCGATGTCCATTTCGGTGAGATGCGCGTGGTGGATGGCGACGTCGCAGCTGATGGGAAGCTTCTCCCGTTTCGCCTGGCGCACCATCTCCGCGCCCTCGGCGCTCGAGATGCGGGCAAGGTGTACGCGCGCGCCGGTGGCGCGCACCAGGATAAGGATGGTCGAGAGCGCGACGGTCTCGGCGCAGACCGGGATGGCCGGCAGGCCGAAGCGCGTGGCGACCTGGCCGTCGTGGGCCACGCCATGCTGCGCCAGGGCGGGATCCTGCGCGCGCAGCCATACCGGGAAGCCGAAGGTCGCGGCGTACTGGAGCGCGTGGTAGAAAACCTGGGTGTCGGCGAACGGCGCGTCCGCCTGCGAGAAAGCGACGCAGCCCGCGTCGACCAGTTCCGCCATCTCGGTCAGCCGCGCGCCCTTCAGGCCCTGGGTCAGCGCGCCGACCGGGTAGACCCGGGCCTGGTTCAGGTTCTTCGCGCGGAACTTGAGCATCTCGACCAGGCCCGGCTCGTCCAGCGGCGGATCGGTGTCGGGCGGGCAGGCGAGGCTGGTCACGCCCCCGGCGATGGCCGCCTCCATCTCGGACTCCAGCGTCGCCATGTACTCGAAGCCGGGTTCGCGCAGCCGCGCCGCGAGGTCCACCAGGCCGGGGCAGACGACGAGGCCCGCGGCGTCGATCACGCGGTTGGCGGTGTTGTAGCCGGCAGGCGCCTCGCCGATGGCGACGATCCTGCCGGCGGCGATATAGACGTCCTTCTTCGCGTCGACGCCGCTCTTCGGGTCGATCAGGCGGCCGCCTTTGATATGAATTTTCATCGGGACTCCGTCCCGAGTGGGCAGCCGTCAGCCGTCAGTTGGCAGCAACTGCCGACTTGCCGTGACTGGCGGCTGGCGACTGGCGGCTGGCAGCTCATTTGTTTCCCGCCATAATGCTCATCACCGCCATGCGGATGGCGATGCCGAAGGTG
>CAYSRR010000118.1:0-8827 GCA_964433375.1 uncultured Streptomycetaceae bacterium
AGTTGAACTTCACCTCGAGCGCGCCCGGGATCACGTTGTTGGCGCCGGTGCCGGCGTGGATGTTCGAGATCTGCCAGGTGGTGGGCGGGAAGAACTCGTTGCCGCCGTCCCACTCGGCGGCCGCGAGCTCGGCCAGCGCCGCGCCGAACTCGTGCACCGGGTTCTTCGCGAGATGCGGGTAAGCGACGTGCCCCTGCACGCCCTTCACCACCAGGTTGCCGGAAAGCGAGCCGCGGCGGCCGTTCTTGATCATGTCCCCCAGGCGCTCGACGCAGGTCGGCTCGCCGACGACGCAATAGTCCATCTTCTCGCCGCGGTCGCGCAGCCGCTCCACCACTTTCACCGTGCCGTCGGTGGCCACGCCCTCCTCGTCGGAAGTGAACAGCACGGCGATCGAGCCCGCGTGCCGCGGATGCGCGGCGACGAACGCCTCGATCGCCGTCACGAACGCGGCGAGCGAGGTCTTCATGTCGGAGGCGCCGCGGCCGTAGAGCACGCCGTCGCGGATGTCCGGCGCGAAAGGATCGCTCTGCCACTGATCGAGCGGCCCGGTCGGCACGACGTCGGTGTGGCCGGCGAAGCAGAGCAGCGGCGCGGCCGAGCCGCGGCGCGCCCACAGGTTGTCCACGCCGTTGGCGCTGATGCGCTCGCAGCGGAAACCGAGCGGCTCGATCCGGGCGGCGATGACGTCGAGGCAACCGGCGTCCTGCGGCGTGACCGAAAGCCGGGCGATCAGCTGTTTTGCAAGTTCGAGCGTATTATTGGGCACGGTAGCCTTGGGTATGTCGGTATTCGCCCGGCCTGACGTCGGTCCTCGCGGACCGACGCAGACTTCACGCTTCCGATCAGGAGCCTGCCGGGGCAAGTCGGGACAAATCGTCCTGAATCTTAGCAAATTCCGAATGAGGAATTCAGCAAGTGACCGTCCTGCTTCTGTCGCACCATAGTCATGCCCGCCATGGCGCCGTGATTGCCGCACGGACCCCCGTGGAGTTCCAGGTGCTGTCGGCCGATCCGGCCGCGCGCCTGTCCGACGCGGAATGCGAGCTCATCGAGCTTGCGTTTTTCTCCGGCGACGTTTTCCCCGATCACTCCCGCCAGTTCTTCTCGGCCCTGCGCAAGGCGCCGCGGCTCGCATGGCTGCACGTGTTCAACGTCGGCGTCGACCACCCGATCTACGCCGAGATGCTCCAGCGCGGCGTGCGGCTCACCACCTCCGCCGGCTCGACCGCCGTGCCGATCGCGCAGACCGCGATCGGCGGGCTGCTCATGCTGGCGCGCAACTTTCCCCGCTGGCAGGCGGCGCAGGCGCGCCGCGAGTGGGCCCCGGTGAAAGGCCCGGATTCACCGCGCGACCTGGAAGGACAGACCGCCGTGATCGTCGGGCTCGGCAAGATCGGCGCCGAGATCGCGCGGCTCGCGCGCGCGCTCGGCCTGAACGTGATCGGCGTGCGCCGCGGGCCGCGGCGCGCGGAGGACCCGGTGGACGAGCTGCGCCCGCCGGCGGCCCTGCCCGCGCTTGCCGCGCGCTGCGACTGGCTGGTGCTGGCCTGCCCGCTCACGCCCGAGACACGGGGCCTGGTGGACGCCGCGCTGATCGCGCGCCTGCCCAAAGGCGCCCGCGTCATCAACATCGCTCGCGGCGAGATCGTGAACGAGCCGGCGCTGATCGCGGCGTTGAGGAGCGGACACCTCGCCGGCGCCTTTCTCGACGTGTTCGAGACCGAGCCCCTGCCGCCGGATTCGCCGCTGTGGGACCTGCCCGGCGTGATCGTCACGCCGCACAATTCCGCCGCGGCGCAGGGCAACGACGGGCGGGTACTGGAGATCTTCCTGGACAACCTGGGCCGCCTGCAGCGCGGCGAAGCGCTGCTGAACGAAGTCCAGAAACAATAGACGGGAGTTTTAATCCTGTTTAATCTTGTAAATCCCGTCCATTTTTCAACGGGTTTTGAGGAGGAAAGATGAGGAATCCTGTCCATTTTCTGATCCTGACAGCGGCGCTCGCCGCGGCGCTGCCGGCATCCGCGCAGAATTACCCGGTAAAACCGGTTCGCGTCATCGTGCCCTACGCCGCCGGCGGCAACACGGACATCACGGCGCGGGCGGTCGGCACCAGGCTGGCCGAGGTCTTCGGCCAGCAGGTCGTGGTCGAGAACCGTCCCGGGGCCGGCACCAACATCGGTTCGGAACTCGTCGTGAAGTCGCCGCCCGACGGCTACACGCTGCTCATGGGCGGCGCCGCCAACGCGATCAACATGAGCCTCTTCGCCAAGCCCCCGTACAGCACGCTGCGCGATCTGACGCCGGTCGCCTGGTGCGTGCAGGGCGCGAACGTGCTCTCGGTTCACCCGTCGCTGCCGGTGCGCAACCTCAAGCAGCTGATCGCGCTTGCGAAGGCGCGGCCCGGCCAGTTGAACTTCGCCTCCTCCGGCATCGGCGGCTCCAACCAGATGGGGGGCGAGCTGCTGAAGGTGATGGCCAGGATAGACATCGTGCACGTACCGTACAAGGGCAATACGCCGGCGCTCGCCGACGCCCTCGGAGGTCACGTCGAGATGATCATCTCGGGCGTGCCGGCGCTGCAGCCGCACCTGAAATCCGGGAAACTGCGCGGCATCGCGATCGGCAGCCGCAAGCGCTTCCCCGCGATCCCGGAGGTGCCGACGTTCGATGAATCGGGGCTGCCGGGCTACGAATCCACCAACTGGTTCGGGCTGATGGCCCCGGTCAAAACGCCCCCGGACATCGTCGCGCGGCTCAACGCCGAGGTGGACCGGATACTGAACAGCGACGAGTTGAAGGGCCGCTTCCTCGCCATGGGCCTCGAATCCCGCGGCGGGAGCCCCGGGGCTTTCGACAAATTCATCCGCGCGGAGATCGAGACCTACGCGAGAGTCGTCAAGCAGGCGCGCCTGAAGCTGCTCTAGGCGTCCCGGGCGAAAACGAACGCCATTCCGTGGCGCCGTGAACGACGGCGCGAGGTTGGTGCAAGCCGTCGTCCCGCTTACAATACCCGGCACCTTACATTCCACCGAGGAGAAACCCCCATGAAAACGCTGCACTGGTTGCTAGCACTCACCCTGGCCGCTCCCGCTGCCGCCGCACTCGCCCAGGGCTGGACACCGCAGAAAAACATCGAGATCCTGGTCGGCTCCGCCCCCGGCGGCAGCAACGACAAGGTGGCGCGCCAGGTCGAGCGCACCTTGACCGAGAAGAAGCTCGTCAACCGGGCGATCTCCGTCATCAACCGGTCGGGCGGCGGCGGCAGCATCGCGCTCAACTCCCTGCTGCAGCATGCCGGCGATGCCCACTACATGATCGTATTCACGCCGTCGATGCTCACCAACCACATCACGGGCGCGGCGAAGCTGAACCACACCAACTTCACGCCCGTCGCGGGCCTGTTCAACGACTACATCGTGTTCGTGGTGAACGCGAAGTCGCCGATCAAGGACGGGAAAATGCTGCGCGCGCAGTTGAACAAGGATCCCAAGTCGATCGCCGTCGGCTTCGCCACCGCGCTCGGCAGCCACAACCACATCGCGGTCGGGCTGCTGATGAAGGCTATCGGCGGCAACGCGCGCGACCTGAAGGCGGTCGCCTACAAGGGCTCGGCCGAGGCCATCACCAACCTCCTCGGCGAGCACATCGACCTGGTGACCACCGCGGCGGGCAACGTCATCGGCCACGTCGAGGCCGGCCGGCTGCGCGTGGTGGGCGTCGCCGCCCCCGGCCGCTTCCCCGGCGCCCTGGCGAACATTCCGACCTGGAAGGAGCAAGGCGTGGACCTCGTGTTCGGCGGCTGGCGCGCGCTCGTCGGCCCGCCCAACCTGACGGGCGAGCAGCTCGCCTACTGGGAAAACACGCTGCGCAAGGCGACCCAGGTCCCGGAATGGCAGGACGGCATCAGGAAGAACTTCTGGTTCGACGATTTCATGGGCAGCGCGCAGTTGAAGAAGCAGCTCGACAAGGAATACGACGATATGAAGGCGGTGCTGGTCGATCTCGGGCTCGCAAAACAGTAACGGCGTGAATGGTGATTCGTGAGTCGTGATTCGACCCGCAAGACACCCCTCCTGGCCGAGGAGGGGTGCCTGCGCAGCAGGCGGGGTGGTCATCCCTCATCCTTCATCCCTCATCCTTCGGGATCATGACCGATCTCGTCCTCCTCGAGCGCCCGGCGGAAGGCGTGGTGCTGCTGCGCATCAACCGCCCCGAGGTCCGCAACGCGCTGAACCTCGAAGTGCGCAAGCTGCTGGCGAAGCATCTCGCCGAGGTGGGCGAAGACTCGACCACGCGCGCCGTCGTGCTGACCGGCAACGAGAAGAGCTTCGCCGCCGGCGCCGACATCCGGGAGATGGCCGACGCCGGCACCATCGAGATGCTCCAGCGCGGCGTGCACAAGCTGTGGCGGGCGATCGCGGGCTGCCCCAAGCCGGTGATCGCGGCGGTGAGCGGCTACGCGCTCGGCGGCGGCTGCGAGCTGGCGATGACCTGCGACATCATCGTCGCCGGCGAGTCCGCGCGCTTCGGCCAGCCCGAGGTCAACATCGGCATCATCCCGGGCGGCGGCGGCACGCAGCGCCTGGCCCGCGCGGTCGGCAAATACAAGGCGATGAAATACATCCTGACCGGCGAGCTGTTCTCGTCGCGGGAAGCGCTCGACATGGGGCTGGTCAGCGAGGTGGTGCCGGACCCCGAGGTGGAGGGCCGCGCCATCGACCTCGCGCGCCAGATCGCCGCGCTGCCGCCGCTCGCGATCCAGCTCGCCAAGGAAGCGGTACTCGCCGGGATGGAGGCGCCGCTGTCCACCGCGCTCGCGCTGGAAACCAAGTCGCTGCAGATCCTGTTCTCCTCGCACGACCAGAAGGAAGGCATGCGCGCCTTCATAGAAAAGCGCAAGCCCAAATTTTCCGGCCGCTGACGCGGCCGGAAAATTGAATTGAAACCCGGAACTTCCATAACCCCGGAAAGCCGCCGCGCGCTCGCCATGCTCGCCCTGTTCGCCGGCGCGGCGGCGATCGCGACCGCGCCGCTGTTCGTGCGATGGAGCGAAACCGGGCCCATCGCCACCGCCTTCTGGCGCATCGCGCTGGCGCTGCCGCTGCTGTGGGGCTGGTCGCTCTTCGAGCAGCGCGGCCGCCACGCCGCGAGCTTCGCGGCCAACCGCCGCCTGCTCGTCCTGGCCGGGCTGTTCTTCGCCGCCGACCTCGCCGTGTGGCACTGGTCGATCATGCTCACTTCGGTGGCCAACGCGACGCTGCTTTCCAATCTCGCGCCGATTTTCGTCACGCTGGCGGCGTGGCTGCTGTTCGGCCGGCGCCCGGCCGGCCTGTTCCTGGTCGGCCTCGCTGCCGCGCTGGCCGGCGTCACGCTGCTGATCGGGGGCGACTTCTCTCTCGGCGGCCGCGCGCTGCTGGGAGACGCGCTGGGCGTGCTGACCGCGGTGTTCTACGCCGCTTACCAGATCGCCGTCACCCGCCTGCGCAGCCGCGTGGCGACCTCCAGCCTCATGGCCTGGAGCGGCGTGTTCATGGCGATGCCGCTGCTGGCGCTCGCGCTCGTCACCGGCGAGCAGATCCTGCCGTCCACCCCGTCTGGATGGATGACGGTCGCGGCGCTGGCGATCATCGCCCAGGCCGGCGGCCAGAGCCTGATCGCGTACGCGATGGCGCACCTGCCGGGCACGTTCTCCTCGGTCGGCCTGCTGCTGCAGCCGGTGGTGGCGGCGCTGCTGGCGTGGGCGCTGCTCGGCGAGACCCTGGGTTGGCTCGCCGTCGCCGGCGGCGCGGCGGTGCTGGCGGGCATCGCCATCTGCCATCGGGCGGAACTCGCCCCACCGCCGGTGAAACGTGACGGGTGATGAGTGACAGGGCTTGTTAGTGCCCGTTAAACAAAGCTAGTCTGTGGTCTTTCCGGAGCAGCCATGCCCTACGCCAACTCAAATGGAGCGCGCCTGTATTACGAGGAGACCGGCAAAGGAGCGCCGATCGTGTTCGTGCACGAGTTCTCGGGCGACTTTCGCAGCTGGGAAGCGCAGATGCGCCATTTCAGCCGGCGCTACCGCTGCATCGCTTTCAACGCCCGCGGCTACCCGCCGTCCGAGGTGCCGGCCGCGGTGTCGAAGTATTCCTGGCGGACCGCGGTCGACGACATCGCCGGCGTGATGCGGCACCTGGGCATCGGGCGGGCGCACATCGTCGGCTGTTCGATGGGCGCCTACGCCACGCTGCAGTTCGGACTGCGTTATCCCCGCCGCGCGCTCTCGCTCACCCCGGTCAGCGCCGGCGCCGGCTCCGACCCGAAGGGCCACGCGCAATTCCTGAAAGCCAGCGAGGCGACGGCGCGCAGCCTGCTCGCGGACGGCCTCGGGCCCGCCATGGCCAAGTACCGCGCCGCGCCCAACCGCATCCAGCTCGAGAACAAGGATCCGCGCGGTTTCGCCGAATTCTTCGTGCGCTTCGCCGAGCACTCCGCGCTCGGTCATGCCAACACCTTGCGCGGCGTGCAGATGCGGCGGCCCTCGATCTACGACCTGGGCGGCAAGCTCGCGCGCATGAAGGTGCCGACGCACGTCATCGTCGGCGACGAGGACGAGAGCGCGCTCGGGCCGGGACTTTTCATCAAGCGGGCCTGCCCCGCCGCGCGGCTGACCGTCGTGGCCGCGACCGGCCACGTCGTCAACGTCGAGGAACCCGCGCTGTTCAACCGGCTGACGGAGGATTTTCTCGCGCTGGTGGATTCCGGCCGCTGGCGGCCGCGCGATCCGAGGTCGCTTAATCCATCCACCATGGCTGGAAAGGCGTGAACGATGCCATACGCAAACTCGCAAGGCGTGCGGCTCTACTACGAAGAAGCGGGCAAGGGCTTCCCCATCGTGTTCGTGCACGAGTTCGCCGGGGATATCCGTAGCTGGGAGTCGCAGCTGCGTTATTTCAGCCGCCGCTACCGCTGCATCGCTTTCAACGCCCGCGGCTACCCGCCGTCCGACGTGCCGGCGAAGGCCGCGCAGTATTCGCAGGCCATCGCCACCGACGATATTGCCAACGTGATGCGCGACCTCGGCTTGCGCCGCGCCCACGTCATCGGCTGCTCGATGGGCGGCTTCGCCGCGCTGCACTTCGGCCTGCGCCACGCCCGGCTCGCCCGCTCGATCACCGTGATCGGCGCGGGCTATGGCTGCGACCCCGACAAGCGGGCGCAGTTCGCGCGCGACACCGAGACGATGGCGCGCCGCTTCGAGACGCTCGGCACGCCCGAGGCGATCACCACTTACCAGATCGGGCCGGCGCGGGTGCAGTACCAGAACAAGGACCCGCGCGGCTTCCGCGAGTTCTGCGAGCAGTTCGCCGGGCATTCCGCGCTCGGCTCCGCCAACACGCTGCGTGGCGTGCAGGCACGCCGGCCGTCGATCTACGGCCTGGAACGGGGCCTCGCCCGCATGAAAGTGCCGGCGCACATCGTCACCGGCGACGAGGACAACCAGTGCCTCGAGCCGGGGATCTTCATCAAGCGCGTGTGCCCCGCGGCGCGGCTCACCGTGGTGGCCGGCACCGGCCACGCGGTGAACGTCGAGGAGCCGGACCTGTTCAACCGCCTGACCGGGGATTTTCTGGCGCTGGTGGACTCCGGCCGCTGGCAGCCGCGCGATCCGCGGTCGCTCAACCAGTCGACGATGGCCAAATCCCGTTAAATCCGGACACTCCGTGCCGGTTTAACCCCGCCCGTTCGAACGGACGAACAGGCCGCCGTTCAACGCGCGGCGATATCTGACTGATCAATGGGGATCCCGGGATTTCCATGCCGTTAAGCTTAAGCCTTATTCCCGCGTTGACTGGACAGCTATACGTCAATGCCGTAGAATGGGTCGATGTTCGAATTCATCGAGACGCCTTTCTTCACGAAGGCGCTCGAGCACTATCTC
The DNA here is from genome assembly GCA_964433375.1 of uncultured Streptomycetaceae bacterium. Classification (GTDB taxonomy): domain Bacteria; phylum Pseudomonadota; class Gammaproteobacteria; order Burkholderiales; family SG8-41; genus SG8-41. The sequence goes on from CAYSRR010000118.1 coordinate 7,928, forward strand.
GATGACGATGAATACGCGAGGCTCCAGCGCCACCTGAACGGACGTCCCGAAGCCGGTGCTGTCGTTCCTGGCTCCGGCGGCGTGCGGAAGCTGCGATGGGCGGTGGCGGGCCGCGGAAAGCGCGGCGGGTTGCGCGTAATTTACTACCTGCGCAACGCCCATGGCGAGATCTGGATGCTTACGCTCTATGGAAAGAACGTGCGCGAAAGCATTCCCGCGCATCTCCTGAAGCAGATGAAAGAGGCTATCGAAAATGAGTAAGTTGACCGAAAAACAATTGGTGAAGTGGGAAAAGGGCAGGAACGTTGGCCGGGAAATCGTTGACGGCATTCGCGACATCAAGGCCGGCCGTGTTGGCCGACGCTACACGGCCGAGTCCTACCCGATCGTTCGCGCCCGCGAGAAATCCAACCTGTCGCAATCCCAGTTTGCCGCGCTTCTCGGGGTTTCGGTCCGCACTCTCCAGGAGTGGGAACAGGGGCGCCGCGAGCCGAGTGCAGCCGCGAAAACTCTTATTAAAGTTGCGGAACTCAATCCGGGCTTACTGCGAAAGATCGCAGCCTAATTAATATGAGGTCCAACCGCCGCATCGACGCCGACCGCTTCGTGGCGGGTCATACGGAACGTTAACCTCACGCTCATCGGCGTCTATCGGCGTACCCCTCAAGGGGGTATTGAAAAGAATTCATCGGCGGCTCAATCCTGCCTCAACGACCGCCGACTTCGTCGAGCGCCGCCCGGATCCGCCCGGCCAGGCGCTCGCGCCAGGGGCCTGCCTCCTCGAAGCCGGGTCGCTCGCGGCACATGGCCTCGGTCTGGCGGTAGATCTCCTCGTCGCTTTGCGTCAGGTCGAACGGCACGCCGCAGGGCTGCGGCGTATACCACGGGCTGTCCGTGTAG
>CAYSRR010000119.1:0-3155 GCA_964433375.1 uncultured Streptomycetaceae bacterium
GAGCCGGATTCGCCGACGATGGCGATGTACTCGCCGCGCGCGATGTCCAGGGCGATGCCGTTCAGCACGATCCGTGGCCGCGCGCCGCCGTATGATTTGGTCAGGCCCCGGATGGAGAGCATGGGTTTCGCTGTGACGGTTGAGGGTGGCGGATCCGGGTGACGATCAAGCGTGCGCGCGGCCAGCCTCTCGTCGCGGATAGGCCGGCCGCGTCGGGAACCGGCGTTGATGGTAGCACGCGGCTACGGGGCAATTGCCGGGAACCATCCGTTTCCGCAGGGCTCTGAGCGGAGAAGCGGTGCGATAGCCCGAATTGCAGCATGGTGCGTGGCTGGGATAGACTTCCACGCTGCCGGGTATGATGCTTTTACGATAATTCGAAGGAGGAGGGTAATGATGCACAATAAACTAGCAAGTAGTGGGTTCGGCCTGTTATGCGCTTCGGTGCTGCTTGCGGCGCCGCTTCATGCGCAGGCCCAGGCCTATCCCGACAAGCCGGTTCGCCTGATCATTCCGTACTCGGCCGGCGGGGCGACCGACATCGTCGTGCGCATCGTCGCGAACAAGCTGCCCGAGATGCTGGGCCAGCAGGTGGTGATCGACAATCGCGTCGGCGCCGGCAGCCTGATCGGGACGGAAATCGCCGCGAAGGCGAACCCGGACGGATACACGCTGCTGGGCGCCGGGACCCCGCACGTCATCGTGCCCCATCTCTACAAGAAGGTGGCGTACGACCCGCTGAAGGACTTCAACCCGATCATGCAGATCGGCAGCCAGCCGTACGGCCTGACCGTGCATCCTTCGCTGGGCGTGAGCTCGGTCAAGGAACTGATCGCGCTGGCGCAGAAACAGCCGGGCAAGATCAATTACGCCTCGTCCGGCAACGGCGGCGCGCAGCACCTGTTCCAGGCGATGTTCGTTTCCATGGCCAAGGTGAACATGGTGCACATCCCCTACAAGGGCAGCGGCCCGGCGCGGGCGGATCTCCTCGGCGGGCAAGTCAAGATCGGCTGCCTGGGCATCTCCAGCGTCCTGCCGCAGCACAAGGCGGGTCAGTTGCGCATCATCGCGGTGACCAGCGCCAAGCGTTCGCCGGAACTGCCGAATGTTCCCGCCATCTCGGAAACGCTCCCGGGCTATGACGCACAGCTGTGGACCGGGTTGCTTGCGCCGCGCGGCACGCCGGCGGCGGCGATCAGCCGCATCCATCGCGATGTGACCAGGCTGCTCCAGCAGGCGGACGTGAAAACCCAGTTCGACCGGGTGGGCACCTACATCGTCGGCACCGATCCCAAAGCTTACAGCGAGTACCTGAAGGTCGAGCTGGCCAAGTGGGGCAAGGTCGTGCGCGACGTCAACCTCCAGATCAATTGATCGGGAGATTCACGCTCGTAAAAACGCCGGCTCGATGAGCCGGCGTTTTTCGTTTCAGGGGGGCGGCTCAGTGCGATGCGCCGATCCTGAAAGCGCTCTTGTCCTGCTCGCCGAGCTGGGCCATCAGCCCGGTTTCCCAGGCGAGGTACTGCCTCATCGCCGCCTTGTTGCCGGCGTGGCGGTCGTGGACGAAGAACAGGTAGTCGATGCACTCGGCGTCGGGGGGGGATCCCGGCGTGGCCTCGGCGGGATAGCCTGCCTTCGTCCAGGCGGCGAGGCCGCCGTCGAGCAGCCTGGCGTCCGTGATGCCGGCCTCGATCAGGTCGATCGCGGCCAAGCGCGCCATATCGACCTCCTCGGCCACCAGCACGATGGGCTTTTTGACGTTGCGCGCATCCGCCGCCAGGCGCACGCGCGTGCTCCAGCGGCTGCCGGGCACATGTGCCTTGCGGAAGCTTATGCTGGTGCCTAGGTCGAGGACGCTGCAGGTCCCGCCGTCGAGCATCTTCTTGAGCTCGGCGGCTGAAATTTTCGCGAGCGCGGGCAGGGGAGGCTGCGCCGCGGGTACGCCCTTCAGGCCCGATTGCACGCCGCCCTCCAGAACCCAGGCATCACAGCCCAGTTGCTTGAGCCAGCTGGCGACGACGGGCGCGCGGACGCTTTCGCCGCCGTCGAAAAGCACGATGCGGGCGTTGCGCACGCCTACCCACTGGTCGGTCGCCTGGATCAACTGCCCGCCGGGCGCATGCTGGGCGCCGGGTATCGAGCCCGCCGCGAATTCTTCCGGAGTGCGCACGTCGCACAGGTAGGTGGTGCGGCCCGCTTCCACGAGCCATGCCTCGGCCTGCCGTGCCGTGACGGTGCCGATCGAGTAGCGCTGCAGCAGCTTTCGCGCAGATGCCTGGAGGGCGGGCAGGGTCGACTCATCGACGCGGTCCGGGTACTTGCGCGTGGCGCCGTGCTCGAGCTTGAGGTCGGACAGGTACCAGCCCTGCGTGCCGTTCTCGAGCGCGTAGACCGGGTTCGGCACGCCGAAGTTGATGAGCGTTTGCGCGCCGAGGATGGAGCGCGTGCGGCCGGCGCAATTGACGATGATCCTGGTCTTAGGGCTCTTCACGATGCTCGGCACGCGGTACGGCAACTCGGCGTTGGGGCAGCAGGTCGAGCCGGGGATGGTCATCTTGTGGTGCTCGTTCAGCGGGCGGCCGTCGAACAGCACGAAGTCCTCTCCCGCTTCTTTCATGCGCACCAGCTCCTGCGCCGTGATGCGCGGGGTGCCGTACTCGTGCTCGACCAGCTCGCCGAACAGCTTGCTCGGCACGTTGACGCCCTTGAACAGGCCGTAACCCGCGCCGGACCATGCCTGGTTCCCGCCTGCCAGCACGGCCACATCCGTGTAGCCCAGCGCCTGCAGCCGCCTTGCGGCGGGCGCCGACGCGCCTTGCCCGTCGTCGTCGCACAGCACGATACGCGCCGACTTGCGCGGCACCAGCGCGACCACGTCCAGCTCGAGACGGCTGTAGGGGAGCGGGGTGGCGAAAAGCAGATGGGATTCACCGAACTGCCCGGTTTCGCGCACGTCGAGCAGCGCGATCTCGCCGCCGTCGTGCAGCGCGGCCTGGAGTTGCGCGGGAGTGAGGGTTTTCATGTCTGGCATTCCGTGACGAGGGGATGCGGTGACGACCCGGCCGGCCGATGGTGGCGGGCGCGATGCGCGGCGTCAGGATTCCTTGTCGCGCTTCAGCGGCAGGCCGCCGAGCAGCGCGGCGGTCGGGCGCGAC
>CAYSRR010000119.1:3165-8818 GCA_964433375.1 uncultured Streptomycetaceae bacterium
CGGTCCCCGTCGTATCACCGGCGCGGGTTCCGTGCGGGCGGGTTGCGCCGACGGGGCCGGCTCGTATGGTTTGGAATAATCGAAGGCAGGCTGGGAGGATGATTGGGAAGATGAAGCGCGCGGCGCGGCCGCTGGTTGCGGCCTGCGCTCGTGGCGATTGCCGTCGCGGTCGTGACGTGACTGTTCCCGTCCGCGTTCCCGCTTCGGCTCGCGGTTATGTCCCGGTTCGCGCGAGTGACGGGCAGATCGGTCATCCGGCAGGGTCTCGGGCGTCGAGGCCAGCGGCAGCTTGCGCTTCAGCAGCTTCTCGACTTCTTCGAGGAACTTGATTTCTTCAGGCGCCACCAGGGAGATCGCCTCGCCTGGCGTCCCGGCACGGCCGGTGCGCCCGATGCGGTGCACGTAATCCTCGGGGGTATGCGGCAACTCGTAATTGATGACGAACGGCAGTTCCTCGATGTCGATGCCGCGCGCGGCGATGTCGGTGGCGACCAGCACGGGGCACTTGCCCTGCTTGAAATCCTCGAGCGCCTGCATGCGTTCGGCCTGCGTGCGGTCGCTGTGAATTTCCTTTGCCATGATGCCGTCCTGCTGGAGCTGGCGGGCGAGGCGGTTGGCGTCGCGCTTCATGCGCACGAACACCAGCACCTGCCGCATGTCGCGGGTGCGGATCAGCTTGACCAGCAGCGAGCGCTTTTTCAGCAGCGGCACGTGGTGAACCTGATGCGTGACGAGGTCGGCCGGCGCATTGCGCGGCGCGACCTCGACCGTGACCGGGTGCTGCAGCAGTTCCTTCGAGAGCCGGCGCACTTCCTCGGGGAAGGTCGCGGAAAACAGCAGGTTCTGCCGTTGCTTCGGCAGCACGGCGAGGATGCGCTTGATGTCCGGTATGAAGCCCATGTCGAGCATGCGGTCGGCTTCGTCGAGCACCAGGATCTCGACCTTCGACAGGTTGACGCTCTTCTGATGCAGGTGGTCGAGCAGGCGGCCGGGCGTCGCAACGAGGATTTCCACGCCGCCCTGCAGCGCCTTGATCTGCGGGCCGATGTCCACGCCGCCGTACACGACCGTCGCGCGCAGCGGGATGTGCTTGCTGTAGACGCGCACGCTGTCTTCGATCTGCGCTGCCAGCTCGCGCGTGGGCGTGAGGATCAGGGCGCGTGTCGGATGCCGGGCCGGGGAGGGGCTGTTGCTGGCCTGCGGGGCGAACAACTGCAGGATCGGCAGCGTGAAGCCGGCCGTCTTGCCGGTGCCGGTCTGGGCAGCGCCCATGAGGTCCCGCCGCTGCAGGACCAGGGGGATCGCCTTGGCCTGGATCGGTGTCGGTTCCAGGTAGCCTTGTTCGGCGACGGCGCGGAGCAGCTCCGGGATCAGGCCCAGCGCTTCGAAGGTAATCTTATCTGCGCCGGACGCATCCGGCTGCGGGGAGGCGGGAACGTCTTGCACCAGGGTCACAGCGGCCGCCAACGGCCTGTCGGGCGGGTAGTAAGGATATTCACAGGGCGGAATTATACCTTGCTGCGTTGCGGCGCACTACGAGCGCCGCGGCCGGGGCCTGCCGCGCCGGATGGCCGTAACCCCCTGAAACTGGCACAAATTCAAAAATCTGGTAAATTTCCCCTTGGGCGCCTGCCGGGCGCCATGACACGATCGAGAGCATGAACATCGTCATCGAACAGCAGGCCATGCTGCACGGCGGCTACCCGCTCATCCTGACCCTCGACACGCACGGCGTGCCGCACCGCTGGATCAGCTGGCAGCACGCCTGCTATTACTACGCCAAGGACCAGGTGGCCTGGGCGACGGGCGCCACGGCTTTCACGGTGCATGGCGGCATGAACCGGTTGACCTGCACGCGTTCCAGCATCACGGCGTCCAGCATCATCGCCATCAAGGGCAAGGCGATGGCGCTGAAGGCGTTCGGCCAGGTGCCGCCGCTCAACAACCGCGAGCTGTTTCACCGCGACCGCCAGATCTGCGCCTATTGCGCCCACTCGTTCCCGAGCTCGCGGCTGACGCGCGACCACGTGATTCCCTTTTCGCGCGGCGGCAGGGACAGCTGGATGAACACGGTAACGGCGTGCCGTGCCTGCAACGAGCGCAAGGGCAACAGCACGCCCGAGCAGGCCGGCATGGAGCTGGTCTACCTGCCGTACGTGCCGAACCGCGCCGAGTACCTGATACTCACCAATCGCCGCATCCTGGCTGACCAGATGGAATTCCTGGCTCAGCATGTCCCGGCGCAAAGCCGGTTGCGCCAGGGGCGGACGCTCGCCTGATCGGTTCCAGTAGTCGACATGGAACCCCAGCGTCACCACGCGCTCGGGGCCCAGGCCGCGCGCCGCGAGGCCGCTGACCAGCGGTCGGCGGGCGGGCGCCACTCGTCACTCGACACCCGACACCCGACACCCGACACTCGCCCATGTCCCAGTTCTTCACCATCCATCCGGACAACCCGCAGCTGCGGCTGATCCGACGCGCGGTCGAGATCGTGCGGGCAGGGGGCGTGATCGTCTACCCGACGGATTCCTGTTACGCCCTGGGTTGCCACCTGGGCGACAAGGCGGCGATGGAGCGCATGCGTGCCATCCGGCAGGTGGACGCGCGCCATCACTTCGCGCTGGTCTGCCGTGACCTGGCCGAGATCGCGGTCTATGCACGCGTGGACAACAGCCAGTTCCGGCTGCTGAAGAGCGCCACGCCCGGCAGCTACACCTTCATCCTCAGGGCGACGCGGGAGCTGCCCAAGCGCCTGCTGCATCCCAGCCGCAGGACGATCGGCTTACGCGTGCCCGACCATCGGGTAGTGCAGGCGCTGCTCGCCGCGCTGGGCGAGCCCCTGTTGAGCTCGACGCTGCTGTTGCCGGGAGAGGAGTTGCCGCTCAACGACGCGCAGGAGATCCGCGACCGGATCGGGCACGCAGTAGATCTCATACTCGACAGCGGCTCATGCGGCGTCACGCCGACCACGGTCGTGGATCTCACCGGCGAGGCGCCGGTGATCACGCGAACGGGCAAGGGCGGCCTGGAGCCGTTCGGGCTCGCGGCCTGAGGCCGTGACGCAACCTGTTAGAATTACACGATAATGTTCGTCAATCGCGTACTTTCCGGCATGCGCCCGACCGGGGCGCTGCATCTGGGCCACTACCACGGGGTGCTCAAGAACTGGGTCAGGCTACAGCACGAGTACGAGTGCCTGTACTTCGTCGCCGACTGGCACGCGCTCACCACGCATTACGATACGCCCGACGCCATCGAGCAGCACGCGTGGGACATGGTGATCGACTGGCTGGCGGCCGGCGTGGACCCGGCCCAGGCGACGTTGTTCATCCAGTCGCGCGTGCCGGAGCATGCCGAGTTGCACCTGCTGCTGTCCATGGTGACGCCGCTCGGCTGGCTCGAGCGCATCCCGACCTACAAGGACCAGCAGGAAAAGCTGGCCGACAAGGACCTCTCCACTTACGGTTTTCTAGGTTATCCCCTGCTGCAGAGCGCCGACATCCTGATCTACCGCGCCAATCAGGTGCCGGTGGGCGAGGACCAGGTGCCGCACGTGGAATTCACGCGCGAGGTCGCGCGCCGCTTCAACCACGTGTTCGGCCGGGAAGAGGGTTTCGAGCAGAAGGCCGAGGCCGCGATCAAGAAACTCGGGGCGAAGCGCGCCCGGCTCTACCGCCAGTTGCGCACCCGGTTTCTCGAGAAGGGCGACGTGGAAGCGCTGGCGGCGGCGCGAGCGATGGTGGAAGAGGCGCAGAACCTGCCCCTGGGTGACCGTGAGCGGCTGTTCGGCTACATCGAGGGCGGCGGCAAGGTGGTACTGATCGAGCCCCAGGCCCTGCTGACCGAGTCCTCGAAGATGCCGGGGCTGGACGGGCAGAAAATGTCCAAGTCCTACGACAACACCATCGGCCTGCGCGAGGATGCGGACAGCATCGCCAGGAAGATCAAGACCATGCCGACCGACCCGGCGCGGGTGAAGCGGACCGACCCCGGCGATCCGGAGAAGTGTCCCGTATGGCAGCTGCATCTGGTGTACTCCGACGACAAGCGCAGGGAATGGGTGCAGACGGGGTGCCGCAGCGCCGGCATCGGCTGCCTGGAATGCAAGCAGCCCGTGATCGATGCCGTGATCGAGGAGTTGAGGCCGATCCGGGAGCGCTCCGAGCGTTACCTGGAGGACCCGACGCTGGTGCGATCGATCATCGCCGACGGCTGCGAGAAGGCGCGCAAGCTGGCGCAGGAGACGCTGCGCGAGGGCAAGCAGGCCATGGGGCTCGATTACAGCTGACGGCGGCTGAAACCGGTAGGTTTTGCGGCCGTTTCCCTGTAAAATGCTTCGATGCCTCCGTCGCTGTTGCAGGACGGTAGCCGCAAGGCCACTGAACTGCGTGAACTGACCGGCAGATTTCCTCCGCCGGCAGGCTTCTTCCCCCCAAAATTTACGCAAGCCCCGGCCGGCGCGCGCGCGCAACGGAACGCTCCATGACCGAACCCGTCGCCGTCGCCGCTGCCAACCCGATCGCCATGGTCTACGGCCAGCCGATGCTGGAATTGCCGCGGGACCTCTACATTCCACCCGATGCGCTGGAAGTGATCCTGGAGCAGTTCGAGGGGCCGCTCGACCTGCTGCTCTACCTCATCCGCAAGGAGAACATCAACGTTCTCGACATCCCGATGGCGCGGCTGACCGCGCAGTATCTCGAGTACGTCGAGGTGATGCGCACCCGTTCGCTCGAGCTGGCGGCGGAATACCTGCTGATGGCCGCGATGCTGATCGAGATCAAGTCGCGGTTGTTGCTGCCGCGGCCCGCGCTGGGCGAGATCGAGGAGGACCCGCGGGCGGAGCTGGTGCGGCGCCTGCTGGAATACGAGCAGATGAAGCTCGCGGCCCAGCGCCTGAACGAGCTGCCGCAGGCTGGCCGCGATTATTCGCTGGTGCAGGTGCTGTTCGAGCAGTCCGTGGCCGAGCGCCTGCCCGAGGTGAATACCGAGGACCTGAGGTCGGCGTGGCTCGCGCTGCTGGCGCGCGCGGCGGTCAACCGCCACCATCGCATCACGCGCGAGCAGCTGTCGGTGCGCGATCATATGACCCGCATCCTGCGCCGCCTGCAGGAAGCGCGCTACGTCGAGTTCGTGGAATTGTTCGATCCGGCGCAAGGCATCGCCATGCTGGTGGTGACTTTTCTCGCCATACTCGAGCTCGCGCGCGAGAGCCTGGTCGAGGTCAGCCAGCAGGCGGCCTATGCGCCCATCTATGTAAAACTGAAAACCGGCCCGCTCGCGGCCGTAGAATGACTGGAACCTACATGGACACAACCCCGATGGACCTGGACCGGATGAAAAAGGTACTGGAGACCGCGCTGCTGTCGAGCCAGGAGCCGCTCCCGCTCTCCGAATTGAAGAAGCTCTTCGACGAGGCGCTTTCCAGCGACGCGCTGCGGCGCGTGCTCGACGAGCTGCGCGGGGACTGGGAGGGCAGGGGCATCGAGCTCGCGCAGGTGGCTTCCGGCTGGCGCTTCCGCGCGCGGCCTGAATTCCAGCCCTATCTCGATCGCCTGAATCCCCAGAAGCCGCCGCGCTATTCGCGCGCCGTGCTGGAGACGCTGGCGATCATCGCCTACCGGCAGCCGGTCACGCGCGGCGACATCGAGGA
>CAYSRR010000120.1:0-8786 GCA_964433375.1 uncultured Streptomycetaceae bacterium
CGAAAGAAGCAGGCCCTGCTCGACGAGTGGTATCGCGCCAGGCTGATGGAGGCTCTGCCGGAACTGGTCGAGAAGTGGGAGCGGCTGACCGGTGTAAAAGCGGGGCGCCTGTCCGTGCGGAAAATGAGGACCCGGTGGGGCAGCTGCAACACGCGCACCGGCCATATTCGCCTGAACACCGAGCTCGCGAAGAAGTCCCGGGAATGTCTCGAATACGTTCTCGTGCACGAGCTGGCGCACGTGCTGGAGCCGAGCCACAACCACCGCTTCAAGGCGCTGATGGACCGGTTCATGCCCGCATGGCGGTCCTGGCGGGCTGAACTGAAGGAGGAAGGCGGAAGGAGGAAGTCAGAAGGGTGAGCCGCTGAGAGCGTATAAGGCGTCTCGGGTACCACGTCTCAGGTACTACGTCGCAGATACTGCGTCTCAGGTAGATCGTCTCAGGTACTGCGCCTTGCCTGCGACGCATTATCTGAGACGTTTCATCTGCGACGCCTCACCTGCGACGCTATTTCAAAGTCACCTCTTCTGATACGCTTTACCTGCGACGCCTTTTCGACTTACGCCTTCGAGAGATACGAGGTAACCCATATGATCACAGCCAGGCTCGACAAGGAAAAAGGCATCCTGCACGTCAAGCCGTCAGGGCCGCTGGAGGAAGGGGATTTCGAGACGCTCGCGGCGCTGGCGGATCCCTATGTCGCGAAAAAGGGCAGGCTGGCCGGCCTGCTGATCGAAATCGAGCGGTTCCCGGGCTGGAAAAACCTGGCCGGGATGATGAAGCACTTCCGCTTCGTCAGGAACCATCACCGCAAGATCCGCCGGGTGGCGCTCGTCACCGATGCGCGCATCGGGCAGTTCGCGGTCAAGTTCGCGCGCCACTTCATCGCGGCCGAGGTGAGGCGCTTTCCCGCCGGTCACGCCGGCGACGCCAAGAAGTGGCTGACCGTCGAGGAGTCGAAGCAGGCAGGAAAGTGAATCAAAAAGGGCAGACTCCCAGATCTCGGGTCGGGCCACTGCAATTAGTCGTTAAGATTTGATCCGCGGCACGGTGCACGCGCGGTGCGGCAGCGCACAAGCCCGGTGAGGAGTGAGGGGAGAGGGGTGAGGAGGGCCGGCATGGCGCTCTGTTCCACTCGCCTCCGACCGGGTGGTCGTTCTTTGCGGATGGACGAGTCCGGGGACAAACCTTGAGGCAGAAGGCAGAAGGCAGAAGGCGGAAATAGCGAGCAACGAGCAACGAGCCACTTGTTCCGGCTAAGGCGTAGGGACTGGACACGGCGCAAGCCGGTCTGCGAGGAGCACGAAGTCGCGTTCCAACGAGCGACGGTGTGCGTCTAACCGGCGGGTGAGAATCCCGCCGCCGTTTCCCTGAAGTGAAAAGGGAAAAGAGGAAAGGGAAAAGGCTTCAATCGCCGAGATAGGCGCGCAGGCTGATGATCCGGATGCCGTGGTACTCGCGGAGTTCGAGTAGATCGGCGTCACCGGTGACGATTGCGTCCGCGCCGCCCGCCACTGCGCATTCGAGGATGCGGTTGTCCGGATCGTCTTTTACGACACGCAGTCTGCGGCGCGGTTTCACCGGGATGCTCAGTTCCGAAAGCAGCAGGGCAACCCGGGCAAGCTCTTCCGCGTCCCGGGCGAACTTGCGGGCGAGAACGCCCAGCAACTCGTCGAGGATGGCCCTGGACAACAGCAACCGGTCGCGTTCTTCGGCGATCCGCAAAAGTGCCGCTTCGCCGCGGCCGCCGGGAAATACCAGGGCCGACACCAGGATATTGGTGTCGAATACGACCTTCACGCGCTAAGGTAGCGTTCGAGGTCTCGTTCGGTGAGGATGCCCTTGTCGCGGGCCCTGCGGCTCCAATAACCCTGGATGCCCCGCAGCTCCTGCACGCGCCGCTCGATGCGTGCCTGGCGCAGCGCGTCCTGGATCACGGCGCTGAGCGTCTTGCCCTCAGCCCGGGCGAGGGCTTCCGCCTCGCGCGCCAGCGGCGCGGGAAGAGAGATGGTTTTTTTGACGACGTTGACCATCGGGAGGATCCTCAGTGTGAATAAATCATACCTGAGCGGCCGGGTGGTGCCAATCGGCGTGCGATCGGCAGCTTCCGGGCGTGTCCCGGCCAAGGCCCATGGACGACGCCATGCCTTCACGAAATGTCGCGAAACACGTCTTCGTCGGTCAGGTAGCCGGCGGCGACCGCGAAAGGCATAGCCTTGTGACGCAGCGACACCAGGCGCTGGATCGACAGATGCCGGTGCAGCGTTTCGCGTGCAACCTCGCTCTTGGTTCGGCCGCTGCGCCTCGCCAGCCGCTCCAGTTCGCGTTCGAGCTCCTCGTCGAGTTGTATCGTGAGGGATCTCATTGTCGTTTCAGGAAAACCTCGTGCGCTATTGTGACACACCGGCCACGGGTGACGAGGGTGCAAGGCAAAAGGAAAAAGGGGAAAGGGTTTAGTCGTTCACTCGCACGGCGCGCTCGCTGCGAAGCACGCTCGACAGCATTGCCACGCCCTGTTCCGTAAAAGCGAAGGGCAGGTATTTCCTGTGCTGTCCACGACCCGTCTTTAAGGTGCCAAATTGGTACCTTAAACGCTCTACTTCCTCGGGGGCGAGCTGAAACATGAAATCGGCGGGGAAGCGGTTTACGTTGCGCTTGACGGCCCGATTCAATGTCTTGACACGAGCAGTTTCGATAAAACCATATCGTGGACGTTCGACCGCGCGTGTCCGTGTCGTTATACTCACACGTCATTGGACGCGAGTTCAAAGTCGAAGCCACCCGGGTTTTCCGCCACCGCTGCGTGGCGAATGCGCGGAGCGACGGACTGAACGACGGTTTGTCGGCCCCACGCGGCAGCGGAATAGTGTTACCCGAAGCACAGCAATTGAATCGCCACCGTACATGGCAGAAGCTGCTCGCCATCACCATCCCGGACGCCAACCCATGACCTCGACCGTATCTCCATCCAGGCCCGCAATTCCCCTGAAGATCGACGCCGTCGAGGTCGCTGGCCTCGACATCGTGCCGACGCATCGTCGCCGCATGTCTACCGGAGCGTACGTCTACAGCGACAAGGGCGGCTGGGGCGGCCGTCCGGTCATGGTCGGCATCCGCGCGGGCGGACTGGTCGGCTGGGGCGAGGCGCGTCCCATCAACCCCTTCGTCGGCGAAACGGCCGCGGCCATGTTCAGCAACGTGCGCGATTACTACGGCCCGGTTCTGGTCGGTCGCGACGCAATGCAGATCGAGGCGGCGATCCGCGCTTGCGAAGCGAGGCTGCCGCCCAATCCCGCAACGCTGGCCGCCGTCGACATGGCGTTGCACGACCTCGTCGGGCAAGCGCTCGGCGTGCCGGTGCACGCCCTGCTCGGCGGTGCATGCAAGACCGAAATTCCACTCGAGTGGTCGGTGAGCCTGGACGAAGAGAAGGTCATGGTGGACGAAGCGGTCAGGGCCATCGAGAAGTACGCCGTGAAATACGTCTGCATCAAGATCGGGCCTCTCGATCGCGCGGAGCTCGACGTGCGCGTAGCCGAGGCCATCCGCCGCGAGGTCGGCGCGCGCGCAGGCCTGGGGGTCGACGCCAATACCTGCTACGACATGCCGCATGCGGTGCGTTTCGCCAACCGCTTCTCCGACCCGGATCTCGCGTATTTCGAGCAACCGGTTCCCGCGCGCTCGCTCGTCGACATGCGGCGTATCCGCGATCGCGTGACCGTGCCTATCATGGCGGATGAGTCGGTCTACACGCTCGACGACGCATTGCGCGTGGTTTCCCACGGGGCGGCCGATGTGATGACGCTCAAGTGGTACAAGTGCGGCGGGCTGCGCCGCTGCCGGGACATCGCGGTGGTGGCGGAAGCGGGCGGTCTGAAGGCGAACTGCGCCGGCACGGCCAACGGCAGCTACATCGAGGCGATTGCCGCGGCCCACCTGTGCAGCGCCGTTCCCAACCACGCCTTCGGCGCCGAGTTCATCCTCGGCCTGCCTTCGGTCAATGAGCACCCCATCATCCGCAACCGGCCGATCGACGTGCGCAACGGCAGCTGCAACGTTCCGACGGGACCTGGTTTCGGCTTCGAGGTGGACCGCGAGGCGTTGAAGAAGCATGTCCTTTCTCACTTGGTAATCGACGGCAGTGGCCACAGAAGCGCGTAAACGGATACACGAAAGAGGAGAGCGATGAAGATTGTGCATATGAATGCGGCAGTGCTTTTCGCGATGGGCATTCTGGCGGGGTCTGCCGGCGCGCAGGAGTACCCCTCCAAGGCGGTCAGAATGGTTGTCCCGTTCGCGGCGGGTGGGCCGAACGACGTGCTTGGCCGGGTGGTGGCACAGAAAATGAGCGAGCTGCTCGGCCAGCAGATCGTGATCGATAACCGGGCCGGTGGAGGCGGCAGCACTGGCACCGCTTTGGTGGCGGTTGCTCCGCCCGACGGCTACACGCTGCTGTTCTCGGGCACTTCGTCGCTGGCGGTCAATCCCAGCCTGTACAAGTCGCTGCCGTACGACCCGATCAAGGACTTCGCTCCGGTGGGACTGGCCGGCACCGCGCCCAGCCTGCTGGTGACCCATCCTTCGCTGCCGGTCAAGAACCTCAAGGAACTGATCGCGTTGGCGAAGACGCATCCCGGCAAGCTCAACTTCGGCTCCGGCGGCGTCGGCGGGACGCCGCACCTGGCCGGCGAGTTGCTCAAGAGCCTGGCCGACATCCGGATCGTGCATGTGCCCTACCGCGGCGCCGCGCCGGCGCTTACCGCCCTTACGGCAGGCGAGGTCGAACTGTACATTGGCGGCGTTGCTTCTGTGCTCCCTGTCGTAAAGCGGGAGCGGGCACGCCCGCTCGCAGTGACGAGCGCCAAGCGCACATCGCTGCTGCCGGACATACCCACTTTCATCGAGGCCGGCATCGCCGGTTACGAGCTCGAGAACTGGTACGCGATTGTCGCGCCGGCCGCGACGCCGAAGGCGATCGTTGCGCGCCTCAATGGCGCGCTGGAGAAGGCGATGGGGTCCGCGGACGTGCGCAAGCGCTTCGGCGATCTTGGCACCAACGCCGTTGCCAGCACGCCCGAACGCTTGGGTGAGTATCACCGGCAGGAACTGGTCAAATGGGCGAAGGTGATCAAGGCGGCCGGGATAAAGCCGGAGTGAGACGGAAAGCAAGGATGAGGGCGGTAGAGAGATACGGAGTGGTGCGAAGCCGCGCTGTTCCGCCGTACGGTGGAGTTCATTTTCGGGGGATCGGGGCGCCATGAGCAAGCCGGTATGCATCATCTGGGCCGACGAGGCGAACATTCATAAAGAAGCTTTGGCTCGCGCTGGCCTGGGCGACCGACTGGAAGTGCATACGCTGAAGCTGGCCGACAAGCTTCCCGACGACGTGGCGGCGCGCGCGGAGGTGCTGGTCGCGTGGAAGGCGGGCGATTACCTGAAGAAGATGCCGCGGCTGCGCTGGATCCAGGCGATGACCGCGGGCGTGGATGCATGGCTGGAGCGGCCCGAGCTGCGCGGCGACGTCACGCTGACCAACGCGCGCGGCTCGCACCGCATCCCGGTGCCGGAGAACATCCTCGGCGCGCTGTTCCACCTCACCAAGCCGTACATGGACATCGCGCTCGACCAGCGGGAGAGCCGCTGGACGAGGCGCATGTCGGCGCCGCTCGCGGGCAAGACGCTCGGGATCCTGGGCCTGGGGGCGATCGGGCAGGAGCTCGCGCGCAAGGCCGCGGCGCTGGAGTTGCGCGTGGTGGGCACGAAGCGCTCGCCGGAGCCGGTTCCCCACGTCGAGCAGGTGTACCCGATGGCGGAAACCGACGCGGTGCTCGGCCGGTCGGACTTCGTGGTGTTGCTGCTGCCGGCTACGCCCGAGACCGAGAACTTCATCAACGCCGCGCGGCTGCGCGCGATGAAGCCGACCGCCTGGCTGATCAATTTCGCGCGCGGCGCGCTCATCGTGGACGCCGACCTGATCGCGGCCGTCCGGTCGAAGACCATCGCCGGCGCGGTGCTCGATGTGTTCCGCGAGGAGCCGCTGCCGGCGGCGCATCCGTTCTGGAAAACCGAGGGCATCCTGGTGCTGCCGCACATCGGCGGCGGGCACCCGGACCGGCGCGCGATCGTGGGAGAGATGTTCGCCGAGAACGCGCGGCGCTATCTCGAGGGCCGGCCGTTGAATGCGCTCGTGGACAGGGAAAGAGGATACTAAAAGGGCAAGGATGAAGGATGAACGTGGAAGGATGATCCCCCGCTACGCGTGCAGGTTTCAGAGTCCCGACCTTTCACTATCGTCCGGTCGGAAGACTGGACAAGCCAAACACTGATCGGGCGACAAAGGCTAGATATAAGGATGAAGGATGACCCCTCGCGTATCTGCGCGAGTTGGCTTTGTCCCGGCCTTTCACTGACGCCCAGCCGGATGTCGACCTGTCAACCGCGGCCCGTTGATCAACGTTATCCCCGGATAGCAGGAGGGACTGATTATGACCGACCATGTACAGGAGGATCTGGCGCGCCGGACACGGCGGTTCGCGCTGGCTATTATTCGCCTTTATTCCGTGCTGCCCAGATCGACAGTCTCCCGCGTGCTGGGTGGGCAGTTGCTTCGTTCCGGAACTTCGGTCGGTGCGCATTACCGGGAAGCACGACGCGCAAAATCGAACGCTGACTTCATCAGCAAGATCGAGGGCGCTTTGCAGGAGCTGGACGAAACGGGTTATTGGCTGGAGTTGTTACAGGATGCCGGCGTAAACAGGAGTGAAGCAGCGGAAAAGCTTGTGCTTGAAGCTGACGAACTCACGGCCATATTTGTCACTATGGTCAGGGGCGTGAAATCCAAGTCCAACAGCCCAGCCTGATGGCACTTCATTTCCGGCCGAAGGTAACGAAAGGTCGGGACTCTTAAGTTACACGCAAAGCGTGGGATCATCCTTCCACGTTCATCCCTCATCCTTCCGACCGGGCATCATAGAGTAAAATCGCGCCTCTCGAAGCAATTTCCCGAACTCAATCTGGAGACAACATGAAGGTTTACGACGCCGTTGCCAACGCATTCGTCAAGGAGGGCGGGACGACTGTGTTCGGCCTGCTGGGCGACGGGCAGCTCACGTGGTGGGCGTCCATGGCGAAGCACAAGGCGGTGCGCCTGATCGACGCGCGCGAGGAGGGCGCGGGCCTGGCGATGGCGGAGGGCTGGGCCCGCGCCACGGGCAAGGTGGGCGTGTCCAGCGTGACGCACGGCCCCGGGCTCGCCCGGCTCAGCCTTTCCCTCATTGCGGCCGCGCGCTCGCATACGCCCATCGTCGTTCACACCGCCACGACGAGCTGGAACGACGAGCGCGAGACCCAGTACCTGAACCAGGACCGTTTCGTCACCGCCGCCGAGTGCGGCTACATCGAGGTGATGAAGCCCGACTACGCGGAGGAGGCGGTGCGCCAGGCGTTCTACCGCGCGCGCCGGGAGTCGCGGCCGATCGTGCTGTCCATCCCGATGGACGTGCAGGGCAAGGAGTGCGAGAGCGAAGGCGAGGAGTACGTGCCGTCCGCGGCGCTGGGCGGCGGCCAGCAGCGGATCCGCCCCGCGCTCGACCGCGTGCAGGAGGCGGTCAAGGCCATTGCCGCGGCCAAACGGCCGGTGATCCTGCTGGGCCAGGGCGCGAAGGATGCGCGGGCGCAGGAGGCCGCGGACCGGCTGGGCAAGCGCATCGGCGCGCTGATCGCAACGACCTTTTATGCCAAGGGCACGCTCAGCGACTCCGAGTGGTACGCCGGGGTTTCCGGGCTGTTCGCCACGCGCGCCGCGATCGGGCTGTTCCAGGAGGCCGATTGCGTGATCGGGGTCGGCGCGGGGCTCAACATCAAGACGCTGGGCGGCGGCTACACCTATCCCGACGCCCGCATCGTGCAGATCGACGTCCAGCCGCACATCCTGCTCGGCACCGACCGCGGTGCCGACTGCTACGTGCAGGGCGACGCGACGGAGACGCTGCAGGAGATCGAGGCGATGCTCGCGCAGCAGGGCGTCCAGCGCGACGGCTTCCGCACGGCCGCGACGAAGAACGCGCTGCGCGGCGCTTTCCGCGACCCGGGCGAGTTCGAGATCGAGCCCGGCACGGTGGACATCCGCGAGGTGCTCGGCGTGCTCGACGACAAGCTGCCGTCCAGCGTCGGGCTGGTGACCGGCTCGGCGCACAATTTTTCGTTCCCGGTGTGGCACATGCAGAAGCCGCGGGCGCTGCAGGTGAGCGTCACGTCCTTCACCGGCGTCGGCCAGGTGATCGGCAACGCCATCGGCGCGGCGGTGGGGTCGAAGGACCCGGTCGTCGCGGTGGACGGCGACGGCAGCGCGCTGCAGAACATCCAGGAGCTCGACACCGCCGGGCGGCTGGGCGTGAAGCTGCTCTACTGCATCGTCAACGACGAGGCCTACGGCGCCGAGTACCACAAGCTGCGCGCGAAGGGGCTCGACGGCAACCTGTCGGCGGTGCCGACGCCGGACTTCGGGGCGCTCGCGCGCGTGTTCGGCTGCCGCGGCCGCCAGGCGCGCACCCTGGACGAGGTGGCCGCCGGCATCGACGAGTTCATGGCCGGCGACGGCCCGATGGTTCTGGACGTGCGCATCTCGCGCAACGTGATCAGCATCCCGTACCGGCGGCTGCACTTCGGGCAGGACGTCTAGCCGAAGGCGGAGCGCGGGAAATGAGGCGTCTCAGATGAGGCGTCTCAGATGAAGCGTCGCAGATGAAACGTCGCAGGTGAGGTGTCGCAGGTGAGGCGTCTCAGG
>CAYSRR010000121.1:0-2680 GCA_964433375.1 uncultured Streptomycetaceae bacterium
GCGCAGGAAGTACCAGGACGAGTCGACGAACGTGTCCATGGTGTCGGTCTCGCGCTTCGCCGGCTTGCCGCATTTCGGGCAGGCGCAGTCGACGAAATCCGCGCGCTTCGCGAGCGGGTTGCCCGAGCCGTCCGGAACGCAGTCCTCCGGCAGCACCACCGGCAGCTGGTCGTCCGGCACCGGCACGTCGCCGCAGGCCCTGCAGTGGATGATCGGGATCGGCGTGCCCCAGTAGCGCTGGCGCGACACGCCCCAGTCGCGCAGGCGCCACAGCACCTGCTTCTCGCCCAGGCCCTTTGCTTTCAGGTCCGCGGCAATGGCTTCAACGGCCTCGGCGTGGCCAAGGCCGTTGTATTTTCCAGAACCGACACAAACACCCTCCTTGCTTTCGTACCAAGGCTGCCAGTTGTCGGTGGTAAATGCGCTGGCGCTTTCGACGCCGATGACTTGTTTGATCGGAAGCCCGTATTCCTTGGCGAAGTGGAAGTCCCTTTCGTCATGGGCGGGAACGCCCATGACGGCGCCTTCGCCGTAGCCCATCAGCACGTAGTTGCCGACCCATACCGGCAGCGCTTCGCCGGTGAGCGGGTGGGTGACGCTGATGCCGGTGGGCATGCCTTGCTTCTCGAGGGTGGCGAGGTCGGCCTCCATCACCGAGCCGCGCTTGCATTCCTCGACGAAGGCGGCGAGCTTCGGGTTGTTCTTTGCCGCCTGCGCCGCGAGCGGGTGCTCGGCGGCCACCGCGCAGAAGGTGACGCCCATGATGGTGTCGGCGCGGGTGGTGAAGACCCAGAGCAAGCCCTTTTCTGCCGCTCCACTTCCCTCACCCCCGGCCCCTCTCCCGGGGGGAGAGGGGGGATTCGTGCCGCTGCTTGTCGCAGCGGGAATCTCATATGGGAAGGCAAAGCGGACGCCGAAGCTTTTCCCTATCCAGTTGGCCTGCATCGTTTTCACGCGCTCGGGCCAGCCGGGCAGCGTGTCGAGCGCGGCGAGCAGCTCGTCCGCGTATTTCGTGATCGCGAGGTAATAGCCGGGGATCTCGCGCTTCTCGATCAC
The DNA here is from genome assembly GCA_964433375.1 of uncultured Streptomycetaceae bacterium. Classification (GTDB taxonomy): domain Bacteria; phylum Pseudomonadota; class Gammaproteobacteria; order Burkholderiales; family SG8-41; genus SG8-41. The sequence continues at coordinate 1,057 of CAYSRR010000121.1, forward strand.
CGCGCCGGTGCGCCAGCCGCGCCCGTCGATCACCTGCTCGTTGGCGAGCACGGTCTGGTCCACCGGGTCCCAGTTCACGACCTGGGTCTTCTTGTAGGCGACGCCTTTCTCCAGCATGCGCAGGAACAGCCACTGGTTCCAGCGGTAGTAATCGGGCCTGCAGGTGGCGAGCTCGCGCGCCCAGTCGATGGCGAAACCCAGCGACTTCAACTGCTTCTTCATGTAGGCGATGTTGTCGTGCGTCCACTTCGCCGGCGGCACGCCGTTCGCCATTGCCGCGTTCTCCGCGGGCAGACCGAACGCGTCCCAGCCCATGGGCTGCAGCACGTTGCAGCCCTTCATCCGGTGATGGCGCGTGAGGACGTCGCCGATGGTGTAGTTGCGCACGTGCCCCATGTGGAGCTTCCCGGAAGGGTAGGGAAACATCGACAGGCAGTAGTACTTGGGCTTGCCGGGCGTCTCCCGCGCGCGGAATGCGCCGCCCGCTTCCCAGTGCTGCTGGGCTTCGCGCTCGATGACGTGGGGATTGTACTTCTGCTGCATGGCGGGTGCGTGAATAAAGTCGCGATTATAGCCGCCGCCCGGCCCGCGCGTGCACTATAATCAGCGCTGCAATTTTCCCGCGCCCGATGTTTTCTGATTTGTCTCCCGATTTTCTCTCCGGCCTCAACGAAAGGCAGCTCGAGGCCGTCACGCTGCCGCATCAATCCGCACTGATCCTGGCCGGCGCCGGCAGCGGCAAGACGCGCGTGCTCACCACGCGCGTCGCGTGGCTGATCCAGACCGGGCAGGCAAGCCCGCACGGGCTGCTCGCCGTCACCTTCACCAACAAGGCGGCGAAGGAAATGCTGGCGCGCATCTCCGCGATGCTGCCGGTCAACACCCGCGGCATGTGGGTCGGCACCTTCCACGGCCTTGCCAATCGCCTGCTGCGCGCGCACCACCGCGAGGCTGGGCTGCCGCAGACCTTCCAGATCCTCGATTCCCAGGACCAGCTCTCGCTCGTCAAGCGGCTGCTGAAGAGCCTCAACGTGGACGAGGACCGCTTCCCGCCGCGCCAGGTGCAGTGGTTCGTGAACGCCGCCAAGGACGAGGGCCTGCGCGCGCGCGCGGTCGAGTCGCGCGACGAATTCTCGAAACGCATGCGGGACCTCTACGCCGCCTACGACGAGCAGTGCAACCGCGAAGGCGTGGCGGACTTCGCCGAGCTGCTGTTGCGCGCCTACGAGCTGCTGAACGCGAATCCGTCGCTGCGGGACCATTACCGCGGTCGCTTCCGGCACATCCTGGTGGACGAGTTCCAGGACACCAACAAGTTGCAGTACGCGTGGTTGAAGCTGCTCACCACCCCGGCGCTTCGCGCCACCCCTCCTAAACTAGGAGGGGAGACCACCCCGGCGCTTGGCGCCACCGCTCCTGAACCAGGAGTGGAAACCACCCCGGCCGCTCGCGCGGCCACCCCTCCTTGGGAAGGAGGGGAGACCACCCCGGCGCTTCGCGCCACCCCTCCTTGGGAAGGAGGGGAGACCACCCCGGGGCTTCGCGCCACCCCTCCTTGGCAAGGAGGGGAAGGGGAGGTGAACGCCATTTTCGCCGTCGGCGACGACGACCAGTCGATCTACCG
>CAYSRR010000121.1:2690-8759 GCA_964433375.1 uncultured Streptomycetaceae bacterium
ACCGCTTTCGCGGCGCCACCACCGCCAACATGCAGGAGCTGCAGCGGGATTTCGCGATCGAGCGCGTGATCAAGCTCGAGCAGAACTACCGCTCTCACGGCCACATACTCGACGCTGCCAACGCGCTGATCGGGCACAACCGCCGCCGGCTCGGCAAGAACCTGTGGACCGCGGAGTCGAAAGGCGAGCCGCTGCGCGTGTTCGAGGCGGCGACCGATTTCGAGGAGGCGGGCTTCATCGTGGACGAAGCCCGGGCGCTGCGCGCGCAGGGCGTGGCGCTGGCGCAGATCGCGGTGCTCTACCGCTCCAACGCGCAGTCGCGCGTGCTGGAGCACGCGCTTTTTTCGGCGGGCATGCCCTACCGCGTCTACGGCGGCCTGCGCTTCTTCGAGCGCCTGGAGGTGAAGCACGCGCTCGCCTATTTGCGCCTCGTCGCGGGCGCCGCCGACGACGGCGCGCTCGCGCGCGTCATCAATTTCCCCGCGCGCGGCATCGGCGCCCGCTCGCTCGAGCAGCTGGCGGAAGCCGCCAGGGAGCGCGGCACGAGTCTCTGGGATGCCGCGCTTGCTAAGTCACAAGGCCCGGCCGGCGAAGCCGCAAACTCAACACTCGACACTCGACACTCGACACTCGCCGGAAAGGGCATTCCGGCGTTCGTCGCCCTCATCCTGAAAATGCGCGAGGCGACGCAGGGTCTGCCCCTGCCGGAGATCATCGAGCACGTGATCGAGGCGAGCGGCCTGAAGGCGCACTATCAGGCCGAGCGCGAAGGCGCCGACCGCCTGGAGAACCTGGCGGAACTCGTCAACGCGGCGGCGGCTTTCGTCGCCGAGCGCGACGTGCAGCCGGCGGGCGAGGCCGCCGGGGTGGACGAGCCCGACGAGCTCTCCGCGTTTCTCGCCCATGCCGCGCTGGAGGCGGGCGAGCACCAGGCGATCGCCGGCAGCGACGCCCTGCAGCTCATGACCGTGCACTCGGCGAAAGGGCTCGAGTTCCACAGCGTGTTCGTGAGCGGGCTGGAAGAGGGGCTGTTCCCGCACGATAACAGCCTGAAGTCCGCCGACAACGACGACATCGAGGAGGAGCGGCGGCTGATGTACGTGGCGCTGACGCGGGCGCGGCGCCGGCTCTACCTTTCGCTCGCCCAGAGCCGGATGCTGCACGGCCAGACGCGCTACGGCATCGCGTCGCGTTTTTTCCGCGAAATTCCCGAGAACCTGATGCGACGCATCAACCCGGCGCCGCGACCGCAGACGGCCAGCTACGGCAAGACGCCGGTGCGAAGCGCGGCGGGCCCGTCAGCCGTCAGCCGTGAGCCGTCGCTCGTCGCGTCGGATTCGCCCTGGCGCATCGGGCAGAGCGTGGTGCACGCCAAGTTCGGCGCCGGCGTCATCGTCAACGCGGAGGGGCGGGGCGCCGACGCGCGCGTCCAGGTCAACTTCCGCAACGGTGGGCTGAAGTGGCTCGCGCTGGAGTACGCAAACCTCATCCCCGCCTAGAATCCAAAGCATCAGCCGCCGATGAACGCCGATAAACGCCGATAAGATCGGCACAGGAAAGCAGACGGGAATATCGGAACCAGCGAAAATCGGACGGCAAAGCAAGATCATCTCTTGCCTTGATGCTTCTCATATCGGACTTCGGTTATTTGCTGGTTTTTGAGATGTATCGGCGTTCATCGGCGTTCATCGGCGGTTGCATTGCTTTTGTCAGCGCAGGAACGGATTGTCGCCGGCGGACGCCGGAGCGGCCGGCGCGGCGAAGACGTCCCTGTAGCTCGCGTAAATCGAGCAGATCAGCACCGGGATCGACGCCGCGAACAGGGCGAATACCAGCACCGCGCCGACGGGGCCCATCGCCGCAGGCAACGACAGGGCGAGCCAGATGCCGATGATCGCCAGCCCGTAGACCAGGAACGGGATCGTGTTCCTCAGGCACGCGGAGAAAGACAGCCGCATCGCCGCGACCGGGGCCACGCCTTCGAACACCACCAGCGGGGCCGCGAACCAGATCGCCATGATGAGGGGCAGGTAGACGGCGGCGCCGATGGCGAGCGCGAGCGTGAGGCTGCGCAAGGCCGCGCGCAGCGTCTCGATATCGGCGCCCGCGCCCTTGGACAGCACGGTGGGCAGCATCGAGCCGCCGGCGGCGATCAGCACGATGCCCATCACGATGACGGTGCCCACCAGGTAGACGCCGCCGACCGTCACCAGCGGCGCGGCCTGCTGCTTGAAGCCCGCGAACAGGTGCGGGATTTCCAGCGGCTCGCCGCGCTCGATCGCGCGGCAGCCGATCATCAACCCGGCGAAGAACGCGGGGGACAGCAGGTGGAACAGCAGCGGGCCGAGCAGCGGAATGACCATCGACACGAGCCAGAGCAGCATGAGCAGGCCGGTGAGGGCGAACCACATCGCCGGGGCCCTGCGGAACAGCGCGAACCCCTCGACGATCCACTGCCATCCCCTGCCTGCCGCGACGACCCGGACTTCCATGATCGCTCTCCCGATTGACCCGGATTATAAGGCTCAGGACGCCAGCCGCAGGTGCTCGCCGGCCGCGATGCGAGCCGCCAGCACGGCGCGGAAATGCCCGGGATCCTTGGCGTGGGTCAATTCGCCCGGGCGCGGCAGGTAAAAGTCGTAGAGGCGCGAGACCCAGAACCGCAGCGCGCCCGCGCGCAGCATGGCCGGCCACGCAGCGTGCTCGGCCGCGGTGAACGGGCGCGTCCTGCCGTACGCCCCGAGCATGGCCGCGGTGCGCTGCGGATCGAGCCCGCCGCCCGCGGCCGCGCACCAGTCGTTGACGGCGATGGCGACGTCGTAGAGCCAGGCGTCGGTGCAGGCGAAATAGAAATCGATGACGCCGGAGACGCGCCCGCCGTCGAACAGCACGTTGTCGCGGAAGAAGTCGGCGTGGATCGCCCCGCGCGGCAGGTCCCGGAAGCGGTCCCGCGCGTGGAACCGCACTTCGTCCCCGAGCAGCTTCACGTCGTCCGCGCCGAGAAAAGGCGTGATCTCCGGCAGGACCGCCTGCCACCACCGCGGGCCGCGCGGATTGTCCATCCTGCCGGCATACGAGCTGCCGGCGAGATGGATGCTGGCGAGCATCGCGCCGGCCTGCGCGCACTGGTCCGGCGTGGGCGAGGCGACGTCGCGCCCGGGCAGGAAGCTCACCAGCGCGGCCGGCTTGCCGTTCAGCTCGCCGAGAAAAGAGCCGCCGCGGTCGGTGACCGGTCTTGGGCACGGCACGCCCTTTCCGGCCAGGTGATCCTGCAAGCCGAGATAGAACGGCAGCTCGCGGGCGGTGAGTTTCTCGAACAGCGTCAGGACGAAGCGGCCCTGCGAGGTGGTGACGAAGTAGTTGGTGTTCTCGATGCCGGCGGCGATGCCTTGGAGCTCGGTCAGTTCCCCGATGGCGTAGTGCTTGAGCCAGGCGCCGAGTTGTTCATGGGTTACGGTGGTGAAGACGGACATGCGCCGAATGGTACAACGGCGACAGGTGAACCGTAAGAGCCCCGCGGGGCTCGGCGCGCGCCGTCAGAACTGGAAGATCACCCACATCGGGGGACGGAGCCCGCTGTCGTAGCTGTCGTGGCGCACGAACTGGCCGTGGCCCTGGTGGTCGATCAGGTAGTACGGCGTGCCGTGCGGCGGCGTGACCTTGATCATGTACAGCCTGCCGCCGATGCGGTGTTCCTCGACGAGGTCGTTGCCGCGCTTCAATATGGTCACCTGCGGCTCGTTCGCGGGGTCGAGTTCGTATCCCGGCGGCGGAGGCGGCGGCTCCGGCAGCGGCTGCAGCTCGGGCTTGCCCTGCTGCGCCGCGACCGGCAGCGCGGCGGCGAGGAGCAGGGTGGCAGCGAAAGAACGAATGGACATCGGTAATCCTCATGCCGGCGCGCGTTGAGGGGCGGCCTTGCCGTCCTCTCGAACGCACGTGATTGAAGCGGCGTTCCGCGTCCGCTTCAATGCCTATTATGGGCGTTCCCCGCGGGGTTTGAAAGAGCCGCCTGAAGGAATTCGTCGGCGGGAACGCCGACGAATTCCTTATAATCCCGATCCAATGAAAACACTACTGCTGGTCGACGGCTCGTCCTATCTCTACCGCGCGTATCACGCCTTGCCGGACCTGCGCGGTCCGCGCGGCGAGCCGACCGGGGCGATCCACGGCGTGCTCAACATGCTGCGCCGCCTGTTGAAGGAAACGCCGGCCGATTACCTGGCCTGCGTGTTCGACGCGAAGGGCAGGACGTTCCGCGACGACGTCTACCCGCAGTACAAGGCCAACCGCGCGCCCATGCCCGACGACCTTGCCGCGCAGATCGCGCCGCTGAAAGAGGCGATCGCGTCGCTCGGCTGGCCGCTGCTCGAGATCGAAGGGGTGGAGGCCGACGACGTCATCGGCACGCTCGCGCGCGAGGCGGAGCGTGAGAACATGAAGGTCGTCATCTCCACCGGCGACAAGGACATCGCGCAACTGGTCAACCCGCGCGTCACGCTGGTCAACACGATGTCGAACGAGGTACTCGACGTGGCCGGCGTGGAGAAGAAGTTCGGCGTGGGGCCGGACCGCATCATCGACTACCTGACGCTGGTCGGCGACAGCGTCGACAACGTGCCGGGCGTGGAGAAGGTGGGGCCGAAGACGGCGGTCAAGTGGCTGACCCAGTACGGCGCCCTCGAGGACATCGTGAAGCGCGCGCCGGAAATCGGCGGCGTGGTGGGGGAGAACCTGCGCAAGAGCCTCGACTGGCTGCCGCAGGCGCGCGGCCTGCTGACCATCAAGTGCGACGTCGATCTGCCGGTAAAAGTGCGCGACCTGGCCCTGCGGGAGCCCGATACCGCGAAGCTGGCGGAGCTGTTCGAGCGCTTCGGGCTCAAGTCGTGGAGGCGCGGGTTGGAGGGCGCGCCAGAGGAGACTGAGGTGCCGAATCAGTCGTCCACCGGGGATGGCGTGGTCGTGTCCGAAGTGCGCGCTCTTCAACCCGCGCCTGAACGGGACTACGAAACAATACTCACGGAAAAGGAACTGGATCGCTGGATTGGCAAGATCGGCAAAGCCGATCTTGTCGCGTTCGACACCGAGACCACCAGCCTCGACCCGTTCAAGGCGGAACTGGTCGGCGTGTCCCTGTCGGTCGAGGCGGGGTCCGCCGCCTACGTGCCGCTCGCGCATCGTTATACCGGCGCGCCGCAGCAGCTCGACCTCGCCGCCGTGCTCGAGCGGCTGAAACCGTGGCTGGAAGACGCGGGCCGCGCCAAGCTCGGCCAGAACGCGAAGTACGACACGCACGTGCTGGCCAATCACGGCGTGCGGCTCGCGGGGGTCGCGCACGACACGCTGCTCCAGTCCTACCTGCTGGAGAGCCACCAGCGGCACGACATGGACAGCCTGGCGGAGCGCCACCTCGGCGTGAAGACCATCACCTACGACGAAGTCACGGGCAAGGGGGCGAGCCGGATCGGTTTCGACCAGGTGGCGGTGGAGCGCGCCACCGAGTACGCGGCCGAGGATGCGGACGTGACGCTGCAATTGCACCAGGTGCTGTATCCGCGGGTCGAGTCCGACGAAAAGCTCGAGCGCATTTACCGCGAGATGGAAATGCCGCTCGCCACGGTGCTCTTCGACATGGAGCGCCACGGCGTGCTGCTCGACGTCGGGCTGTTGCGGGACCTGTCGCGCGAGTTCGGCGAGAAGATGGGGGAAATCGAGCGGAAGGCGCACGAGCAGGCCGGGCAGCCGTTCAACCTCAACTCGCCGAAGCAGATCCAGGAAATCCTGTTCGACAAGAAGGGCCTGAAGCCGGTCAAGAAGACGCCCTCGGGACAGCCTTCGACCGACGAGGAATCGCTCGCCGAGCTTGCGCTCGACCACCCGCTGCCCAAGCTGATCCTGGAATACCGCGGCCTCGCCAAGCTCAAGTCCACCTACACCGACAAGCTCCCGGAGATGATCAACCCGGCGACGGGGCGCGTGCATACCACCTACGGGCAGGCGGTGGCGGTGACGGGGCGGCTCGCGAGCAACGACCCCAACCTGCAGAACATCCCGATCCGCACCGCGGAGGGC
>CAYSRR010000122.1:0-8738 GCA_964433375.1 uncultured Streptomycetaceae bacterium
GCACCAGCATGTCGGCGATCTCCAGCGCCTGCTCGCCGTTGTCGGGCTGGGAAATCAGGAGCGAATCCACGTCCACGCCGAGCTTGCCCGCGTACTGGGGATCGAGCGCGTGCTCGGCGTCGATAAAGGCCGCGGTGCCGCCCATCTTCTGCATCTGGGCGATGACCGAGAGCGCGAGCGTGGTCTTGCCGGAAGACTCCGGCCCGTAGATCTCGACCACCCGCCCGCGCGGCAGCCCGCCGATGCCGAGCGCCAGGTCGAGACCCAGGGAGCCGGTGGAAACGACCTTGATGTCCTTGCTGGCAGCCGCCTCGGACTCGCCGAGGCGCATGATCGAGCCCTTGCCGAACTGCTTTTCGATCTGCGACAGCGCCGCGGCGAGCGCCTTGGCCTTGTTGTCATCCATGATGCTTTCCCCCGTTGTTTGTCCCGGCTATTTTAACAGCGCAACACGCCTTAAAACGCGCCGGACCCGGCCGGCGTTGACGCGCGCTTGCGGGAAACGCCAGGGCCTTTACCATACGGGTCTTTGCCCGGAGGAACCGCGCATGGCCAAAGTCGCATTCATCGGTCTCGGGGTCATGGGACACCCGATGGCTGGACACCTCGCCGGAAAAGGCGGCCACCACGTCACCGTCTACAACCGCACCCCCGCCAAGGCCTCGGCCTGGCTGCGGGAACACGCCGGCGCCAGCGCCCCCACCCCCCGCGAGGCGGCGCGCGACGCCGATTTCGTGCTCACCTGCGTCGGCAACGACGATGACGTGCGCTCGGTCATGCTGGGGGAAGCCGGCGCGCTGGCCGGAATGAAGAAGGGAGCGGTGCTGATCGACCACACCACGGCCTCGGCCATCGTCGCTCGCGAACTGGACACACAGGCGAGAGAACGGGGCCTCGGCTTTCTCGACGCCCCGGTATCCGGCGGGCAAGCCGGCGCCCAGAATGCCCAGCTCGGCATCATGGTCGGGGGAGACCCCGCCACGTTCGAGCGCGCGAAGCCGGTGCTGGACGTCTACGCGAAGAGCTGCGTCCTGATCGGGCCCGCCGGCTCGGGCCAGCTCACCAAGATGGTCAACCAGGTGGCGATCGTCGGCCTGCTCCAGGGCCTGTCGGAAGCGCTCAATTTCGGCCTGAAGGCGGGCCTCGACATGGACAAGGTGGTCTCGGTCATCTCCAAAGGCGCGGCGCAGTCGTGGCAGATGGACAACCGCTGGAAAACCATGGTCGAAGGCCGCTTCGAAGGCTTCGGCTTTGCCTGCGACTGGATGAGGAAGGACCTCAACATCGCGCTGGCCGAGGCGCGGAAGAACGGCGCACCCCTGCCGGGCACCGCGCTGATCGAGCAGTACTACGGCCGCATCAGCGCCGCCGGCCACGGCCGCTGGGACAACACGGCGCTCATCGACCTGCTGTCGAAGAATTGACCCAAAAAAGGTGTCAGGACATCCGGCGACACTCGGCCACCGAAATGATGCGGCGGGCGCGCGTGTCCCAGAGGTTGTACCTCATGGCCTGGGGAACCTGTGCAAGCCTGATGCGCCTGACGCCGCCGAACAGGTCCCGGTGTTTTTCGTGGCACTCGGCCAGGCGGTAGTTCGGAATCCGGACGGACAGGTGGTGGATGTGATGGTAGGCGATGTTGGCGGTGAACCAGTTCAGCCAGCGCGGCAAATCCAGGAAACTGGTGCCCTCGATCGCGGCGACGTCGCCGTCCCAGCCGTCGCCGTCGCTCGCATAGGAGTGCTCGAAATTGTGCTGAACCGTGAAGATCACGATCGCCGCCCCGCCCGCCAGTGAAACGCTGGCGAGGTACACCGAAAAGAACAGCGCGGGCCCGATCCACAGGGACATCAGCACCCACACGGCCAGGAGCACGGCGTTGTTCCAGAACATGTGCCAGTACTCCCGGGCATCGTTCCAGTACGGTGTCCTGAACCCGGCGGCATGCGTCCCGATGGGGACGCCCGGCTGCGTGACCATCCCCTTCAGCACGTGGCCGATGAAACGAAGGCTGCCCGCCAGCCAGGTGTAGCGGGGATTGAGTATCAGGTAAAGAAATCCGCCGAAGGGAGCCAGCCAGATGTTGCGCGCCAGCTCGTACCGGCGCTGCTGCCCGCGGCTCATGGCCCGGAATTCCTCTATCGAGCGGGTGTTCAGGGGCCCGCGGTATTTCGCCCAGTTGCCGTTGGTCGCATGGTGATAGGCATGGTGCTTGGACCACACGAATTGCGGCATGCCCGACACGATGCCGAAGACGAAACCGAACGCCCGGTTCAGCCAGCCGGCGCGAAACAGGCTGGCATGGCCGCATTCGTGCATCAGGACGAAGGCGCGCACCAGGAACAGGGTCATCAGGAGCGTCACTGCGGCGGTCAGCCAGAGCGAAATGGCGGCACTCGACGGAACGGCAGCCCAGAGCACGGCAATCGGCCCCAGCGTGGTCAGGACCTGGGTGGCGCCCTTGATGTCGTCGGCCTGGTAACGCTGGCCGATATCGGACCGGCCCAGGTCCTTCACCTGTGTTATCGCTGACGCCAAGAATTCCCCTGGTTGTGACGGATCATCGAACTGCGGCCGCCTCGGCACGGGCGGTCTTGCCGCGCATGCTAAACCAGTTTGGCGCTCAAGCACATAGGCGCACCGCGCCCCTCACGCCTTGTCCCGGCCGGGCGCCGGCACGTAGCGCGCCCAGTTCCTGAACCAGGTGCGCTCGAGAAACGGCAGCACCAGCGGCGCCGCCGCCCCGGCGAAGAGCGCGAGAACGGCCAGGGATTCGTTCTTCATCGCCCACGCCAGCAGCGCGAGCGCGAGGAAGGTTCCGAAGCTCGCGAACACGATGCCGCTCTCCAGCGGATGCGTGTTCAGCCGGATGCGTTTTTTGCAGTACTCGCAGTCGAACTCCATGCGCGCGATGATCGAGTGCCTGCGCTTGCGGGTGCCGAGGTCCTTGCCGCAGCAGGGGCAGCGGTAGTCCATCGCCGTCCGGCTAGCGCGCGACGATGGCGGCGAGCACGCCCTTCAGCGCGTGCTCGACCGACTGCCGGCGCACCGCCTCGCGGTCGCCGGAGAAACGCCGCGTCTCGCTGCGCGGCGCCCTGCCTTTCACGGCCCATGCGAAGCAAACCGTGCCGACCGGCTTCTCCGGCGTGCCTCCGGACGGGCCGGCGACGCCGCTCACCGCGACCGCCACCTGCGCGTGGCTGCGGGCGATCGCGCCCTCCGCCATCTCGAGCACGACCTCTTCCGCCACCGCCCCGTGCCGGCCGAGCGTCGCCTCTTTCACGTCCAGCATCTCGCGCTTGGAAATGTAGGTGTAAGTCACGAAGCCGCGCTCGAACCATTCCGAGCTGCCCGGCACCATCGTCACCGCCTCGGCGATCCAGCCGCCGGTGCAGGATTCCGCCGTCGCCAGCATCAGCTTGCGCGACTTGAGCGCGGCACCCACTTCTTCAGCCAGACTGTAGAGGACGGGATCCGCCATAAACCCTATTTAGCCACAGAAAACACAGAGTTTCTTGAGTTCAATCAATCAGCGTCTTGACCGCCGCCAGCACGATCAGCGCGTAGAAGGCGGCGATGAGATCGTCGAACATCACGCCGAAGCCGCTCTTCAACGTGCGGTCGAAATGGCGGATCGGCGGCGGCTTGAGGATATCAAACAGGCGGAACGCCAGGAACGCCCACGCCTGCCAGACGAGCGTCGCCGGCGTGAATAACAGCACCAGCAGGAACGCCACGGTCTCGTCCCACACCATGCCGCCATGATCGGCGACGCCGAGCGCGCGCCCGGTGACCTCGCACGCCCAGACGCCGAGCCCGAACAGCACCAATATCAGCACCAGGAACTCGGCCGCGCCGACGTGCGGCACAAACAGCCAGTAGAGCGGGAACGCCAGCAGCGTCCCGAACGTTCCCGGCGCGACGGGCGCGAGCCCGACGCCGAAACCGAATGCGATGAAATGCGCGGGGCGGGAAACCAGGAAACGCCAGGTCGGGCGCAGCACCAGGTCAGACATTCAATTCAGTCCAGATGAAACCGCCGATGAATTCTTTTCAATACCCCTTGAGGAGTACGCAGATTAACGCAGATTGAAACCTCTGTGTCCTTTGCGTCCTCTGTGTCGAGGCTTTGGGGGTGTCGATATTCTCGAACGGGATATGCGTCGCGCGGGCGAGATGCAGCGCTTCCAACACCGCGTACGTCGGCTCCCTCACGCCGGCATAGTCGATGCGGCGGAAGTAAGCATCCAGGTTGAATTCATCGGTGCTCATCGGCAGCTCACGGTTCCGGTTACAGCGCGTCATCCCCACAGAAGCGGGGATCTAGGCAAGCGGTTGCTGGATTCCCGCTTCCGCGGGAATGACGAACGACAACCCCTTCGGGCCCATCCTGTTCAATGGAGAATTGTATCGGCGTGTATCGGCGTTCATCGGCGGCTAAAAATGCCTGTAGCCGGTTTTTCCGAGTGGCATCGGCCGGCCGCTTGCATCGAGCACCGTGACCAGGGGACCGGCGCGGCGGCGCGTGACCGAGCCGATGCGGGTGAGCTTCAGCCGCAGGCGCCGCGACAGCCGCTCGATCGCGCCGCGCCGCGGGCGGCCGGCCGTGAAAAGCAGCTCGTAGTCGTCGCCGCCGGCAAGCAGCGCCGCGCGCGCCGCTGCCCGGCCGAGATTGCGCCTCATGGCCGCCGAAACCGGGATGGCGTCGAAGCGCACCGCCGCCGACGCCCGCGAACGCTCGCAGATGTGGCCCAGGTCGGCGACGAGGCCGTCGGAGACGTCGATCGCGCTGCGCGCAATGCCGCGCAAAGCTACCCCCAGCGCGATGCGCGGCGCCGGGGCTTCCAGCTTTTTCCGCAAGCGCGCTTGCTCGCGCGGCATGAGCCTGAATTTCGCGCCGGCAAGCGCCAGCGCCGCATCGCCTGCCGTGCCGGAAACCCAGACGTCGTCGCCCGCGCGCGCGCCGTCGCGGCGCAACGCCTGTCCGGCCGGCACTTCGCCGATGATCTGCACGCTGATGTTGAGCGGGCCGCGCGTCGTGTCGCCGCCGACGAGGTCCACGCCGTGACGGCGCGCGAGCCGCATGAAGCCGCGCATGAAGGCGGCGAGCCAGCGCGCGTCCGCACCCGGCAGCGCGACCGACAGCAGCGCCCACCGCGGGGCCGCCCCCATCGCCGCCATGTCGGACAGGTTGACCGCCAGCGCCTTGTGGCCCAGGCGCTCCGGGTCGGCGTCGTGAAAGAAATGCCGCCCGGCGACCAGCATGTCCGCCGCGACGGCCAGTTCCATGCCGCGGCGCGCGCGCACGATGGCCGCGTCATCCCCCACGCCCAGCACGGCCTGGCGCGGACGGTGGGTGAAAAACCGCCGGATGATCTCGAATTCCGATAACGCCATGCGACGGCCGATCGACAGTTACCAGTTGCAAGTTACAAGCTACAAGTTACAAGCTACAAGTTACAAGCAGTCAACAATCTTGCATCTTGTAACTTGAGCCTTGTAACTCAAGCTCTTACTCCTCCGCCTTCACCCTTGTCTTTCCCGGGCTGCGCCTGCTGCTTGGCCATGTACTCATGATAAGCCTCGATCCATTTCGCCTTCAGTCTGCGCGCGAACCAGAAGTCCACCGCGGCGAAGCCGAAAAAGAACGTCATCAGGATGTACCACACGTTCTGCTCGACCATCGCCCGGCCGTTGAGCAGCACGTACAGCCCCAGCGCCATGTTGAGAAACCCCGCGATGTAGAAAGCCAGTATGCGTCTCCTGAATTTGTCGTCCATTGCGTCACCCGTCCGTCGTCAGTTGTCGGTCGTCACCGGTCGCGCGATTCCGACGGGCGGAATTCGGCGGCCATCTTGTCCAGCACGCCGTTCACGAACTTGTACCCGTCGGTGCCGCCGTAGCTCTTCGCCAGTTCCACCGCCTCGTTGATCACCGCCCGGTACGGCACCTCGGGCTGGTGGGCGAGCTCGTAGCCCGCCAGCAGCAGGATGGCGCGCTCGACCGGGGAGAGCCGCTTGTACTCGCGGTCGAGGTGGGGCGAGATCGCCTGCTCCATCTCGGGCGCGGCGGCGATCGCCCCTTCCAGCAGCGCCGTGAAATAGTCCGTGTCGATCTTGTCGAAGCCCCTCGCCTCGGACAGGTTGCGCGCGATCGCGGCGGGATCGGCTTTCGCCAGCTGCCACTGGTAGAGGCCCTGGAGGGCGAACTCGCGCGAGCGGCGGCGGTCGGTTTTCATGTTCATGCAATGGACAGGATCAATCCTGTTCGTCCAGGGCTTGCATCAGGTTGGCCATCTCGATCGCGGCCAGCGCGCAGTCGGCGCCTTTCTGCGCCACCCGCTCGAGCGCCTGCTCGTCGTTCTCGGTGGTCAGGATGCCGTTGGCCACCGGGACGCCGGTGTCGAGCGCGACCGCGCTGATGCCGCTGGCCGACTCGTTGGAGACCACCTCGAAATGATAGGTCTCGCCGCGGATCACCGCGCCGAGCGCGATCAGCGCATCGTAGTGGCCGCTGCCGGCGAGCTTCTGCAGGGCGAGCGGCGTCTCCAGCGCGCCGGGAACCGAAACGACGAGGACATCGGCCGGATCCACGCCGTTCTTCACCAGCTCCGCGGTGCAGGCCTCGAGCAGCGCGTCGCCCACCTCCTGGTTGAAGCGGCTCACCACGATGCCGATGCACAGGCCCTCGCCGTCCAGGTCGGGTTCGATGCGTTCGATGTCTTCGTTCATGTCTGCTCAGTACCGGGAAATGGGAAATAGGTATTGTCTATTTCCCATTTCCCGGTTGGAGATAACCCACCACTTCAAGGCCGAATCCGGCCATGCTGGGCATGCGGCGCGGCAGCGCCATCAGCCGCATTTTCTTCACGCCCAGGTCGCGCAGGATCTGCGCGCCGATGCCGTAGTTGCGCAGCGTCATGCCGGCGGCGCCCGCCTCGCCGTCCCGCGACCGCGCGCGCTCCAGCAGCTCGGCGGCCGACTCGGCGCGATGGAGCAGCACGATCACGCCGCACTCGGCGCGGCTCATCGCCGCGAGCGCGTCGTGGAAATTCCAGGAATGGCTGCGGCTCTCCACGTCGAGCAGGTCGATCACCGACAGCGGCTCGTGCACGCGCACCAGCACTTCCCTGTCCGGCGCGGGCTTGCCCTTGGTCAGGGCGAGGTGCGTCTCCTGCCCGATGCGGTCGCCGTAGACGTGCAACCGGAACTTCCCGTGCGCCGTCTCGATGTCCCGCTCCGCGACCCGCGTCACCAGGGACTCGGTCTGGCTGCGGTGGCGGATGAGATCGGCGATAGTGCCGATCTTCAGCTTGTGCTGCGCGGCGAACTCGATCAGGTCCGGCAACCGCGCCATCTCGCCGTTGTCCTTGAGTATCTCGCAGATGACCGCCGCGGGGGCGAGTCCCGCCAGCCGCGCCAGGTCGCAACCGGCCTCGGTGTGACCGGCGCGCACCAGCACGCCGCCGTCCTGCGCCGTCAGCGGGAAGATATGGCCGGGCTGCACCAGGTCGGCGGGACTCGCGTCCGCCCGCATCGCGACCTGCACGGTGCGCGCGCGGTCGGCCGCCGAGATGCCGGTGGTGACGCCCTGCGCCGCCTCGATCGAGATGGTGAAGTTGGTGCCGAGCGGCGAGCGGTTGTTCGCGACCATCGGCTGCAGGTTGAGGGCGCGGCACTTTTCCTCGGTCAGCGTGAGGCAGATCAGGCCGCGCCCGTAGCGCGCCATGAAGTTGACGGTCTCGGGCGTGACGAACTCGGCGGCGATCAGCAGGTCGCCCTCGTTCTCGCGGTCCGCCTCGTCCACGAGCACCACCATCCGCCCGGCCTTGAGGTCGGCGACGATGTCGGTGATCGGGCTCACGCCCGTCTCTTGCCGCGAACTCATATCAAAAAACCCGATTAGCCGCCGATGAACGCCGATAAACGCCGATAAAACCAAACGTGCATGCGAAGAAAAAATACCGAACCAAGCAACGCACAGTCATTGTAAACCTCTGAACCAGCCGTGGCCTCTGTGGCCAATGCTCTTGATTGTCCTTGACCCTATCTGCGTTCTATCGGCGTACCCCTCAAGGGGGTATTGAAAAGAATTCATCGGCGGTTTCATCTGCTTTTCAGCCGCTCGACGTAGCGCGCCAGTATGTTGAAGCTGGCCGTAACTTTACGTTTCATCAGGGGTATTTTACCCGCGATGGCGTCAATACCGTCAGCAATACCGTCATCAGCGCGATGTGCCGCGGCAATCGAGATCGGCCGGCGCAGAGGAACGGCATGATACAGGCGAGCCACCCCATGCGCACGCGCCCCTGGTTTCCAGCTTGGCGGGTTTCTGGGGCACCCCTCGCGCGCGCGAGGCTGGAGGTGCTACTGCTACTGCAACCTGCAACCGAAAGCCCTCGCGCGCGCGTAGGCTACGGGTGCGACCGCGACTGCGACCTGCGACCCTGCAACCCACCGGGCTTCAATGTGGCGCTTACACCCCGAATATCCCGCTCGCGTTGAACCGAATCGGGAAGACCTGGCTTGCCACAGGTGTGTGCGCATCGAAGTAGGTGCAGCCGATCAGCAGCGCCGTAGCGTTGCTGCCGGTATGGAGGAACACGATGTAGGAGTTGACCTCGTCCGCATCGGTCGCCGTGACGGTGGTATCCGCCGCGTCGAACACGCCATCGGTGATCGTCTTTCCTGACAGCGCGCCCGATCGCCCGTTCCGACACCGCTTGCCGCCTGCCCACC
>CAYSRR010000123.1:0-8678 GCA_964433375.1 uncultured Streptomycetaceae bacterium
CCTTCTGCCTTCAGACTCCGCCGACCGCGCGCGACGCGCTGCGCGCATGGCGGCTGAGAAAGCGGTCCAACTGGTCCGCGAAGCGCTTGCGGTCGGACTGGCCGAGCGGCTGCGGGCCACCGGTCTGCACGCCGCCGCCTCGAAGGGCTTCCATGAAATCGCGCATCGACAGGAGCTCGCGCACGTTCTCCGGGGTGTAGAACTCGCCGCGGGGATTGAGCGCATGGCCGCCCCGGGCAACGATATCGGCGGCGAGCGGAATATCGGCGGTGATCACCAGGTCGCCGGGATCGAGCCGCCGGGCGATCTCGTTGTCGGCGACGTCGAGCCCGCGCGCCACCTGGATCGTGCGGATATAGGGCGAGACCGGCGCGCGCAGCGGCTTGTTCGCGACCAGCGTGATCGGCAACTGCAGCCGCTCCGCCACGCGAAAGAGGATGTCCTTCACGACGGCCGGGCAGGCATCGGCGTCGACCCAGATGTGCATTCAGGACTTTTCCGTAAAGCCCGTCAATGCCAGCATCGGCGCCGGCGGCGCGCTCCAGACCTCGCTGAACGTCACGCTTTCGGGCGCCGGCAGCCAGGCGCCGGCCTTGAGATCAAGTTTCTCGATGCGCCCGGTTCCGTCCTTGAGGGAAATGATGCGGACATAGCCGCCGCCCAGCTTCTTCGGGCCGACCAGGACCCGCCCGGGCGCGGTCTCGACGTGCATCATCTGTGCTTTCATGATTGGCGCCGTTGCCGCGGTGGCCGGCCCGTCAGCCCAGCTTGGCCAGAGCGATCCGGCCTCTCGCCGTCAACGCCAGGCGACCGTCCTTGCGCTCGATGAGTCCCCGCGTCAGCAGCTGCGCCCCGATCAGCTCGGGGACTTCCAGCTTCTGCGTCTTCAGCGCGAGTTCCTGCAACCAGCGCAACTCGTCGAAACCGACCACCTGTTGCATCAACCTGTCCCTGGGGAAACGGCGGACGGAGGCAAGCCCGGGGTTGTTTAATCCCAGGCCCCGAGGAATGCAACGGCAAGGTGCCCGGATGGAACCGGGCTCAAGGAGAGGAAACTAAACGCCTTTCTTCTTATACGCGGGTCGGGTGGAAAGGGCAATCGTAATTCGCCGCCCCCGCGACCACGGCTTACTCCCGCGGCATGACATCGAGCCGGACGGCAATGCCCTCGAGCTCCTTCGACACCGCCGGATAGCGCGCCATCACGAGCGGGTCGTGCCCCGGGACGATGTGCTGCGGCGAGTCCGCCAGCCTGCGCAGCGTGTCGTAGCCCTCCAGTGCGTCTCCCAGGTTGTACATGGTCGTGAACACGCGGCCGCTTTCCATGTGCTCGTAATAATGGGTCGCGTCCGACGCCAGCACCACCCAGCCGCGGCGCGTATGCACGCGCACCGATTGCACGCCCGGCGTGTGGCCGCCGATGTGATGCACGCTCACTCCCGGCGCGATTTCCCCGACGCCGTCGTGAAACACCACGCGACCCTTGTAGACCTGGCGCACCATGCCCACGACGTCCTCGACTTCGTACGAGTGGGCGAGTTGCCGGTGGCGCATGTGGCGGCCCGTGACGAAACGCATTTCCGCGTCCTGGAGATGAAACACGGCCCGCGGAAAGTCGGGAAAGGTGCCGACATGGTCGTAGTGCATGTGCGTGATCACGACCTCGCGCACCTCCCCGGCGTCCACCCCCAGACGCGCCAGGCCCGCCTTCGGCGCGATCAGGAACTCGCGCTTGCGCTTCGCCGCCATCTCCTCGGTGAAGCCCGTGTCCACCACGATGGTGCGATCGGCATTGCGGATCAGCCAGATGAAATAGTCCATTGCCATCGGCGCGTCGTGGGGATCGCCGCCGATGAAATGCTCCGCGCGGCGCGCATCGCGCCGCGCGTAGCGGATCGCAAACACCTCGTATGCGGGCAATGTCATGCTATCCCTCTCGTTCCACCACCGCCTGGATGTCCGCCGCCGGCACCTTGATCTCCACCTTCGCGCGCTCTTCCTGCAGCAGCAGGAACACGCGCGAGTCCTTGGCGCCCCAGCCGCGGTTCATCGCCTCGCCCATTTCCGCGTGGGCGAGCGAGGTCAGACGCATCGGCACGTTCATCTCGCGCGCGAGCTCGGTGGCGAGCGTCACGTCCTTGTAGGCGAGGTTGAGCGCGAAGTCGGGCGGATCGAACTTGCCCTGCAGGAACTGGTCGGCCATGCGCTCGAAGGTCCGCTTGCGGCCCAGCGCGCCCTGCCGGATCGCCGACCACAACGCGAGCGGCTCGACGCCGGCCTTCACGCCCATCGTGAACACTTCCGCCACCGCGCAGTGGATCGCGTAACCCGCCGCGTTGTGCACCAGCTTCGCGATCGAGCCCGCGCCGATCGGGCCGATGTAGCGCACCTGGTCGCCGATGGAATCGAGCACCGCCCGGTGCTTGTCGAATGCCGCCTTGTCGCCGCCCACCCACAGCGCGAGCTTGCCGCTCTTCGCCCCCTTGGGTCCGCCGGAAACCGGCGCATCGAGCAGCGCGACTCCCTTCGCCGCGAAGCGCTCGTGCAGCTTGCGCACCACGGAGGGTGAATTCGTCGAGAGATCGAACCACGCCGCCCCAGGCTTAAGCGCCTGGATCACGCCCTCCGCCACCGCTTCCACGTCGCGCGGACCCGGCAGCGAGGTGAGCAGCACGTCCGCGTCCCTCACCGCCGCCGCCGGCGAATCGGCCCACGTGCAGCCCGCCTCGAGATGCGGCTTCGCCGCGTCGCGCCGCAGGTCGTGCACCGCCATCTCGTACTTCCCCCGGGTGCGCGCGTTCAACGCCATGCTCGCCCCCATGGTCCCCAAACCGATGAAACCGACTCGCATAACCTCTCCTGTGTTCGCGCCCGAACGGGCGATGATGGGCGACTCGCGATCCGCGACCCGCGACTTGTAACTTGTAACTTGTAACTTGAGATTTGTGACCGTTATTCAATGACCTCGATGGCGCCGTTCGCGGTGACGGTGATCTGGCTCACGCCTGCCTCGAGATTCGGCACGGTCACTTCCTGAGCGGCCGGCGCGGCACGCGCCACGGCGAAGCGCGGCGCCGGCACCTGGTGACCGCTGGATACATTCAGGTTCTGCAGCTTGTAGCCGCGGCCGCCGAGCGCCTTCCTCAGGATCTCGGCCCGCGCCTTGAAAGCAGCGACAGCCTCGACGGCGAGCTCGTCCTCCGCGGCGCGGCGGCTGTCGGGCGAGATCGAAAAACCGATGTTGGCGAGCTGCATGCTCGATTGCAGCTTGCCGATCAGGTTGGAGGCCGCCTCGAAGTCCCGGCTCTCGATGCGGACCTCCGCGCGCCCGCGCCAGCCCTGCAACTGGTTGGTCCGGGAATACACGGGATACGCCTGGTTGTTGCCCGAGCGCACCCTCACGCCCTTGTAATCCTTCGCCACGCGCAGGGCCTCGTTGACCCGCTTGTTGACGTTATTGGCGACCGCCGCCGCGCTGGCGTCGTTCACCTCGACGTACAAGACCGCGTTCAGCAGGTCGTTCGGCACCTCGCGCTGCACTTCCGCCTGCAGCGTCACGGTGTTGTAGCGCACCGGCGCCGTCTCCGCCGCGAGCACTATTGCAGCGGGCAGCATGCCCGTCAGAAAAAGAAGTATCGCTTTACCCATCACTCGCCACTCGCCACTCATCACTGCTTTTGCGCCACCACCCGCCCCTTCTCGTTGATGTAGACGCGGTAGCGGTTCTTGTCCGAGCAGACGGCGAGGTAATCGTTGTCCTTGAGCCGCTTGGAGCTCACGACCTTGCCGCAGGGCAGCCCCAGCAGCGCGATCGTCGAGGTGAGATCCTTCGCGAGCGTATCCTGGGCGTAAGCAGGCCCGGCCAGCAATGCCGGCAGCGCGGCGGCGAGGATTCGGTATTTCATGCGTTTTCCCATGACGATTCTCCAGAGTTCCTGACTCTACAGCTTCTTGAACTTTTCGGGATCGGAAAGTATGCCCCAGATCGCTTCGCGTGAGTCGGCAATCGCTTGCGCCAGCGGCGGATCGCTGTCCTGCAGCAGGGAGAGCACCTTGAGGAGCAACTGCTCGTACGGCTGCCGTAGCGCGGCCAGGGTGGTCTTGGCCTGCCCCTGGTAATGCGCGCGAAACTGGCTGAGCAGGTCGTCCACCTGGTTCTTCAGCGTGAGCTTGGTGAACACGCCGATGGCGCTGGTCTCCTTGAGCCGCTTCTCCAGCGACGCCAGGTCGAGCGTGGCCGGCGCCGGCTTGGGTGGAACCGGCGCGGCAGCTTCCTTCTTCGGCGCAGGAGGCTCGGGCGCCTTGGCTGCGGGTTTCTCGGCGGGCGCCGCCGGCTTGGCGGCAGGCACTTCCGGCTTCGCAGCGGGCGCCTCCGGTGTGACGGCGACTGGCGCCGCGGCAACGGTCGCGGGCGGCGCAGAAGGTGCTTCCGGCTTGACGGCGACCGGGGTTGCTGCAACGGTCACGGGCAGCACGGCCGGAGGGGGCGCCGGCTTGACTGCAACGGGTTCAGGGACGACCGCTGCCGGCCTGGGCGCCGGGTCCGCGGCCGCTTTCCCCGCCGGCGGCCGGGCCGCGGACGTGGCCGGCTTCTCCTGCGACGCGGCCCAGGGCGGAGCCAGTTCGGGCGCGCGCTCCTTCCCGGCACAACCTGCCACCAGGGACAGGATCAGCAATCCCGCGATACGGGTCCAGACCACTTTTTGCTCTTCGAAACGATGATCGGTCATTGCGATTGGAACACGGAAAGTCGCGGACTATCCCGGTTTTTTACCCTTGGTTACATTTACTACCAGCGTGCGCCGTACTGGGAATAAACAGCGCATTTTCGTCAATCGAAGGGGCTGGGATCGATTTGTTGAATTCGAGCCCGGCCCTTTCTTATTGGGGACTGCCGCGTCGGCGGCGTGATGCTGCCGGTCGGGTCAAGCACGCCGTCCCGAAAATGTCGCACGCGAGGTGGGTGACGCGGGACAACGGGTTATCGCTCATGGAAGCTGTTTTCTACCCGTCAGGAGCGAGTGATGGAAACCGAAATAACCTGTTGAATTGTAACTTATACATGATTCCGGCCCCGCGCCCCTCCATGGCCGCCATGTGCGCTTCCGTACAGTACGGCCTGCGATTCTCCGGTTAAACTTGCGGTTGGCACTTGCCGCGCCCCCGTCCGACCGGATGTCGCGAGCGATTGTACAACTGGCGAGAGCATCCGATGACAATTGAAATCACGCTTGCGATCGTCCTTGCCGTTCTGGTCTTGACACTATTGGCACGGATCGACGGAGTGCTGGGACCCGCCCTGATCGCGTTCAGCGTCGTCATCGTGCTGGCTATCTTTGCCGCGGCGGCCTATTCCGCGTTCGTGGCGCCCGAAGCATTCTTCACATTGCTGGCCATCGGAGCGGCGTACTTCGGATTTTCTTACTGGAAGGTCGCGCGCGATTCGGAGCGCGCGGCAGCCGGTTACGTCGCGGACAAGCCGGGCAGCCTGGCAAACGGCGAGCCGCAGAGCCCGCGCACATAACCCGTGTGCCATCGGCACCGGGCTGGATGCGGCTGATGGGATTGCTGCTGGCCACGGTCGCCGTGGAGATTTTCGCCAGCGGTATCGTCGTGCTGCTGCCGGGCCTCAGGTAACTCATCGGGTAACTCAATCGGGTAATGCATCGGCATCGAACCGGGACAACCGCCCCCCCTGATCTGGGAGGATTACTGAAGCGGATCAGGCCTCTTTACCCCCCCATCCGGCGCCCCTTGCGTTCAATACGTGGACGGCGCTAGAGTAAAAACAGCGGTTCCATAAAAAAAGGGAGGTCGGTCATGTCTCATGCTGCACGCATACTGCTCTGGGCGTTCGCTGCCTGTGCTTTCCTGACGGGCACGGCGCTCGCGCAAAAGTATCCCACCCGGGCCATACGCATCATCGTCCCCCAGCAACCGGGCGATCCCTGCGACACCTTCGGCCGCCTCCTGGGCGCGTACGCGGGCGGGCGCCTTGGCCAGACGTTCGTCGTGGAGAACCGGCCCGGCGCGGGCGGGCGGATCGGACTGGGATTGGCCGCGAAGGCCACACCCGACGGCTACACCATCGCCTGCGGCCAGGGCGGCAACATGTCGGTCATTCCGCACACGATGAAGGACGTGCCCTACCACGCGCTGAAGGATTTCCAGCCGGTGGCGCTGGTCGCGACGAACTATCTGGCGCTGGTGGCGGCCCAGCAGGCGCCGTTCAAGACCACCGCGGAACTGGTGAAGTACCTGAAGGCCAACCCGGGCAAGGTCAGCTTCGCGACCAACGGCGAGGGCGCGTTCCTGCACATGGCGACGGAGCTGTTCCGCTCTTACGTCGGCTTCGAGTACATCCACGTGCCGTTCAAGGGCATCGCGGACATGGCGTCGGAACTCCTGTCGGGCCGGGTCAATGCGGCATTCAGCTCGTTCACGGCCATCCACCCGCACGTGCAGGCCGGCCGGGTGCGGCTGCTCGGCATCGCGAAGGAAACGCGCGCGCATAACTATCCCGACTACCCGACCGTCGCGGAATCCGTGCCGGGCTTCTCCTCCGGCGGCTGGTTCGGGTTCGTCGCCCCGGCCAGGGTGCCGAAGGAAGTCGTCACGGCCCTCAACCGGGAATTCAACGCGGCGATGAAGCAGCCGGACATCCGCGCCAAGCTGGAGTCCCTGGGATTGGAGGTGTGGACCGAGTCTCCGGACTATTTCGGCAAGCTGCTGGTCAGCGAATACGAGAAGTACGGCAAGGTCGCCCGCGACATCAAGCTGGTTCCGAAATAACCGCTGCCGGTTCAGGGCCGGCGCGCCAGCACGATCGGCTGGCCGTGCGGGGTCGCCCGAGCGGCGGCGTCCCACTCGTCCATGCGCCGCTCCAGTTCCGGCTCCGCGACGACGCGCTTGGCGGCGGCGAGCGTTTCCAGCGCGGCGAGCCAGTGCTCGTAGTAATGGCTGCCGTCGTCCGGCTCCCCGCGCGCGGCCGCCGCGGCGAGCTGCTGCGCGAGCGCGTCGGCCCACTCGCGCCAGGTGAAGACGCCGCGCGCGTGCAGCGACAGCGTCATGGCGAAGGCCTGCGCCTCCCACGGCGCCCTGAACACGGGACCGGCCTCGTCGCGCGGGAGCGCGGGCAGCGCGCCGAGGTCGGCTTCAGCCGGGCTCGAGGTGGTCATCCCAGAGATTCACGATCACGCTGTCGCGCGCGGGGGCGCCCGCCCCCCACAACTCGCGCGCCATGAAGCGCACGCTGTACAGGTGCTGCGGCTTTTTGTCGCCGCTCATCGCGCTCGTATCGGGAAAAACGAACACCCCGTGATCGCGATCGACCACGCCCTGCCGCCCGCGCGCGTAGCGCGGCAATCGCGTGTGACCGGCGGGATGGATGTTGCGCGCGACGACGCGGTCCCCCGCCTTGAATTTCGGCGACACGTCGTCGTCCAGGCGGGCGCGGATGCGGTTGCGCAGGAATTCCGCGACACCATCGGCGCGCAAGGTGCGGGTGTCGTCGCCCCGGGATTCGGAATGCCCCGTTCTCAGCTCGCGCGCGGTCACCAGGTATTTCTCGACCAGCAATAGCTCCAGGCCGTAGAGCCAGCGCTCGTAGTACGTCGCCGCGAGGTACTCGGCCGCGGGCATCCGCTCGCGCGCATGGCGGCTCGAGTCGATGTTCCACTTGCGGTGGGAAGCCGCCGAGACGGTGAGCGCGTACGCGCGCGCCTCCCACGGTGCATGGAAGACGGGTTCGTTCTTCTCGATCTCGACCGGCCCCATGCCGTGCATGCCGCCCATGTCGTGCACGCCGTTCACCGCCCGCCTCCCGCCGGCACGGTCACCGGCGCGACGCCGATCATCGCGTCGCGCGTGACGATCTCCGCCAGTTGCGCCTCGCTCCAGCCTTCCGTCCCCGCCGGCCGCTCGGGGAGCACCAGGTAGCGCAGCTCGGCCGTCGAGTCCCACACGCGCACCTCGACGTCGTCCGCGATCTCCCCGCCCAGCTCCTTCAGCACGCCGCGCGGGTCGATGACCGCGCGCGAGCGGTACGGCGCCGACTTGTACCAGACCGGCGGCAGCCCCAGCACCGGCCACGGGTAGCACGAACACAGCGTGCACACGACGAGGTTGCGCACCCTGGGCGTGTTCTCGACCACCAGGATGTCCTCGCCGCGCCCGACGAAGCCGAGTTCCGCGATGGCCGCGCCGCCGTCCGCGAGCAGCCGCTTCCTGTACTCCGGGTCGATCCACGCGCGGGCGACGACGCGCGCGCCGTTGCGCGGCCCCACCTTCGTCTCGTAGGTTTCGACCAGCTCGTCGAGCGCCTTCGGGTCGACGAGGCCCTTTTCCACCAGCAGCGACTCCAGCGCCTTCACGCGCAGCGCGGGCCCCGACAGCGGGCGGTCGTGATCGTGGCCGTGGTCGTCGTGATGGTGATGATCGTGATCGCTCATAGGAAGGCGGCGCTCAGCCTGCGGCGTTGATCGCGAGGAACACGAAACCGACCGACCCCGCCGCGACCCCAAGCGCCACGGCGATCCGCCCGGCCCACGCCTCGCGATAGGCGATCAGTTGCCGCTGCGCGAAGAAAGCCGCGCCCGCGACGGCCAGCTGGATGAGCGAGAAGCCGATGAGATACGCGCCCAGCGGCGCCGGCTCCGCGCCGAAGATCGTTTCCGCGT
>CAYSRR010000124.1:0-8648 GCA_964433375.1 uncultured Streptomycetaceae bacterium
GCCTGCGCGTGCTGCGCAGGCCCAGCGGCATCCAGGTGTAGATGCCCCGGGCCAGTTGCCGGATCATGCCCGCGCGCAGCATCAGGCGGTGGCTCACCACCTCGGCATCGGACGGGGTTTCCTTGAGGGTGGAGAGCAGGAATTGCGTGACGCGCATGGCTGATAGAATCCGGAAAAACGCTATTCTACCAACCCGTTACCCTTTTCACGGCATTTGCCGGCCCTGGCATGAGTTTCTTTTCCCGATGGCGATGGAGCCGCTCGGTGGCGGACGCCGGCTCGGTGTACGTCACGGAGCAGTCCGGCGTGCGCTCGCTGCACATCGCGAGCGACACCATTCAGAGCTCGATGCGCATCGCCCGCCCCAACGACCTCGAGCTCGCGTATACGCGCAGCATGATGGGGTTTCTGCTGTTCCTGCCCGCGCCGCGGCGCGTCCTGATGGTGGGGCTGGGCGGAGGCTCGCTCGCCAAGTTCATCTACCATCGCATGCCCGAGGCGGAGTCCGAGGTGCTGGAGATCAACCCGGACGTGGTGTCGATCGCGCGGCGGTTTTTCCAGGTGCCCGCGCCCGATGCGCGCTTCACCATCCGGGTATGCGATGCCGCCGAGTTCGTCTCGCGCGACGGGCCGGGCTACGATGCGGTCCTGGTGGACGGCTACGACGGCGATTCTCTCGTCGAAGCGCTGTCGACCCGCGCGTTTTTCGAAGGCTGCCTGCGCCGGCTCAACGCCCACGGCATGCTGGTCATGAACCTGTGGGGGTCGGACCGCAGGTTCGACGAGTATGTCCGGCGCATCGAAGCGGCCTTTCCCGCGGGCACGCTGTGCCTGCCGGCGGAGAAGCCGGGCAACGTCGCGGTGTTCGCGTTCCGCGACCCGCCGGGCGACCCGGACTGGGACGACCTGGAAGCCAGGGCGCGCGACCTCGAGGCGCGCTACCGGCTCGAGTTCGGCCGGTTCGTGAAGGCGCTGCGCAGGATGAACCGCTGCGATGAGCGGCGCCTGCATATTTCCGGCGTGTCCTGAGGCTTTTTTTTGAGTCCGAACTGTGAAAAAATCGCACCAACTTCACGAATTTGCGGGGGATTCGCATGATCGATCGCGATGGCTACCGCCCCAATGTCGGCATCGTTCTATGTAATTGTAAAAACGAGGTTTTCTGGGGCAAGCGGGTCAAGGAGCATGCCTGGCAGTTCCCGCAGGGCGGCATCAAGCAGGGCGAGAGCCCGGAAGCCGCCATGTACCGCGAGCTCAAGGAAGAAGTCGGGCTCGAACCGCAGCACGTGCACATCCTCGGCCGCACGCGCGAATGGCTGCGCTACGAAGTGCCCGACCAGTGGATCCGGCGGGAATGGCGCGGCAACTATCGCGGCCAGAAGCAGATCTGGTACTTGCTGCGGCTGGTCGGCCGCGACAGCGATGTGCGGTTGCGCGGCTCCAGCAAGCCCGAGTTCGACGCCTGGCGCTGGAGCGATTACTGGGTGCCGATGGGGACGGTGATCGAATTCAAGCGCGAGGTCTACCAGCGCGCACTCGAAGAGCTCGCGCCTTACCTCAAGCGACGCATCGATCACAAGGCGCGCGGCGCGCGCGCGCCGGCAGGAGCGCTGGAGCGCAATTAGCGCGTTGCGGCGCGATCGCGTTTCGTGTCGCAATCGTGCCGCCAACCGTTCGGGCGCTTGACATGGCCCCATCCCCCTTTCTATACTCGTTTCACGGCTTAGACTTAGTCTAATTTCTGCGCCATCGACGACGGTGGCCGCACGTTGACCCCATGCCGTGCAAAAGCACTATCTGATTGAATATAAGGAGGTAGCCATGCAACTCAAAGGATCCAAGACGCACGAAAACCTGAAAGCCGCATTCGCGGGTGAATCCCAGGCCAACCGCCGTTACCTGTATTTCGCGGCGAAGGCCGATGTCGAGGGCCAGAACGACGTGGCTACCGTGTTCCGTTCGACGGCCGAAGGCGAGACCGGTCACGCGCACGGGCACCTCGAATACCTGGAGGCCTGTGGCGATCCCGCGACCGATCTGCCGATCGGCAAGACGCGCGACAATCTGAAGGCCGCGATCGCCGGGGAGACGCACGAGTACACCGACATGTATCCCGGCATGGCCAAGTCGGCGCGGACCGAGGGCTTCACCGAGATCGCGGACTGGTTCGAGACGCTGGCCAAGGCGGAACGCTCTCACGCCAACCGCTTCCAGAAGGCCCTGGACGCGCTGACCGACTAAAGGACCCGTTAGGGGGGAGGAGTGAGGGGTGAGGCGCGAGCCTCGCCCCGCTCTTTTTTCGCCTCACGCCTCACACCTAACGCCTCACCATGACTGTTCGCGAAGGCAGCCTCGAGGCGCCCACCCGGCATCCGCTCGACTGGAAATCGGCGGACTTCTACGACGAATCCAGGCTCGAGAAGGAACTCGAGCGGGTCTTCGATATCTGCCATGGCTGTCGCCGCTGCGTGAATCTCTGCACGGCGTTCCCGACCCTGTTCGACCTCGTGGACGAAAGCCCGACGATGGAAGTCGACGGAATCAGGAAAGCCGATTTCGCCAGGGTCGTGGACCAGTGCTATCTCTGCGACATGTGCTACATGACCAAGTGCCCGTACGTGCCGCCGCATGCCTGGAACGTCGATTTCCCGCATCTCATGCTGCGCGCCAAGGCGGTGCATTTCAGCAAGCACGGCGCCAGCGGCACCGACAGGTTCCTCACCTCGACCGACAAGGTCGGGATGTTCTCCGGCATTCCCATCGTCACGCAGGCGATCAACGCCGTGAACCGGACCGGGCCGGCGCGCGCCATCGTCGAGGCGGCGCTGGGGATCGACCGCGACGCCTGGATGCCGGAATTCGCCGGCACCCGCTTCCGTTCGGCCGCGAAATCCGACAGCGCGCCGCCGGTGAAGAACGGCGCGAAGACGCCGGGCAAGGTCGCCATTTACTCGACCTGCTACATCAATTACAACGAGCCGGGGATCGGCCACGACCTGGTGCGGGTGCTGAAGCACAACGCCATTCCGCACGTGCTCCTCGAGAAGGAGGCGTGCTGCGGCATGCCGAAGCTCGAGATCGGCGACCTGGAGTCCGTGGCGCAACTGAAGAGCATCAATATTCCCCGGCTCGCCGGGCTGGCGCGCGAGGGCTACGCCATCCTGACCCCGATTCCGTCCTGTACGCTGATGTACAAGCAGGAGCTGCCGCTGATGTTTCCCGACGACGCCGACGTTCAGGCCGTCAAGGCGGCGATGTGGGACCCGTTCGAGTACCTCGTGGCGCGCAACAAGGACGGGCTGCTCAGGACCGACTTCAAGAAACCGCTCGGCAAGGTTTCCTACCACATTCCGTGCCACGGCCGCGTGCAGAACATCGGCCGCAAGACCGAGGAGTTCCTCAAGCTCACCCCGGGCATCGAGCTGAACACCGTGGAACGCTGCTCGGGCCATTCCGGTCTGTGGGGCACCCGCAAGGAGTATCACCCATTGGCGATGAAGATCGGCAAGCCGGTCTTCAAGAGGATGGCGGAGACCATGCCGGACTACATCAGCTCGGATTGCCAGCTCGGCGCGCATCACATCGAACAGGGCATTGCGAACTTCGAACAGCAGTCTCTCGGCAGCAAGATGCCGGTCAACGCGCACCCGATCACGCTGGCGCGCATCGCTTACGGATTGTAGAAACGGGAAACGAACCATGCCACAGATCACCCGCGACAGCCTGATGTCCCTCGAAGCTTATGCCAGGGCGCGGCAGCAATTTCGCGCGCGCGTGATGGCGCACAAGAAGGATCGCGCGCTTGCGCTCGGCGACCACGTCACGCTGCTGTTCGAGGACGAGCTCACCATCCGCTACCAGATCCAGGAGATGCTGCGCGCCGAGCGCACCTTCGAGGAGGCGGGCATCCGGGACGAGCTCGAGGCGTACAACCCGCTGATCCCCGACGGCGGCAACTGGAAGGCGACGATGCTGATCGAGTATCCCGACGTGGACGAGCGGCAGCGGATGCTCGCCCGCATGATCGGCATCGAGGACCGGGTCTGGGTGCAGGTCGAGGGCCACGCGCGGGTCTACGCCATCGCCGACGAGGACCTCGAACGGGAAAACGCCGACAAGACGTCCGCGGTGCACTTCCTGCGTTTCGAGCTCGACCGCGCCATGGCGCAGGCGCTGCGTCAGGGCGCGTCCCTGGCCGCCGGCGTCGACCATCCCGCTTATACCGCCACCATCGCCAGCGTCGCCCCCGCCGTGCGCGCATCCCTTGCCGCCGACCTGGCGCCCTAGCGTCGCCGGCTTGCTGGCGCCGTGCCGTGCTTGCTATGCTGGCAGGCGCGGTTTTTCGTGATGCAAAGGTGATGCCGCCCGATATTTTTTCTCCCGCGAACCTCCGGCGCGCCATGGGCGCGGTCGGCGTGCTGGCGCTGCTCGCGGCGCTCGATGCGCCGGCGCAGGACGCCTGGAGCCGGTGGGGCGTTGACTTCGACGAGAACAACAAGCCGTGGAAGGAGATCGAGGCGATGATCCCGGCCTATCCCAGGCCGGAGAACCTGCTCCCCTTCGAGGCGGACAAGACGAGAGGCCACCGATATTTTCTTGACGCGCCGTCCCTGTCCCTGGGCGAGGACGGGGTCATGCGCTACGTGCTCGTCGTCAAGACGGCGGGCGGCGCCACCAATGTCAGCTTCGAGGGCATACGGTGCGACGAGCGCCAGCAGAAGTACTACGCCATCGGCCAGACGAACGGGGGCTGGACGCGGGCGCGCAATCCCCAGTGGCGCCGCATCGGCCAGCAGGGGCAGAGCCAGCACGACACGCTCTACGGCGAGTATTTCTGCGTTGACAGGCGGTTACCCGCCACGCCCGAGCGGGTCATCCAGATGCTCAAGTCCGGCGGCAGCGAGCGCTTCCGCGGCTCGAATTCCGAATAAGGCGGCGCCTACTTCTTGCAATCCCCGAGGTGCCTGGCGCTGTACTGCATGGTCATGGTCTGGGTCTGGCCGCCGTGCGTCATGGTCATCTTGTTGGTGCCTGAATAGGACGTGCCGCTGTAGGTGATGCTGCCGCTTCCGGTCATCGCGTTCTCGCCCTTGCAGGCCATGTTCCAGGTCGCGGTGTTGCCCTGCATCTTGTAGCCGGTCATCTGGCAGCGGTTGTCCCTGGGGTCGCCCCCCGTCGGCGCGGTCTTGCTCGGATCCTCGAGGTCCTTCCGGGTGATGCATTGCCGGACGACCTGGGGCGGCATGCCCGCCGGCATGCCGGGCATCTCCATCTTCGTGGTGATTTCCCACAGGCCTTCCTTCATGTTGGGCGCCGCCCCGTAAGCGGGGGCGGAGAGCAGCGCGGCGGCAAGCAACGGGGCGGTAACGAGGCGCATCGGTCGTCTCCCTGCAGGTTGAACGAATCCGGATGATAACCGGCCGGCGCGTCCGGGTCTCGGGCAAATCGCACGCCGCTAGAGCAGCACCAGGTTGTCCCTGTGTATCAGCTCCGGCTCGCCCACGTAGCCGAGCCTGGCTTCGATCTCGCCCGAGGGCGCGCGCAGGATGCGGCGGGCGTCGGCCGCGTTGTAGTTGACGAGGCCGCGCGCGATTTCGCGCCGCGATTCGTCGAGGCAGCTCACCACCTCGCCGCGCTCGAATTCCCCGCTGACCCCGATCACGCCGATCGGCAGCAGGCTCTTGCCTTGCGCCGTGAGCGCTTTCACGGCGCCGGCGTCGAGCGTCAGGCTGCCGCGCACCTGGAGGTGGTCGGCGAGCCACTGCTTGCGCGCCGCGAGCGTCGCGCGCTCGGCGGTGAGCTGGGTGCCGATGCGTTCCCCGCGCGCCAGCCGCGGCAGCACGTCGGGCTCGTGCCCGGAGGCGATCACGGTGTGCGCGCCGCTGCGCGCCGCGCGCCGCGCGGCCAGCACCTTGGTGATCATGCCGCCCAGCCCGATGTGCGTGCCGGTGCCGCCCGCCATGCCCTCCAGCGCCGGGTCGTCGGCGCGGGCTTCCCCGACCAGGCGCGCGGTGCTGTCCTTGCGCGGGTCGCGGTCGTGGAGGCCGGCCTGGTCGGTGAGGATCACCAGCACGTCGGCCTCGACCAGGTTGGTGACGAGGGCCGCGAGCGTGTCGTTGTCGCCGAAGCGGATCTCGTCTATGGCGACCGTGTCGTTTTCGTTGATGATGGGCACCACGCCCAGGGCAAGCAGGGTGCGCAGCGTCGAGCGGGCGTTGAGATAGCGCTTGCGATCGGCCAGGTCCTCGTGAGTCAGCAGGATCTGGGAAGTCAGCAACTGGTGCTTGCGGAAGCACGTTTCATAGGCCTGCACCAGGCTCATCTGGCCCACGGCCGCGGCGGCCTGCAGCTCGTGCAGGGCATGCGGGCGCTTGTCCCAGCCGAGGCGCTGCATGCCCGCCGCAATGGCCCCGCTCGAGACGAGGATTACCTGGCGTCCCGACTGGCGCAGTTGCGCGATCTGCTCCGCCCAGCGCGACAGCGCGGCGAGATCGAGGCCCCGGCCCTGGTCGGTGACCAGGCTGGAGCCGACTTTCACGACGAGCCGCTTCGCTTTTTCGAGAACGGAAGACATCAAAAACCTCTCATCGCAGAGGACGCAGAGGACGCAGAGGACGCAGAGGACGCGGAGGAAAGACAATGTTTCCGCCAGTTTCCATGCTGATCACTTCGCTTTGCCTGCGGTCCGCTTTGGACTTTGCCGCCTCGGAGCTTTGGAATCGCGTTCCCCGGCGTCCTCCGCGTCCTCTGCGGTTGGAGGTTTTTGCTGTTCCAGGTGATTCATGATCGCGAAGGAAAGCTCGCGGCAGCCTTCGCCGGTGAGCGCGGAAATGATAAAGCTTTTGCCTTTCCATCCCAAACCTTTCAGGAACCGCTTGACCGTCCGGTCGCGCTCCCCGGCGGGAACGACGTCGATCTTGTTGACGACGATCCAGCGCGGCTTGCGGTAGAGCGTTTCGTCGTACTTGCGCAGCTCGTTGATGATGGCCCTGGCTTCGCGCACGGGGTCGGTGGCTTCGTCGACGGGGGCGATGTCCACCAGGTGCAGCAGGAGCCGGGTGCGCGCCAGGTGGCGCAGGAACTGGTGCCCGAGGCCGGCGCCCTCGGCCGCACCCTCGATCAGGCCCGGGATGTCGGCGAGCACGAAGCTGCGGTTCATGTCCGCCCGCACCACGCCGAGGCTGGGCGCGAGCGTGGTGAAGGGGTAGTCGGCAACCTTGGGGCGCGCGGCCGAAAGCGCCCGGATGAGCGTGGACTTGCCGGCGTTGGGCATGCCGAGCAGGCCCACGTCGGCGAGCAGCTTCAATTCCAGCTTGAGGCGGCGGTGATCGCCCTCGGCGCCGCGGGTGAACTGCCGCGGCGCGCGATTGATGCTCGACTTGAAGTGGAGGTTGCCGATCCCGCCGGCGCCGCCCGCCGCCAGCAGCGCGCGGTCGCCGTCGGCGCCGAGGTCGGCGACCGTCTCGCCCGTTTCGAGATCGCTCACCACCGTGCCGACCGGCATGCGCAGCACGATATCGGCCGCTGATTTGCCGTACTGGTCCGAGCCGCGGCCGTTCTCTCCGTCCCGCGCGCGATGGATGCGCGCGTAGCGGTAGTCGACCAGCGTGTTGATATTGCGGTCGGCGACGGCATGGATGCTGCCGCCACGCCCGCCGTCACCGCCGTCGGGGCCGCCGCGGGGCACGAACTTCTCGCGCCTGAAACTCGCGCAGCCGTCCCCGCCCTTGCCGGCGTGGACCTCGATCATGGCTTCGTCGACGAACTTCATATCGGCTGTCCGGGAGAAACAAAAAAGCCCTGTCGGCTGACAGGGCTTGTGGCGGGCATCGGTCCGCTCAGGCGGGGACGATGCTCACCATCTTGTGGTTGTCCGGCCCTTTCTGCCCGAACCGCACGCGCCCGTCGACCTTCGCGAACAGCGTGTGGTCGCGCCCGATGCCGACGTTGGTGCCGGGATGCACCTGGGTGCCGCGCTGGCGCACGATGATCGAGCCCGCGCTCACCAGCTCGCCGCCGTAGCGTTTCACGCCGAGGCGCTTCGACTGGGAGTCGCGCCCGTTGCGCGAGCTACCGCCTGCTTTTTTATGTGCCATGGAATGTGTCCTCTGTCAGGCTGCTATGCCGAGAATCTCGATCTCGGTGTAGTTCTGGCGGTGCCCCTGGCTCTTGCGGTAGTGCTTGCGCCGCCGCATCTTGTAGATGTGCACCTTGTCGCCGCGGCCGTGGGCCAGCACCTTGGCCTTGACCGTGGCGCCGGCGACGAGGGGTCCCCCCATCTGCAGCGTATCGCCATCGGCCACCAGCAGGACTTCCCCGAGCGTGATCTCCTGCCCGACTTCGGCCGGAATCTGCTCGATCTTCAGTTTTTCCCCGGCACTGACCCGGTACTGCTTGCCGCCGGTCTTGACCACTGCGTACATATCGCCGCCCGTTTAAGCCTTGTGAAGAGCCGCGCATTCTACAAAAGGCACGCTGTTTAGTCAAAGGAAATCGCCTGGCGGAAACCGGGGACCCGGTTTGGCATCAAAGGGTTAGGTCCGAGGGGCGGGGAGGCTTTACTGGTATCATCCCCCCTCTTTTCGAGGGGGCACGGGTGGCGCTGGAGGCAATACGCGGGTTCATGGAGGCGGAAATGCGCGCCGTGG
>CAYSRR010000125.1:0-8550 GCA_964433375.1 uncultured Streptomycetaceae bacterium
GCCAAGTCCGACCACGTGACCATCTCCGGTCACGACGGCGGCACCGGCGCGAGCCCATGGTCATCGATCAAACACGCCGGAACGCCGTGGGAGCTGGGGCTCGCCGAAACGCAGCAAACGCTGGTGCTGAACCGCCTGCGTGGCCGCATCGCGGTGCAGGTGGACGGCCAGATGAAAACCGGCCGCGACGTGGTGATCGGCGCGCTGCTGGGCGCCGACGAGTTCGGCTTCTCGACCGCGCCGCTGATTGCGGCGGGCTGCATCATGATGCGCAAGTGCCACCTCAACACCTGTCCGGTGGGCGTGGCGACGCAGGATCCCGTGCTGCGCCGGAAGTTCACCGGCAAGCCGGAACATGTCATCAACTATCTCTTCTTCGTGGCCGAGGAAGCGCGCGAACTCATGGCGCGCCTGGGAATCCGCCGCTTCGACGAGCTCGTCGGCCGCGCGGACCTGCTCGACACGAGGAAGGGCATCGAGCACTGGAAAGCCAGGGGACTCGATTTCTCCAGGATTTTTTACCTGCCGCAAATGCCCGCCGACGTGGCGCGCTGCCACCGCGACACCCAGGACCACGGCCTGGACAAGGCGCTCGATCACCGCCTGATCGAGCTGGCGCAGCCGGCGCTCGCGCGCGGCGAGAAAGTCACGATCGACATGCCGATCCGCAACATCAACCGCACGGCCGGCACGCTGCTCTCCCACGAGATCGCCAGGCGCTACGGCCATGACGGGCTGCCGGACGACACCATCCGCGTGCGCTTTGCCGGTTCCGCCGGCCAGAGTCTCGGGGCGTTCCTGGCGAAGGGCGTCTCGATCGAGCTGATCGGCGACACCAACGACTACTGCGGCAAGGGCCTCTCCGGCGGCCGCATTTCGGTGCAGCCTTCGCCCAAGTTCAAGGGCGAGCCGACTCAGAACATCATCACCGGCAACGTCGTGCTCTACGGCGCAATCTGCGGCGAGGCCTACTTCCGCGGCGTCGCGGGCGAGCGTTTTGCCGTGCGCAACTCCGGCGCGCGGGCGGCGGTCGAGGGCGTCGGCGACCATGCCTGCGAGTACATGACCGGGGGCACGGTGGCGGTGCTGGGCACGACGGGGCGCAATTTCGCCGCCGGCATGTCGGGCGGCATCGCCTACGTGCTGGACGAGGACGGCAGCTTCCCGAGCCGCTGCAATCCCGCAATGGTGGCGCTCGAGCCGGTGCTGGCCGAGTCCGAGCAGGAGGCCCGGCTGCCGCGCGAGCTCTGGCACATGGGGCAGGCCGACGAAGCCGTTCTTCGGCGCCTCATCGAGGACCATGCGCGGCATACCGGCAGCGCGCGGGCGCGACAGATACTCGAAAAATGGCCCGATTTTCGCGCGAAGTTCGTCAAGGTGTTCCCCAACGAGTACCGGCGGGCGCTGGGCGAGCTCGCAGCGAAGAACGGAAGAATCGCAGCGTAGTTTCCGGATCGGACAGAAATCAGGATGGGCAAGATAACCGGGTTCATGGAGCACCAGCGCCTGCAGGAGGCCGCCGAGCCGCCGCGGGAGCGCGTCCGGCATTACCGCGAGTTTATCGAGCCCCTCGCCGACGAGCAGGCCGCCGTCCAGGGCGCGCGCTGCATGGACTGCGGCACGCCCTTCTGCATGAGCGGCTGCCCGATCAACAACATCATCCCGGACTGGAACGACCTCGTTTACCGGCAGGACTGGAAAACGGCGATCGACACGCTGCATTCGACCAACACCTTTCCCGAGTTCACCGGCCGGGTCTGCCCGGCGCCGTGCGAGGAAGCCTGCGTGCTGAGGATCAACGAGGATCCCGTCGGCATCAAGTCGATCGAGCACGCGATCGTCGACAAGGCATGGGAGGAAGGCTGGATCAAGCCGCAACCGGCGGCGCGCAAGACCGGCAAGAAGGTGGCCGTGATCGGATCCGGGCCCGGCGGGCTCGCCTGCGCGCAGCAGCTTGCGCGCGCCGGGCACGGCGTCGTCGTGTTCGAGAAGAACGATCGCATCGGCGGCCTGCTGCGCTACGGCATTCCCGATTTCAAGATGGAGAAATCGCACATCGACCGGCGCATGGAGCAGATGAGCGCGGAGGGCGTTTCCTTCCGTACCGGCGTCTACGTCGGCAACCAGCGCCCCGGCAAGGGCATCACCGACTGGGCGACCGGCACGATCGCGCCGAAGAAACTCCTCGCGGAATTCGACGCGGTGGTGCTCGCCGGCGGCGCGGAGCAGCCGCGCGATCTTCCGGTGCCGGGACGGGAACTCGACGGCGTGCATTTCGCGATGGAGTTCCTGCCGCTGCAGAACAAGCGCGTCGCGGGCGACGCCGGCGTCCACGACCTGTGGGCGACCGGCAAGGACGTGGTGATCATCGGCGGCGGCGACACCGGCTCCGACTGCGTGGGCACGTCCAACCGCCATGGCGCCAGGTCCGTCACGCAGTTCGAGTTGCTGCCGATGCCGCCGGACCCCGAGCGCAACCCGGTCTGGCCGTACTGGCCGACCCGCCTGCGCACCTCGTCCTCGCACGAAGAGGGCGCCAAGCGCGACTGGTCGATCGCCACCAAGGCGTTCATCGGCGAGGGCGGCAAGGTAAAGGCGCTCCAGGCGGTGCGGTTGGAATGGAAGGACGGCAAGATGAGCGAAGTGCCGGGCTCCGATTTCACGATGCCCGCCGATCTCGTGCTGCTGGCCATGGGATTCGTCTCGCCCGTGCCTTCAGTGCTCGAGGCTTTCGGCGTGGACAAGGATGCCCGTGGCAACGCGAAAGCGGCCACCGACGGAAAAGGCTGCTACTCGACTTCGGTGCCCAAGGTGTTCGCCGCCGGCGACATGCGGCGCGGTCAATCGCTCGTGGTCTGGGCCATCCGCGAGGGGCGCCAGTGCGCGAGAGCGGTGGACGAGTTCCTCATGGGAAGCTCCGAGCTTCCACGGTGAGGAGTGAGGGGTGAAGAGTGAGGCGTGGTGCGCTGATTAAGTTCTGCGTTTTGGGGTTCTCCCCTCACACCTCACACCTTACACCTCACCGATGTTGAAGAACGACACGCTGATCCGCGCGCTGCTCAGGCAGCCCACGGCCTACACGCCGGTCTGGATCATGCGGCAGGCCGGGCGCTACCTTCCCGAGTACAACGCGACGCGGGCGCGTGCCGGCAGCTTTCTCGCACTCGCCAAGAACCCCGACCTGGCTACCGAAGTGACGCTGCAGCCTCTCGCCCGCTTTCCGCTCGACGCCGCGATCGTGTTCTCCGACATACTGACCATCCCGGACGCGATGGGCCTGGGCCTGGGCTTCACCGAGGGCGAGGGGCCGCGCTTCGCGCATCCGCTGCGCGAGGAGCGCGCGATCCGCGCGCTGGCGGCGCCGGACCTGGACAAGCTGCGCTACGTCTTCGACGCCGTCTCCCAGGTGCGCAGGGCACTCGCCGGTACCGTGCCGCTGATCGGTTTCTCCGGCAGCCCGTTCACGCTGGCCTGCTACATGGTGGAAGGGCGCGGCAACCCCGGCTTCCCCGCGTTGAAACACCTGCTGCGCGAGCAGCCCGCGCTGCTGCACCACATCCTCGAGATCAACTGCCGGGCGGTCATTTCCTATCTCAACGCGCAGATCGAAGCCGGGGCACAGGTCGTGATGCTGTTCGATACCTGGGGCGGCACGCTCGCGACCGAGGACTATCACGAGTTCTCGCTCCCGTACATGCAGCGCGTGGTGGAAGGGCTGAAACGCGAGCACGAGGGCGAGCGCGTGCCATGCATACTTTTCACCAAGGGCGGCGGCGCGTGGCTGGAAGCCATCGCGGCGAGCGGCGCCGATGCCGTCGGCGTCGACTGGACGGTGGACATGGGCGAAGCCCGCGCGCGCGTCGGCCAGCATGTCGCGCTCCAGGGCAACCTCGATCCGGCAGTGCTGCTGTCGGGGGCGCAGGCGGCCAGCGAGGGCGCGGCCCGAGTGCTGGCGAGCTTCGGGCGCGGCAACGGCCACGTTTTCAACCTCGGGCACGGCGTGACGCCGGCAACGCCGCCCGAAGCCGTCGCGGCCGTCGTCGAGACCGTGCACCAGGCCAGCCGGGCTTATCACTGAAAACCCGCGCCAGTCGCGGGTTTACGGGCAAGCGCTGTCGAACTTATGCACCGTGGGCGTGGCGGGATGCAGGCGCATGAGACCGCGCTGCGGGCCATCGTTAATATCAGCACAACTTATTGTATTTACTGTCATTTACTATAATTTGCGGTCGCGGGTGCGCCGCCGTCACGGCGCCTCGAGACCGGTACGTTATCAACAGTGTTATCCACAGTCCGTGTTGATAACGTAAAAAACCGGCGTCGGATAAGTCGTTTAGCCTTACCGCGCTGATTCAGAATCTCTGCAGGATGCAAACTTTTTTCCAGCCGCGGCGCGTACTTTCACCAACATGACCATCCTCCGCGTCGCGCTCGACGTGCCTGTCGACAGGCTGTTCGACTACCGGGCATCCGATGCGACCGAGGCCGACATCGGCCGCCGCGTCCTGGTGCCCTTCGGCCGGAAAACCTCGATCGGCGTGATCGTCGCGCTTGCGGATGTTTCCGAAGTGCCGCCCGAGCGCCTGAAGAACGCGTTGCGCGTGCTGCGCGACCTGCCGCCCCTGTCGCCCGACGACCTGCGCTTGATGCGCTTCGCAGCCGACTATTACCGCCACCCTCTGGGGTCTGTCGTGATGGATTCGCTGCCCGTCCGGCTGCGCCGTGTGCCGGACCCGGCTGCGCCGAAAGCGCGCGGCGCATACCGTCTCACGGCCGCCGGCACTGCGCTGGATGCCGCCGCATTGCCCGCGCGCGCTCATGTCCAGCAGCGGTTGTTGCAGCGCCTGCGCTCAGGCCCGCTCGGGCCGGCGGAAGCAGGCGCGCTGGCCCCCAACGCACGCGCGCTCCTTAAACGGTTCCTCTCCCGCGGCTGGATCGAATGGGAGGAAGCCCCGGAGGCGGACGGGCCTTCATCCGTTGGCACGCCATCGCCCGCATTGACTGCCGAACAGGCAGCGGCCATTGCCGGCATCGAAGCCAGCCTGGACAAATACCAGGCGTTCCTGCTGCTGGGCGTCACCGGCAGCGGAAAAACCGAGGTTTACCTGCACGCCATCGCCGCCGCGCTCGCGGCGGGCAGGCAGGCTTTGCTGCTGGTGCCCGAGATTGCGCTGACGCCGCAACTGGAGTCGCTGGTGGCGCTTCGCTTCCCCGGCGCCCAGGCGGCGAGCCTGCACAGCGGGCTTGCCGGCCTGGAGAGGCTGGAACACTGGCGCGCCGCCGGCGAGGGGCGAGCCCGCATCGTGCTCGGCACGCGGCTCGCCGTGTTCGCGCCCATGCCCGCGCTCGGCCTGATCATCGTGGACGAGGAACAGGACAGCTCCTTCAAGCAGTCCGAAGGCTTCCGCTACTCGGCGCGCGACCTGGCCGTGACGCGGGCTCGGCAACGTGGCGTGCCGATCGTGCTGGGGTCGGCAACACCCGCTCTCGAGACCTATCACAACGCGGTCACGGGCCGCTATACGCTGCTCACCCTGCCTGACCGCATCGGCGCCCCGCCGCCGCGCATCCATTGCATCGACACGCGCAACGAAAGGCTTGCCGACGGACTGTCGCATCGGCTGCTGTCGGCGCTGCGCGACCGGATTGCCGGCAAGGAGCAGTCGCTGATTTTCATCAATCGGCGCGGTTATGCCCCGGTGCT
This sequence comes from uncultured Streptomycetaceae bacterium, assembly GCA_964433375.1. GTDB lineage: Bacteria > Pseudomonadota > Gammaproteobacteria > Burkholderiales > SG8-41 > SG8-41. The sequence continues at coordinate 5,705 of CAYSRR010000125.1, forward strand.
GATGTGCCATGCCTGCGGCTGGATCTCGGGCTGTCGCCGTTGCGCCGCGCAACTGGTGCTGCACCTGTCGGAACGGCGCCTGCGCTGCCACCATTGCGGCCACGACTCGCCCACGCCGGTCGCCTGCCCGGATTGCGGCAATGCCGACCTGGCGCCGGTCGGACAAGGCACGCAGCGCGTGGAAGAGTCGCTGACGCGGCATTTTCCGCAGGCACGCATCCTGCGCATCGATCGCGATACCACGAGCCGCCGCCGCGCATGGGAGGCCATGCGCCAGAAGATCCAGGACCGGGAAGTGGACATCCTCGTCGGCACGCAGATACTCGCCAAGGGACACGACTTCCCGCACCTGAACCTGGTCGGCATACTGAACGCCGACAGCCGGCTCTACAGCGACGACTTCCGCGCCGCCGAGCGGTTGTATGCCCTGCTCACGCAAGTGGCGGGGCGCGCCGGGCGCGGCGGCGTGCAAGGCGAAGTGCTGATCCAGACCGAATTCCCGCAGCATCCGCTCTACGCCGCGTTGTGCCGGCAGGACTATCGCGCCTTCGCCGAAGCGGCGCTTGCCGAGCGCCGCGAGGCGGGCTTCCCGCCATTCGTTTACCAGGCCCTGCTGCGCGCCGAGGCGCCCCAGCTTGCAACGGCACTGGCATTCCTGGCGCAGGCGGCGGACGAGGGCCGGTCGATCGGCGCCGGCGTGACGATCTATGACCCGGTGCCCGCCGCGCTGCCGCGGCGCGCCGGACGCGAGCGGGCGCAACTGCTGGTGCAGTCGGAATCGCGTCAACCATTGCGGGCCTTTCTGGAGACTTGGCATGGTTCGCTGTCGGGCGCGCGCGCCACGCGCGCGCGCTGGTCGCTCGACATCGACCCGCTCGATTTCTGAGCCGGTGCGCGCGGATTTAACCGAGGATCGCGGTCAACGCCATGATAAAATTCGTTTTTCCTCGCATCACCCCCTGAACGACAGCACATGGAACCAGCGCCCACCAGCGACGCGCGAGCGCACCTGGCCAGCCTGCTCGCGCAGGCGCTGAGCAGCGTCGCCCCCGGCGCAGCGCCAGCGGCCATCGTGCTCGACCGCCCCAAGCACGCCGGGCATGGCGATTACGCCTGCAGCGTGGCGCTGCAGCTCGCCAAGCTGTTGCGGGCCAAGCCGCGCGATATCGCCGGGCAACTGGTCGCGGCGTTGCCGCCGTCACCCTGCCTGGAGAAAGCCGAGGTCGCCGGCGCGGGATTCATCAACCTGTTCCTCAAGCGCGAATTCAAGCAGCAGACGGTCAATCGCATACTGGAAGCAGGCGTCGCATACGGCACGCTCGCGTTCGGCCGCAGGAAAAGAGTGCAGGTCGAATTCGTGTCGGCCAACCCCACCGGCCCATTGCATGTCGGCCATGGGCGCGGCGCGGCGTACGGGGCCAGCCTGGCCAACCTGCTTACCGCGGCCGGATTCGATGTCGCCCGCGAGTACTACGTCAACGACGCCGGCCGGCAAATGGACATCCTCGCGCTGTCGACCTGGCTGCGCTATCTCGAGGCATCCGGCGTTACGGTCGTCTTCCCCGCCAACGCCTACCAGGGCGAATACGTGCGGGACATGGCGCGCAGACTACGCGAACGGCACCAGGACCGTTTCGTGCGCGCCGCGCCCGCCGTGGATACCGCGGACGAGGAAGCCAGGCTCGATGCGCTGATCGCCGGCGCCAAGTCGGCGCTCGGCGCCGATTACGAAATCGTGCACCGGTTTGCGCTGGACGAACAGCTGGCCGACTGCCGCGACGACCTCGGGGAATTCGGCGTCGCCTTCGACAACTGGTTTTCGGAACGCTCGCTATACGATTCGGGACGCGTCGAGCGCGCGGTCGGCATGCTGGAGGAAAAAGGGCACGTCTACACGCAGGACGGCGCCCGGTGGTTCCGTTCCAGCGCCTTCGGCGACGAAAAGGACCGCGTGGTCCAGCGCGAGAATGGCCAGTACACCTATTTCGCCTCGGACATCGCCTATCACCTGGACAAGTACGAGCGCGGCTACGATCTCGTGATCGACGTCTGGGGCGCCGACCACCACGGCTCTATCCCCCGCGTCAAGGGCGCGCTGGCCGCGCTCGGGCAGGATCCGGAGCGGTTGACCGTCTCGCTCGTGCAGTTCGCCGTGCTCTACCGCGCCGGCCAGAAGGTTTCCATGTCCACCCGTTCCGGGGAGTTCGTCACCTTGCGCGAGCTGCGAGGCGAGGTCGGCAACGATGCGGCGCGCTTCTTCTACGTGCTGCGCAAGAGCGACCAGCATCTCGATTTCGACCTCGATCTGGCCAAGTCCCGGAGCAACGAGAATCCCGTCTATTACGTCCAGTACGCCCACGCCCGGGTATGCAGCATGCTCGAGCAATGGGGAGGGGACGCGGCGCAACTGGCCGGCGCCGACGCGTCCGCGCTCGTCTCGGAGCAGGAACTGGCGCTGCTGGCGCGCCTCATGGAGTTCCCGGAGGTCGTGGAAAGCGCGGCACGCGACTTCTCGCCGCATGTCGTCGCGTTTTACCTGCGTGAGCTCGCCGCCGCCTTCCACAGCTACTACAATGCGACGCGGATACTGGTGGATGAAGCGCCCGTCAGGCAGGCCCGCCTCGCGCTCGCCTGCGCGGTGCGGCAGGTGCTGCGCAACGGGTTCGCCCTGCTGGGTGTTTCCGCGCCGGAGAAAATGTAAGATAGCCGAATGTCCAAGGACTACAAGCGCCCGGAACCGAAATCGCGCAGCAGCGGCAGTTCGCTTTTGATCGGCCTGCTGATCGGCCTCGTGCTGGGGCTGGGCATCGCGCTGGGCGTGGCCTGGTACATCAACAAGATGCCCA
>CAYSRR010000126.1:0-3407 GCA_964433375.1 uncultured Streptomycetaceae bacterium
GACGTGCTCGAGGAAGGTGCCGTACGGCGATTGCTTCATGAGATCCGGTGCCATCGTGTTTCCCTTTCGTATCGCTTCAGTTCATCGGTGTTCTGCAAGAAATTCCATTGCGGCCCGGGCGCAGCGGTCGGGATAGGCGCCGGCGGCGTGCCAGGCATCGCCCTCCAGCACGAGCAGCCGTGCGCGCTTCACGCGCGCGACCCACTCCTTGACGCCGTCCACCGAGCGCAGGCCGCTGCCGGTGGTGGTGATGACCAGGGTAGGGCAGGCGATGCGCTCGACGTCGGCGCGGATGTCGAGGCCCGGCACCCAGCGCAGGTAGCCCTGCAGAGTGGAGAGCGGCGTCCTGCCCTGGAGGTTCGCGATCCACCACTCGACCTCCTCCTTCGAGACCGCGGTGCCGAGGCGTCCCTGCATGGTGTGGCGCGCCCAGTCGAGCACGCCGCGGGTCTCGATGCGCTCGAGCCACGCCGCGACGTCGGCGGCGCCGACCAGGGGCGGCGTCACGCCGATCAGCGTTTTTACCCGCCGCGGCCGGTCGGCGGCCATCTTCAGCGCCATCGAGCCGCCGCTCTTCGCGCCGGCGAGGTGCACCTGCTCGCAGCCGAGGTGGCGCATGAGCGCCTCGACGTCGTCGAGCAGATCGTCCATCGACCACTGGTGATCCGCCGGCATCGGTGTCGAGCGGCCGAAGCCGCGCAGGTCGAGGCGCGCGACGCGGTAGCGTCGCGCGAAGTACGGCACCCAGCCACGCCACGCTTCCCCCGATTCGGCGAGCCCGTGGATGAATAGCACGGTCTCCGCTTTCCGCCAGGGATCGGTGTAATCGTCCACCTGGTAGAACAGCCGGCAGCCGTCGGGGCGGTCGAGGTACGCTTCCACTCAGTGCTCCTGTTAAAAAGCCAGATTAACCGCCGATGAACGCCGATACACGCCGATAAGATCGAAGATGTCCGGCAGTTTCGTTATTTCCACCTGTGTGGAAATCCGGACGAGACAGTCGGTCGAAATTGTTATATTCAGGTTTCTATCGGCGTTCATCGGCGGCTAGCTGGCTTTGGCGGGTTCTTGCAATTCGAAATCGATCAGCGCCTGCGCGCGCAGCTTGTTCTTCTGTACTTTCGCGCTGCCGGTCATGCCGATGGCGTCGAAGCTGTCCACGACTTTCACGTAGCGCGGCACGCGGAAGTTCGCCATCCGCTCGCGGCTCCACGCCATGATTTCCTCCGGCGTCGCGGCCGCGCCCGGCTTGAGGATCAGGTAGGCGGCGGGGACCTCGACCAGGCGCGGGTCGGGCACGCCGATCACCTGCGCCTGCCTGACGGCGGGATGGCGGTGCAGGACTTCCTCCACTTCGGACGGCGCGACGTTCTCGCCGCCGACCCGGAACACGTCCTTGATGCGCGTGATGAAGCGCAGCCGCCCGTCTCCATCCATGACGCCGAGGTCGCCGGTGTGGAGCCAGCCTTTCGCGTCGATCGTCCTCGCAGTCTGCTCGGGCATCCTGTAGTAGCCCTTCATCAGGCTCCAGCCGCGCACGAGTATTTCTCCCGCTTGCCCGGGCGGCAGGCGCTTGCCGGTTTGCGGGTCCGAGATGACCGCCTTGAGGCCGTCCAGGACGTGTGCCCAGCCATGCACGCGCTTCTCCACGTCGTCGTCGTGGCGGGACATGCAGATGTTGGGCGAGGTCTCGGACAGCCCGTAGGCCTGGCACAGGCCTTTCATGCCCATCTGCTCGATCACCCTGCGCGAGACTTCGGGGCCGGCCGAAGCCCAGCCGCCGCGCAACTGGAGCGGGTAGCGGCCGAGATCGGGGTGATTCAGCATCATCAGGTACAGGGTGTCGTTGCCCGAGGTGTGGGTGCAGCCTTCCGCGCTCATCGTGCGCAGGGCCTCGCCGGCCTCGAAGTGGGACGTGGACAGCAGGCAGGCGCCCGCCGCCAGCGCGGCGAGCAGCGACAGCGTGGTTCCGGCGACGTGGTAGAAGACGCGCGCGCTGTAATAGCGGTCGCCGGCCTTCAGGTCGAAGCGCTCGATGACCTGGGCGGCGTTGCGCAGCATATTGTCGTGGGTGAGCATCACGCCCTTGGGATAGGACGTGGTGCCGGAGGTGTACTGCATTAGCAGCACGTCGTCCGGGCTGATCGGCGGCAGCTTGCCGCCCGCGCCGCCGCTGTCCAGCGCGAGGAAGGTGTTCCAGCCGATCGCCGCTTTCGGCACGTCCTCGCCGAGCACGACGACGTGCTCCAGCAGGGGCAGGTCCCGGTCCGGCAGCCGGTTCTTCACGGCGGGGCAAACGCTCGCCAGCATCTCGATGAAGTCGATCTTCAGGAAGCGGTCGGTGACGAACAGCAGCCTGGCGTCGGATTGCCGCAGGCAGTACTGAAGCTCGTCGGCCTTGAAGCGCGTGTTCACGGGCACCGTCACGGCGCCGATTGTCGCCGCGCCGTAGAAACACAGCACCCATTCGATGGAATTGCCCATGCATACCGCGACGTGGTCGCCGCGCTTCACGCCCAGCGCGCGCAGCGATGCGGCGACCCGCCGCGCCGATTGCCACAGCGCGGCGTAGGTGAGCCGCCGCCCGTCGATCACCAGCGCTTCCTGCTCCGGATAGCGCTTCGCCGCGCGCGCGAGCGCCTGGGCGAGGGTCTGCTTTTTCCACCGAGCCATGACAATAGACAGGATTTACAGGGGCAATGAATCAAAACCAAAAGCAATGGACAGGATTAACAGGATTCACAAGATTCAAGCAAAAACCCGTCGAAATCAAAAGTGGTTTTGCCGTTGTTCTAATCTTGTTAATCATGTTAATCCTGTCTATTTTTTCGCCGGGTTTCACGCGTGCGGCTTGCGCAGCCCCGAGTACGCCCGTCCGTGCGACGAGCCGTTGGTGCGCAACCGCTCTTCGGCGTAGATCGCGCGGGCTTCGGCCATGAGCTTGCCGAAGCTGCGCAGGAAAGCCTTGCGCTCACCGGCGTCGAGGCAGCCGAGCAGCCGGTCGCTGCGCGCGCGGGCGCTTTGCACGATGCGGCGATAGAGCCGCCAGCCCGAGGGCGTGAGCTTCAGCGACAGGCTGCGGCGGTCGTCGCCGTTGACGCCGCGATGGACCAGGCCGCGTTCGAGCAGGGCGGCCACCGTGCGGCTCGACTGGCCCTTGTCGAGGTCGAAGCGGTGCGAGATCTGCTGCAGTGACAGCGGCGCATCCAGGGCCAGGCTGCCGATCACCCGCCATTCCATGAGCGTGACGCCGAACTCGCGCGAATAGCGCGCCGCCGCGCCGCGGCTCAGCATGTTGGCGAGCAGGCTCAGGTTGTAGGTGATCAGCCGCGAGAGGTCAGGAGAATGAGCGGGAGAATGAGCGGGCGCATGGGCAGGGGCATGCGCGGGCGCTCCGCGTGGCGCGG
>CAYSRR010000126.1:3507-8519 GCA_964433375.1 uncultured Streptomycetaceae bacterium
GGAGAATGAGCGGGCGCATGGGCAGGGGCATGCGCGGGCGCTCCGCGTGGCGCGGGGGCGCGGCTGGCAGGGTGTGCGCTTCGTGTCATGGTGCGGGAAACGGGTGCCGGGGCGGGCCGTCCTGGAGCGGCGGCCGCTCCTCCTGTGCCGGGCACTGTAGGCCCGGTTAGTTGATCATGTCAACCAATTATGCGGGGCCGGGCGCGGGCAGTTCCGTATTGTGTAACCGTGCGACGGCGCCGGGTGTAGGGATATACTGAGCGGCCCCGCATTATTGTGGGAAATCAACAAGGAGAGAGCGATGATTAAAGTAGGAGACCGGCTGCCCGAAGCCACCTTGAACCAGCTGACCGTCGAGTACACGCAGGGCTGCCCGACCGGCCCCGAGGCGTTCAAAGTCTCGGACATGACCAAGGGCAAGCGCATCGTGATCTTCGCCGTGCCGGGCGCTTTCACGCGCACCTGCTCCGGCAAGCACCTGCCGGGCTACATCGAGGCTGCCGGCCAGATCAAGGCGAAGAAGGTGGACGAGATCTGGTGCCTGTCGGTGAACGACGCGATGGTGATGGCGGCTTGGGGCAAGGACCACCAGGCCGGCGACAAGGTGCGCATGCTGGGCGACGGCTCGGCGAAATTCACGAAGGCGCTGGGCGTGGACACCGACCTCACCGAGCGCGGCTTCGGCGTGCGCTCGCAGCGCTACTCGATGCTGGTGGAGGACGGCGTGGTCAAGGCGTTCAACCTCGAGAAGCCGGGGCAGTTCGAGGTGAGCGACGCGCAGACGATGCTCAAGCAGTTGTGACGTGATTCCCGCGCAGGCGGGAATGACGGGAGGCCATGATGGACCCGACGCTCGGCGCCTATGACATCGCCGACCTGCGCGAACTGGCGCGGCGCCGGCTGCCCAGGGGCGTCTTCGAATTCTTCGACCGTGGCAACGGCGACGAAGTCGCGCTCGTCGAGAACCGGGCGGCGTTCGAGCGCTACAAGTTCGCGCCCCACGCGCTGACGGACACCTCGGGGCGCAGCCAGGAGATCACGCTGTTCGGCCGGCGTCACCGGATGCCGATCGCGATCGCGCCGACGGGGTCGGCCGGGCTGGCGTGGCACGAGGGCGAGATCGCGCTGGCGCGGGCCGCCGCCGCGGCCGGCATCCCGTTCACGCTGGCGACCGGCTCGATGACTTCCCTCGAGCGCGTCGCGGCCGAGGCGGGCGGCACGCTCTGGTTCCAGGTCTACATGTGGCCCGACCGCCCGTTGTCGCACCAACTGGTCGAGCGCGCGAAAGCGGCGGGCTACCAGGCGCTGGTCGTCACGGTGGATACGCCGGTGCCGCCGGGGCGCGAGTACAACCTGAGAAACGGCATGACCGTGCCGTTCCGCTTCACCCGCCGCAACGTGGCCGACGTGCTCGCGCACCCGTGCTGGCTGTGCGGGGTCCTGATGCGCTACCTGCTGACCACGGGCATGCCGCGTTACGAGAACTATCCCGCCGGGATGCAGTCGCGCATCACGGCGCTACCCATGGGCCGCTCGATGATGGTGACCGACTCGCTGACCTGGGAGGACCTGCGCGCGCTGCGCAGGCTGTGGCCGCATGCGCTGATCGTCAAGGGAATCCTGCGGCCGCAGGACGCGGTGCTGGCGGCCGATTGCGGCGCGGACGGCGTCATCGTCTCCAACCACGGCGGCCGCGCCGTGGACAGCACGCGCGCGCCGGTCGAAGTGCTGCCGGAAATCGTGGAAGCCGCGGGGCAGCGCCTCACGGTGCTGGTGGACAGCGGCTTCCGGCGTGGCGCCGACGTAGCAAAGGCGCTGGCGCTCGGCGCGAAAGCCGTGCTGATCGGCCGCGCAACGCTCTACGGCACCGCCGTGGCGGGCGAGGCCGGCGCCGCGCGCGCCATCGAGATTTACCGCGACGAGCTTGATCGCCTGCTTGCGCTAATCGGCTGTCCCGGTATCGCCGCGCTGTCGCGCGAGTATCTCGTATCAGCCGCCGATGAACGCCGATGAACGCCGATAAGGCAAGATCGAGAGACCGCTGAAATCTTCATCCCGCGACAACGGAAATCCAGCTCCTCATCCTGCTTTCCCCGGGAGCGAGGGAAGGAGGTACCCGCCTCCGCGGGAATGACGAATGCGTTTCTTTTTGTGAGTTTTATCGGCGTGTATCGGCGTTCATCGGCGGTTCCCAGTGCTCTTACGCGGCTTTGCGGAACAGCACGATCCGGTTCGAATTGGTGCCGAGGTTGTTGTTCTTCACGCCCCAGATGTTGGCGGTCTTGGTGAAGCGCTGGGCGTTGATCAGGATCGCCGAGCACTCGAAGCCGGCCTGGACGCCGATCGGGGCGACGATTTCCTCCAGCTTGACCGTGCCGCGGCGCACCTCGCCGACCTCGAACGCGACCCAGCCGCCCGGCTTGGTGACGCGATGAAGCTCGGCGAACACGGCCGCCATTTCGTCGCCCCATTCCTCCACCGTCTTGCTCATGGTGATGTGCTCGCCGATCTTGTCGGCGTCGAAGCCGTTGAACCAGCAGCGCAGCCAGTTGTCGCGCGTGTACTGCACGACGTCGAGGAACGGCGGGGACGTGACCGTCAGCTGGACGCTGTCGTCCGGGATGTCGTCCGTCGCGCGGGCGTCCTTGGAGAGCAGCAGCGCCTCGGTCGCGGCCTTGCGCAGCCGCCAGCGTTCGGCGGCGCCGAGGCGGCCCTGCAACTGCATGGACTTCTTGAGGATCAGCGCGCGGATGTCGCGGTACTCGGGCTCCTGCTTCAGGCGCGCGTTGATGCGGAGCTGGTCGTCGGGCGAGACGGCCTGGTTGGGAGGCAGGGTGTAGACCGAGAAAAAGCCGGGGGAGTGGCCGGTCAACCGGTTGGTCGCCACCATGCGTATCCAGCGGTCCACGCTGTCTTCCTTGCCGCTGTTCATGCGCCGGTAGAGATGCTCGCGCAGGCCGAGGATCTCGTACTCGGTGTCGGGGTGGAAGAACATCGACAGGTCCATGTCGCCGCGCGGGCGCACCGGGAAGCGCAGCGAGCGCAGGCGCGCGTCGATCTCGGTGACGTTGGGCAGCTCGAGCCGCGGGTAGGTGAGGATGACCGAGAGCGGGTTGACGTCGTTGACGATGACGTTGCGCCCGCGCAGGGCGGCCTCGATGGCGGTGGTGCCGCGGCCGCTGAACGGGTCGTAGACCACGTCGCCCTCGCGCGTCAGCCGATCGATGAAGTAGGCGGGCAGTTGCGGCTTGAAGCAGGCGCGGTAGGATATCTCGTGGATCGGGCTCGCCTGGCGCTGGCGGCTGGTCCACAGCTCGGCTTCGTAGACCGGGACGTTCAGGGAAGTCTTGCGCTCGCCGTCGGCGCGTTGCCGGGGCTCGACCCGGCGGGCGACGTTCAGCATGCGCGAGGCGGTACGCGGATTGAGCTGGAGCATCATGTCTGCACCGTTTCGAGTTGACCGCGGTGAAGCGTACGCCTGTCGATGAAAAAGTACAAGGCCCCGGTCCACCGCTGAATCGAACGCGCAGCATCGTACGCCCCTTCGCGGAAAAGTACAAGCCTCCCGCCGGGGCCGGGTCGGGAGTTTACGGAACGGGGAGAGTGAGCGCCCGGGAGGGCGTTATGCGTGGCGGGCGGCGGCGGACTGACGTCATTCCCGCGAAGCCTGTCCCCGCAGGTAGCAGGCGGGGAGCGGGAATCCAGGCTTGGCTAAAAAACGATTCAGCCGCCGATGAATTCTTTTCAATACCCCCTTGAGGGGTACGCAGATAAACGCGGATAGGGTAAAGAAAACCCTCTGAACTGCTTCCGTATCGGCGTTTATCTGCGGCTAATACTTGCTCTTTAACGCTACTGCGTCTTGATCTTTCTTTCCTTCACGACGCGGCGCCAGCTCGTGATCTCGGTCTTTATCAGCGCCGTGAACTGCGCGGGGGTCATTTCGATCTCCGGCTCGGCGCCGTTCTGGACGATGATTTTCTTCGCATCGTCTCCGGCGAGGATCTTGCGGATTTCCTCGCTCAGGCGCGCGACGATGGGCGCGGGCGTCTTGGCGTGAGCCAGCACGCCCCACCACGTCGAGACGTCGTAGCCTGGCACGCCGGCTTCTGCGATCGTCGGCAACTCCGGCATGAACGACGAGCGCTTCGCCGTGGTGACCGCGAGGGCGCGCAGGCGCCCGGCTTTCACCATCGGCCCGGTGGAGGGGGTGCTGCCGATCAGCGCCGGAATCTCGCCGGCGACGGTCGCGGTGACCGCCGGCGCTATGCCCTTGTACGGCACGTGCACGATGTCGATCTTCGCGTTACCTGCGAACAGTTCGGTGGCCAGGTGCGGGATGGTGCCGTTCCCGGCGGAGCCGAAATTGAGCGATCCCGGCTGCGCTTTCGCCAGGGCGAGAAGCTCCTTGACCGAGCGCGCCGGCAGCGACGGATGCACCGTCAGCAGCAGGGGGCCGCGACCGACCATCGCGACGCCGATGAGGTCGTTCGCGGGGTCGTACGGCAACCGGCTGTAGATGGCCGCGCTGGTGGTGTAGCTCACGGTCACCAGCAGCAGCGTGTGGCCGTCGGGCGCCGATTTCACGACGTGGTCGGAGCCGATCGTCTGCCCCGCGCCGGGACGGTTTTCCACGATCATGGTCTGGCCCAGCCGCCTGGACAGGTGATCCGCCAGCAGCCGGGCGAGCAGGTCGGCCGAGCCGGCGGGCGGCGACGGCACCACCATCCTCATCGGCTTGCTCGGGAAGGTCTGTGCTGTAGCGACAGGAGCGAGCGCTGCCAGCAGCAGCGCGCCCATTACAGTCTTGCGCATCTCGTTTCCTCCTCCACCGCCTGGGCGGTCATCATATTAGTGTGTTCCCAAGAGTAGTGGCTTTCGGCGGGCGTGACAACCGGCGGTCAGGCGCCGCGCGGCAGGCTGTCGTCCAGCGCCTCGATCCAGTGGCGCACCGGCAGCGCGGTCGCGGACTGCAGGTGCGCCTGGCAGCCGATGTTGGCGGTCAGGATGAC
>CAYSRR010000127.1:0-8502 GCA_964433375.1 uncultured Streptomycetaceae bacterium
AAATAGCCGCCCAGCTCGCGCTTGACGATCGCCTTGATGTTGGCCCAGGCATTCATGTCAGTGCGCCCTCACGGTGTCGGGTAGCGTGATCGCGCGGAACACGTCGTCGAGCCGTCCTTCCGGCGAGCGCGCCTTCAGCTCCTGCGGCGTGCCGCTGGCGACGAGCCGGCCGCGGTCGATGATGATGACGCGCGAGCACACCACCTCGACCTCCTCCAGGATGTGCGTCGAGAAGATGATCGCCTTGTTCTGGCCCATGCGCTTGATGAGGTTGCGCACCTCGTATTTCTGGTTGGGATCGAGGCCGTCCGTCGGCTCGTCCATGATCAGGACGTCCGGGTCGTGGATCAGCGACTGCGCGAGGCAGGTGCGGTGCTTGTAGCCCTTGGACAGCGTGTCGATGCTCTGGTACAGCACGTTCTCGAGGAAGCAGTGCTCGACCACGCGATGGACCGCCTGCTTGCGCTCGCCGCCCCGCAGGCCGCGCAGCTCGGCGCAGAAATTGAGGAAGCCGTGCACGGTCATGTCGGCGTAGCCCGGCGCGTTCTCGGGCAGATAGCCGATCAGCCGCTTGGCCGGCAGCGGACTCTCCACGACGTCGTGGCCGCCGACGGTGATGCGCCCCGCCGTCGGCGGAATGAACCCCGTCACCATGCGCATGGTGGTGGACTTGCCCGCGCCGTTCGGCCCGAGGAAGCCCAGCACTTCGCCGCGCTCGACCGTGAACGAAACGTCGTTCACCGCGAGCTTCGCGCCGAAGGCTTTCACCAGGTTTTCGACTTTGATCATGCCCATCCTCCAGCGGACCGGGCTGCCTGCCGCAGCCGCCGCCATTTTTCTGCGTCGTCAGATATGCGCCGCATCCGGATTTTCAACTGCCGGCGCGTTATTGGACCCGCCCCACGTAAAAGGTTCCCCGAACCGGCGCCTTAACCGCCTGTTTTGAATCCGGATTCTTTTCGGCACCGCACAAAAAAAGCCCGCCTCGTCGCAGGCCTTCCTGGTCCTGGTGCCGACAGTCTGGATTGAACAGACGACCTACCGCTTACAAGGCGGTTGCTCTACCACTGAGCTATGCCGGCTCGGGGCGCAATTATAAAGGATGAAGGATGAAGGCAGAAGGATGAAGAAAACGCCCGGCAGGGACAGGTTGACTTCTGACTTCTGCCTTCTGCCTTCCTGTCACCAAGCTCGCCAACCCCTATAATTTCCGCGAATCTGCGGAGCCAAGGGGAATTGCATGGTGAAGAACCGCCGGCCGGTCGGCATCATCGGCACCGGATTGATGGGGACGGCCTGTGCCGGGCGGCTGCGCGCGGCCGGCTTCGAGGTGCTGGGATACGACGTCGACGCGGCGAAGCTCGCGCCGCTCGTGGCACTGGGCGGCCGCGCCGCCGGCTCGATCGCCGACGTCGCGCGCGAATGCGACCGGGTCGTGCTCGCCGTCTTCAACACGGACCAGGTGGAAGAAACGATCGAGGGGACGCAGGGGCTGCTTGCCGCGAGGCCGGCGGGCGCATCCCCGCTCATTGTGCTGTGCGTAAGTACCTGCGACCCGGATCGCGTGGCGGCGCTCGCGGCGCGCCTGCCCGCCGCGCGCCTCGATCTCGTCGAGGCGCCGGTTTCCGGCACCAGCGAGCAGACGGCGCGGGGCGACGCGCTGGGACTGATCGGCGGCGAGGCGGCGGCGGTGGATGCCGCGCGCGACGTCATCGGCGCCATCTGCCCGCGCTGGCACCGCATCGGCCCCGCCGGCAGCGGCGGGCGCGCCAAGCTCGCGATCAACCTGATACTCGGCATCAACCGCGCGGCGCTCGCCGAGGGCCTGGTGTTCGCCGAGCGCATGGGCCTTGACCCCGCCGCTTTCCTGGCGGTCGCGCGCGAGTCGGCGGCCTATTCCCAGATCATGGACGTGAAAGGGAAAAAAATGCTCGCGGGCGACTTCTCGCCGCAGGGCTACGTGACCCAGTCGCTCAAGGATTTCACGCTGATGCTCGGGCAGGCGCGGCGCCTGAAGCAGCGCCTGCCGCTCGGCGAGACCTACAAGGACCTGATGGACGGCTGCGTCGGCGCCGGCGAAGGCGAGCTCGACAACAGCGCCGTCATCCGCGAGATCCGCCGCCGCGCCGGCTGACGGGCATCGCGCCGCCCGCGCATCAGGCGGCCGGATGCGCCGCCTGCTCCAGGCATTCCATCATGAGCCGCGCGCTCGGCGAAAGCGGCCGCTGCCGGTTCCACGTCACGCCCAGCGGGCGCACCCGCGTCGGCAGCTCAAGCGGCAGTATCGCGATCAGCCCCAGGCTGCGGTAGTGGCGCGACACGTCGCCCGCCAGCACCGCGAGCGCATCGGTGAGCTGCAGGTAGGCGGTGATGACGTGCACCGACACGGTCTCGATCGGGCTGTCGGGCAGCGCGAGGCCGTGGCGCCGGAACGCCTGCTCCAGCGGCTCGCGCAGGAGCGTGCCCACCGGCGGCAGCACCCAGGGATAACGCGCGAGATCCGCCCAGTCGAGCTTGCGGCGCTTCGCGAGCGGATGATCGCGGTCGGCCACCAGCGCGACCGGCTCTTCCATGAGGATTTTCTCCTTCAGGCCCTGGGCGGGACTGTTGCGCGGCAGCCGGCCGACGATGAGGTCGAGCCTGCCCAGCAGCAGGTCCGGCAGCAGCGACTCCATCGGGCCTTCGCGCACGAGCACGCTCGTGCCCGGCGAGCGCTGCTTGAGCAGCGCGAGGCTGCGCGGCAGCAGCGCCAGCGCCGTGGCGGCGAGCGACCCCACGGCGACCTTGCCGGTCGCCCCGGACATGAGCCCGCGCAACTCGTCGCGCGCCAGGGTGAATTCGTTCAGCACCGTGCGAGCCCGGCGGATCAGGCATTCGCCGTAGATCGTGGGTTGTATGCCGCGCGCCGTGCGCTCGAACAGCCTCACCCCCAGGCCGGCCTCCATTTCCGCCAGCGCCTTGGACACGGCCGGCTGCGTGACGTTGACGTGCGCGGCGACCTTGCCGACGTTGCGGAATTCGTCGAGCGCCACCAGCAGCTGCAGGTGCCGGGGCTTCAGGTCGAACGCATGGCTGGGGGAGATGGTCATCGCTTTCACCGGACGCCTCAATATTACCCAATGGTTATGACTATGGCTGTATTTTTCATTGGACGGTAATCGCCCGACGCCGCATCATAGTCGGCCTGACGCCGCGACGACGGCGAGGTGCCGCGCTCGCGGGGCAGCCCGCACGACAGGACCGGGCCCGCCCGGCCCGCAACAACACGACCGAGGAGATCCCGATGCCAGAATCCGCCTTGCCGCTGAAGATCGCCGTCGGCACGTACGGCCACACCGCGGCGCTGCTCAAGGGCCAGGTCCCCATCGCCGGCGTAACGCCCGACTTCATCGAAGTGAAACCGATCATCGCCGCTTTCCGGCGCATGGTGCGCGACCTCGAGTTCGACGTGTGCGAGATGGCCGCGGGGACCTACATGATCGCCCGCGAGCACGGCTCGCCGTTCACTGCGCTGCCGGTCTTCACCTTCCGGCGCTTTCACCACGCCGGCTTCGTCTACCGCGACGACGCCGGCATCCGCTCGCCGAAGGATCTCGAAGGCAAGAAGGCCGGCGTGCGCGCCTGGTCGGTCACCACCGGCATCTGGACTCGCGGCATCCTGCAGAACGAGTACGGCGTGGACCTCTCGAAGATCACCTGGGTGGTGGACGACGAGGAACACGTGAAGACCCTGCGCCTGCCGTCCCACGTCGTGCAGGCGCCGGCCGGGCGCCCGCTGGTCGACCTGATGGCGGCGGGCGAGATCCAGGCGGCTTTCACCGACAACGCCGGCATCGGCCGCGCCGGCCCGCCCAAGGACGGCTGGAAAGCCGCCGAGCAACGTCCGCCCAATTACGTCGAGCTGTTCCCGGACGCGCCGAAGCTCGAGGCGGAATGGTTCCGCAAGACGGGCATCTACCCCGTGCACGGGCTGATCGTGGTCAAGAACGATCTCCTGGCGCGGGAGCCCTGGGTGGCGCGGGCGCTGTTCGACGCGTTCGCCGAATCCAGGGCGCGCTACCTCGCCCAGCTCGCGGCCGGCGAGTCCGTGTCGGACCGGGACGATCACTACCGGCAGATGGCGACCATTGTCGGCGACCCTTTGCCCTACGGCGTCAAGGCCAACCGCCCCTCGATGGACGCGCTCATCGGCTATTGCCACCAGCAGGGACTGCTCCAGAAACGCTACGCCGCGGAAGAGATGTTCCTCGACCCGCGCTGAGCCCCGACCAACCCGGACCAGGAAGGAAAACGCATGGCAACCGAAATCGTGGACATCCACCCGCACATCATTTCGAGCGACACGAAAAAATACCCGCTGGCGCCGATCGGCGGCGAGCAATCCGGCTGGTCGAAAAAACGGCCGGTGAGCTTCGAGCAGTTGCTCGCCGCGATGGACGAAGCGGGCATCGGCAAGGCGGCCATCGTGCACGCCTCCACGTGCTACGGCTTCGACAACTCGTACGTGGCCGACGCGGTCGCCGCGCGGCCCGACCGCTTCACCGGCGTGTTCTCGGTGGACGTGCTCGCGCCCGACGCACCCGAGAAGATCCGCTACTGGACGGGCCGCAAGCTCTCCGGGCTGCGCCTGTTCACCACCGGCAGCACCATGCCGGGCCAGCAGCCCTGGCTCGAGGACCCGCGGCTGCTCCCGGCGTGGGAGTGCGCCGGGTCGCTCAACCTCCCGATCTGCATGCAGATGACGCCCGCGGCGATCCCGCAGCTGGAGAAGCTGCTCCAGCGCTACCCGAAGACGCGCGTCATCCTCGATCACCTGCTCAAGCCCGCGATCGAAGACGGCCCGCCCTACCCCAGGGCGCAGTACCTGTTCGACATCGCGCGCTATCCCAACGTCTACCTCAAGATGACCAGCCGCAACGTCGAGGACTCGCGCAAGGGCAAGGCGACGCCGGAGACCTTCTTTGCCCAGGTGGTCAAGGCGTTCGGCGCCTCGCGCATCGCCTGGGGCTCGAACTATCCCGCCTCCGAGGGCACGCTCAAGCAGTTCGCCGACGAGGCGAAAGCGGCGCTGGCTTCGCTGCCCGGGAAAGACCGGGAGTGGATCCTGCACGGCACGGCCCAGGCCCTGTATCCGGCGCTGGCGGACTAGGAGCGCCCGCATGAGCAACGACCCGATCAGGCTGAAGGCGCTGCTGGGCGATTACCCCAACACGCGCGCGCTGAAGCAGGGCGAGGTGCGCTCGCCGCGTCTCGCGTTCGATTTTGCCGAGGTCAAGACGCCCAACCACGCTTTCAAGCGGGTGGTGCGCGACCTCGAGTTCGACGTGGCGGAGCTCGCCATCGGCACCTACCTGACGGCCCGCGCGCACGGCAAGCCGCTGGTGCTGCTGCCCGCCGTGGTGCGGGGAAAGTTCCAGCACGAGTCCATCGTGTGCCGCGCCGACCAGCCGCTCGCGCCGGCCGACCTCGCCGGGCGGCGCGTCGGCATCCGCTCCTATTCCGTCACCACGGTGACGTGGGTGCGCGGCATCCTGCAGAACGACTACGGCGTGGACCTGGACAAGGTGTGCTGGGTGACGTACGAAGACGCGCACGTCGCGGAGGTGAGCGACCCGCCCGGCTACGAGCGCGCCGCCGCCGGCAAGGACCCCATGACCATGCTGCTCGCGGGCGAGCTCGATGCCGCGGTGCTGACGGGCGCGAACCTGAAGGACCCGCGCGTGCGGCCGGTGATCGCCGACCCCGACGCGGCCGCGAAAGCCTGGTACCAGCAGTACGGCACCGTGCCGATCAATCACATGGTCACCGTCAGGGAATCCTCGCTGCAGGCCCATCCGTGGCTGGCGCAGGAGATGTTTCGCCTGCTCGCCGAGGCCCGGCAGACCGCGCCGGCGAAAGGCGGCCCGGACCCGTATCCGTTCGGCGTCGAGGCGACCCGCAAGAGCCTCGAGCTGATCATCCGCTACTCGGCGCAGCAGGGACTCATCCCCCGGCAGTACGGCGTCGACGAGCTGTACGACGAGCGCACGCGCGGCCTGCGCCCTTATTGAACATTCGGTAAATGGTTGACAACCATTTACCTCTGTACTTCTCCCCTCTCCCTTCGGGAGAGGGGCAGGGGGGCGAGAGCGGGAATTCGCGGGCCATGGCCCGCGCCGGTCGAGCGGCGGCGGCGTATTCGCCGCCGCGCGCCCTGCAAGGGAGGGAATCGAGCGTCAAACATTTTATGAACGCTCGATAGCGGCGGCCCGGCAGAGCGGCAAAAAGAACGGCGCCACCGGAAGGTGGCGCCGTTGTCATTGGCGGGACGACGGGCGGCTTACGCGGGCCTGGCGACGTAGCCGTAGGCCAGGTTGGTGCGGCCCGGGCCGTGCTTCTCGTAGGTCTCCTTGATGCCCGCCACGCGGTCGCCGACGATTTCGGCCTGCTGCTTCGGCGTGACTCCGTAGAGCCGCGCGTTGTTGCCGCCGAAGATGGCGTTCTTGACCGGGCCGTCGGCGGGGCCCAGCGGCTTGTAGCCGTACTTCTTCTGCATGTCGCCGGGAATCTCCAGCCGGCGCAGCGCCTCGATCTGCCACTGCGGCGCCCCGGTCCACACCGCGTCGGTGCCCCACACCACGCGGTCTGGGCCGAGCCCCTTCACCAGCGTGCCCATCACGGCGGCGCCCAGGCGCGGGTTGGCGGTGGTGGTCCAGGCGAAGAGCTGGCCGAGGTCGCCGTAGACGTTCTTCACGCCGTACTTCGACGGGATCTCGGCGAGGTCGGTGACCCACTCGATGCGGCCGGTCTTCTCGAAATGCTCCCACGCGCTCGCCGGCGCGGTGGGGCCGGTCCAGCGCCAGCCCGAGTGGTAGATGATGAAGTTCAGCTGCGGCCAGTCCTTCGCGGCCTTGCCCACGTCGCGCACGTCGGAGTACGGAAGCAGGTGCGGGAATTTCTTTTCCACGGCGGGCGGGAACAGGCCCTTGTGGATGCACACGTTCACCATGGACGGGCGCGCCTTGCTCCACTTGACGAGCTTCTCGTAGAACGGATACATGAGCTTCTCGTCGTCCAGCCGCCACGGCCACTTGGACAGGTGCTTGTTGGTGTTGTCGCCGATGGTATAGCCCTTCCACGAATCGGGCCGCAGCTTCTCGTATTCCTCGTCCACCTTGGCGAGCCAGCCGTCCCGGCCCGGCGTCATGATCGCGTGCGAGTACATGCGCTTGGTGCCCGCTTCCCTGTTCACCTTCTCGCGCGCGTCGAACTTCATCTGGTTGGTGAGGAAGGAGAACTTCTCGTCGACCGAGTACGAGCCGCTGATGCACGCCACCTTGGTGTCGCTGTCGAGGTAGATCTCCTTGAAGTAGTTGCCGAACTTGAGATCCTCGATGGTCTGCTCCTTCTCGCCGAGCTTCGGGTTCCAGCCGAGCTTGCCGACCGTCGCGCGCTGGGCGATGAAGTTCTTGATCGGCGTGTCATCGCGCAGGAAATGGGTGTGCATGTCCATGATGTACTGGTTCTTCAGCGCCCGCGCGCGCTCGTTCGCCATGTCGGGCGTCGCCGCCTCGGCGCGGCTCACCGCGAACAGCGGGCCGTAGGTGTCGTTCATCGCGACGAAGGCCGCCGCCATGCCGGCCGCGCTCTTGAAGAACTTGCGCCGGGAAACGCCCTGCTTGCGGGCGAGCTCGGCGCCGTACTCCTTGACGCGCGCCTCGAACTCGCGCTGCTTCTCGGTCTGCGGACAGGGCATGTACTCGTCGCTCGACACGCACTGCACGGGGATCGGCGACGGAAACAGCGATGATTCAGCGGGCAATACCTGTTTCAGTTCTTCTGGGGAAAGCATGAGTAGTCCTCCGTTGACGAAGCGCTGAGCTTGCGTTCCCGGGCGACATCGATGCACCGCCGGATTTTTTCTGGGGAAAGCGCGTGGCTATTCTCCAACGCGACTGGAGGGGTGTAAAGGCGCGGCTGGATGACGCCGACAGGGCCGGCGGCGACGCGGGTACTACGCGTTTGATTTAAAAAGACAAACCGGAGCACCGCGACGGGAGACCCGTCACCAGCCACGAGTCACGAGCTGCTTACTACTTACTTAATGACTTGGAGCCTGGGCTTGCCGCCGTTGGGGGGCGTGGCGGGCGGGGTGGTCTCGGGCGGGGGTGACGCCGTTTCGCCGCCGGGCGCGGCCTCGCGGGGGAAAAACAGCCCCTGGCCGTTCTCCTTGGCGAAGACCCCGGTCACGGCCTCGAGCGGAATGGAGCATTCGCGCGAGACGCCGTTGAAGCGCGCCGAGAACTGGATGAGATCGTTGCCGATGGTGAGCCGGTGCGTGGCGTCGGCGCCGACGTTGAGGACGATCTCGCCGTTCTTCACGTATTCCATGGGCACCCGCACCCCATCAATGACCTGCACCGTGATGTAGGGCGTGAGACCGCTGTCCGAGCACCATTCGTGGATGGCGCGGATCAAATAAGGCTTTGTGGATTTTTCAGCCATATAAAAAAATGAGGCGCG
>CAYSRR010000128.1:0-8498 GCA_964433375.1 uncultured Streptomycetaceae bacterium
GCCGCATGCCGTCGGCGGTGGGCTACCAGCCGACGCTGGCCGAGGAAATGGGCCGCCTGCAGGAGCGCATCACCTCGACCAAGACCGGCTCGATCACGTCGATCCAGGCCGTGTACGTGCCGGCGGACGACCTGACCGATCCCTCGCCCGCGACCACCTTCGGCCACCTCGACTCCACCGTCGTGCTGTCGCGCGACATCGCTTCGCTGGGCATCTATCCCGCGGTGGATCCGCTGGATTCGACCTCGCGCCAGCTCGACCCGCACGTCGTCGGCGAAGAGCATTACGGCGTCGCCCGCCAGGTGCAGGCCACGCTGCAGCGCTACAAGGAATTGCGCGATATCATCGCGATTCTCGGCATGGACGAGCTGTCGCCGGAGGACAAGCTGGCCGTGTCCCGCGCGCGGAAGATCCAGCGTTTCCTGTCGCAGCCGTTCACGGTGGCCGAAGTGTTCACCGGTTCGCCCGGCAAGTACGTGTCGCTGAAGGACACCATCAAGGGCTTCAAGATGATCGTCAACGGCGAGTGCGACGCGCTGCCCGAGCAGGCGTTCTACATGGTCGGCGCGATCGAAGAAGCGTTCGCCAAGGCCGAGGAAATGAAGAAAGAGTCGGCCAGGAAATAATGGCAGCCGCCACTCTCCACGTCGACGTCGTCAGCGCCGAAGAGTCCATCTTCTCCGGCGAGGCGGAGTTCGTCGTCCTCCCGGGCGAGGCGGGCGAGCTCGGCATCTACCCGCGCCACACGCCGCTCATTACCCGCATCAAGCCCGGCACGGTGCGCATTCAGCCGGCGGGCGGCGGCGAGGAGCAGCTTATTTTCGTCGCGGGGGGCATACTCGAGGTGCAGCCCAGGGTGATCACGGTGCTCGCCGACACGGCGATCCGCGGCAAAGACCTGGATGAAGCCAAGGCCAGCGAAGCCCTCAAGCGGGCCGAGGAAGCGCGTCGCAACGCCAAGGACAAGCAGGAGATCGCGACGGTCGAGAGCGAGCTGGCCACGCTCGCCGCGCAGCTCGCCGCGATCAGGAAGCTGCGGAAAAAGTAACACGCCGGCATCCAGAGTAAGCTAAGGGCAGCCCCGGCTGCCCTTTTTCATTCTCATTTTCCTCATGGAAAGCTACGATCTGCTGGTCATCGGCGGCGGTATCAACGGCGTGGGAATAGCCCGAGACGCTGCAGGACGCGGCCTTTCCGTCCTGCTGGTCGAAAAGGACGATCTCGCCGCGCACACCAGCTCCGCCAGCAGCAAGCTGATCCACGGCGGGCTGCGCTACCTGGAGCACTACGAGTTCCGCCTGGTCGCCGAGGCGCTCGCCGAGCGCGAGGTGCTGCTCCGGGTCGCCGGCCACCTGGTGTGGCCGGCGCGCTTCGTGATGCCGCACGTGCCCGAGTTGCGGCCGCGCTGGATGATCCGCGCCGGGCTCTTCCTGTACGATCACCTGGCACGGCGCGCGAGCCTGCCCGGCTCGCGTGCCGTGCGCCTCGACGCCGCGCCGTTCAACGCCGGGCTGCGCGCGCAGTTGAAGCACGGCTTCGTCTATTCCGACTGCCGCGTGGACGACGCGCGGCTCGTCATCATCAACGCCATGGACGCGCGCAAGCGGGGCGCCGAGATCCTGACGCGCACCGAGTGCCTGTCCGCGCAACGCGAGGGAGCAATCTGGCGCGTCAGGCTCGCGGGCGGGCGCGAGGTGAGCGCGCGCGCGATCGTGAACGCGGCCGGACCCTGGGTGAAGCGCGTGCTGAACGAGCGGCTGCGCCAGCCGAGCCGCGACAACGTCAAGCTCGTCAAGGGCAGCCACATCGTGGTGCCGCAACTCTACGCCGGCGACCATGCCTTCATCCTGCAGAACGACGACCGGCGTGTCGTGTTCATGATCCCCTACGGCGACCGGCACACGCTGGTGGGCACCACCGACGTTCCGTTCGGCGGCGAGCCCGATGCCGTCGAGGCAACGGATGCGGAAACGGAATACCTGTGCCGGGCGGCGAGCCGCTACCTCGCGCGGCCGGTCGAGCCGCGGAGCGTGGCCTGGCGCTTTGCCGGCGTGCGTCCGCTCTACGACGACGGCACGACCGATCCTTCGGCCGTCACCCGCGATTACACGCTGCGGGTGGACGCCAGTGCCGGCGCGGCGCCGGTGCTCTCCGTCTACGGCGGCAAGATCACGACTTACCGGCGGCTCGCGGAGCACGCGCTCTCCGACCTCGCGCCGTTTTTCCCGGGCATGAAGGGCGGCTGGACCGCCGGCGAGCCGTTGCCGGGCGGCGACTTCGGCGGAGCGAGCCGCGAGCAGGCGCGCGACAAGCTCTTCGCGCGCTACCGCGGCCTGCCGCAGGAAGTGCTGCGCGCCCTCTTCCGTCGCCACGGCATGCTCGCCTACGACGTGCTCGGCGAGGTGCGAACCGAGGCCGAATTGGGCAGGCACTACGGCGCGGGCCTCTACCAGCGCGAGCTCGGCTACTTCGTCGCGCGCGAGTGGGCGGTGAGCGCGGACGATGTGCTGTGGCGGCGCACGAAGGCCGGTTTGCACCTCACGTCCGCGCAGCAAGCCGGCGTTGCCGCCGCCCTCGCCGGCGGCGCCTAAGTTGATGTTTGTGCGATAATTTCAGCCTATGCCAGCCGGGCTCAACGTGGTCATCCTCGCCGCCGGTCAGGGCAAGCGCATGCGCTCGCGCCTGCCCAAGGTGCTGCATCCCCTGGCCGGGCGCCCGCTCATCGCGCATGTCATCGCGGCCGCGCGCGCCCTGAAGCCGGCGCGCATCTGCGTGGTCTACGGGCACGGCGGCGAGCAACTGCCGCAAGCCATCCCGGCAGCCGACCTGACGTTCGTCGAGCAGCAGCCCCAACTCGGCACGGGACACGCTTTGGCGCAGGCGCTGCCGCATCTGGCTCCCGGGGGGCTCACGCTGGTGCTGTATGGCGACGTGCCGCTGATCGGCGCAGAGACGCTGGCGGCGCTGATCGCCGGCGACGGCAAACGGCTCATCCTGCTGACCGCCGAGCTCGATGACCCTGCCGGTTACGGCCGCATCGTGCGTAACCGCCGCGGCAGCGTCACCTCGATCGTGGAGGAAAAGGACGCCAATGCCAGGCAGCGCAAAATCCGGGAGGTCAACACCGGCATCATGGCCCTCCCCGGCGCGCGGCTGCGGAAATGGTTGTCCCGATTGACCAATCGCAACGCCCAGGGTGAGTACTACCTGACCGATGTCGTGCCGCTCGCCCTGGCCGACCGCGTGACGGTCGCCACCGTCAAGGCGCAGGCCACCTGGGAGATCCTCGGCGTGAACAGCCAGCAGCAACTGGCCCGGCTCGAGCGCATCCACCAGTTGCAGCAGGCGACGCGGTTGATGGAAAGCGGCGTCACGCTCGCCGACCCGGCGCGCCTCGACGTGCGCGGCAGCCTCGCCTGCGGCTCCGATGTGCGCATCGACGTGAACTGCGTGTTCGAAGGCGACGTGAAGCTGGCCAATCATGTCGAGATCGGGGCCCATTGCGTGTTGAAGGATGCCGAGATCGGGGCCGGCACGCGCATCGAGCCGTTCACTTATATCGATACAGCGCGCGTGGGAGCGAACTGCCGCATCGGGCCCTATGCCCGCCTGCGCCCGGGCGCCCGGCTGGCCGAGGAGGTGCACGTCGGCAATTTCGTGGAAATCAAGGCGTCGGAGATCGGCGCGCGCTCCAAGGCCAACCACCTCGCCTATATCGGCGATGCGACGGTCGGGCGCGACGTCAATATCGGCGCCGGCGCCATCACCTGCAACTACGACGGCGCCAGCAAGCATCGCACCGTGATCGAGGACGACGTGCAGATCGGCTCCGACGTGCAACTGGTCGCACCGGTGACGGTCGGCAAGGGCGCGACGATCGCCGCGGGCACCACGGTATGGAAGCCGGCCCCGGCGGGCGAGCTGACCGTCAACGAGAAAACCCAGGTCACCAAGCCGGGCTGGAAACGCCCGACGAAAAAACGCGCGGGCGGGGAATAGCGGAATGTGCGGCATCGTCGGCGCGGCTTCCACCCGCAATATCGTTGATCTTCTGATCGAAGGCATCCGCAAGCTCGAGTATCGCGGTTACGATTCGACCGGGATCGCTTATCTGAAGGACGGGCGCCTGCGGCGGCTGCGCTCCACCGGCCGGGTGGCCCAACTGGATGCGCAGGCGCGCAAGAAGCGCGTGCGGGCGAACACGGGACTTTCGCACACGCGCTGGGCGACGCACGGCGCGCCGACCGAGGCCAACGCGCATCCCCATTTCTCCGCGCGCGGCGGGCTCGAGATCGGCATCGTGCACAACGGCATCGTCGAGAATCACGAGCCGATCCGCTCGCGGATGAAAGCCCTCGGCTACGACTTTGCCTCGGAAACCGACACCGAGGCGATGGTGCACCACGTGCACTCGCTGGCGGCAACGGGCCTGACGCTGTTCGAGGCGGTTAAGCGCGCGAGCCGGGAATGGGAAGGCGCGTACGCCGTGGGTTTCGTGTCGGGCAGCGAGCCCGGCGTGGTCGTGGGCGCGCGCAAGGGGTCGCCGCTCCTCGTCGGCCTGGGCGAGGGCGAGAACTTCCTCGCCTCGGATGCCAGCGCGCTGCTCGCCCGCACGCGCAATGTGCTCTATCTCGAGGAAGGGGACGTCGTCGAGCTGCGGCCGGACGCCGTGACGGTCAGCGACCGCAATGGACGCCGGGCCAGGCGCGCGGTCACGGTGAGCCGGCTTTCCGCCGATGCCGTCGAACTGGGGCCGTACGCGCATTACATGCAGAAGGAGATTTTCGAGCAGCCGGGCGCGGTCGCGAACACGCTCGAGATGGTGGCCAACGCCCGCTCGCTGCAGCCCAACCTGTTCGGCGCCGCGGCCGAGAAGATCTTCAGGAAGACGAAGCATGTGCAAATACTCGCGTGCGGCACCAGCTATCACGCCGGCCTGGTCGCGCGCGACTGGCTGGAAGCGATCGCGGGACTGCCCGCCGCCGTCGAGATCGCGAGCGAGTATCGTTACCGCGATCCCGTGACGCAACCCGGCACGCTGGTGGTGACGATATCCCAGTCGGGCGAGACGGCGGACACGATTGCCGCGCTGAAACACGCCCAGGCGAATGGACTCACCGACACGCTGACGATCTGCAATGCGCCCGAATCCTCGCTCATGCGCCAGTCGAAACTGCGTTTTCTCACGCGCGCGGGGCCGGAAATCGGCGTCGCCTCGACCAAGGCGTTCACGACCCAGCTGGCCGCGCTGTTCGTGCTGGTCCTGGTACTCGCCAAGCAGCGCCGCCGCCTCACGGCGAAGCGCGAGCGCGAGTTGATCGCGCAACTGCGCCACCTGCCGGGGGCGATGGAATCGGTCCTGTCGATCGAGCCGCAGTTGCGCGACTGGGCGGCGCGCTTCCGGCCCAGGCACCACGCGCTGTTCCTCGGACGCGGGATTCATTTCCCGATCGCGATGGAAGGCGCGCTGAAGCTGAAAGAGGTTTCCTACATCCACGCGGAAGCGTACGCGGCCGGCGAACTGAAGCACGGCCCGCTGGCGCTGGTGGATGCCGACATGCCGGTGGTGACCGTGGCGCCCAATGACCGGCTGCTGGAGAAGCTCAAATCCAACATGCAGGAAGTGCGCGCCCGCGGGGGAGAGCTCTACGTGTTCGCCGACCGCGACGCCCGCGTCGCCGAGAGCGAGGGCGTGCATGTCCTCCGGCTGGTGGACCACGCCGGGCCGCTGTCTCCCATCCTGCACGTGATCCCGCTGCAGCTGCTCGCCTACCATGTCGCCGTGTTGCGCGGCACCGACGTGGACAAGCCGCGCAATCTCGCAAAATCGGTGACGGTCGAGTAAGCCTTCAGGAACCGCGCCGCGGCTTGTGCGGCGCGCCGGCGAGGAGCCGGTCGTAGAGCCAGTTGGGCATGACGCGCAGCGCGCGGGCGACAAGGGCCATCTGCCAGGGGATGACGGCATAGGAGCGGCCGCGCGAAATCACGGAGACGATGCTTCCGGCCGCCTTCTCCGCGCTCATCCGGAACGGCATCGGGTAGAGATTCTTCTCCGTCATCGGCGTGTCGATGAAACCGGGGCTGATGGTGACGACGCGCAGGCCGCTCGCGCGCAGCTCCAATCGCAGGCTCTCCAGGTAGGAAATGACGGCGGCCTTTGAAGCGGAGTAGGCGCCCGCGCCGGGCAGCCCGCGGTAGCCGGCGACGCTTGCGATCCCGGCCAGCGTGCCCCGTCTTGCCTCGCGCATGCACGCCAGGTAAGGCTGGAAGCTGTTGACCATCCCGATCACGTTGGTGTCCAGCACGTCCTGGAATACGCGCGTATCCGTGGCGAAATCCGTGAGCGTGCCGACGCTGACGCCCGCGTTGGCGATGACGATATCGGGCGCGCCGTGCCTGCCGATGAAATGGCGCGCCGCCGAGGACAGCGCGTCGGCGTCGCGCACGTCCGCAGGATAGATCTCGCAAGGCGCCGGCAGCGCGGCCGCCAGTTGTTCCAGCAGATCCTTGCGCCGCGCGATCAGTCCCAGGGTCGCGCCCGCAGCGGCATAGCGGCGGGCCAGCGCGGCGCCGATGCCGCTCGATGCACCGGTAATGATGATGCGCTGCGAAGGCCGCGCGCGGGTCATACGGCGCAGGGAGCCGGGACAGCGGCCTTATTTCTCGTCGCGTTTCTGCCGCGCGAGCCGGATCAGGTCTTCGATCACCGGGACGACGGCGCGCACGCCGGGGGTCATGCTGCTCGAAGTGAGGTATTGCCCGTCGACGACCACGCTGGGCGTGCCCTGCACGTCGTAGCGCTTGGTGGCCTGGAAGGCGCGCGCAACGCGCGCGTCCACTTCCGGCGAAAAGTACGCATCGACCCAGCGACGACGGTCGATGCCGTTGCGGACCGCCCACTGCTCCATTACATCAGGCTTGCTCATGTGGAGCTGCTCGACGTGGTAGCCATGATAGACCTGCTGGTGCAGGCGCTCGGTTTCGCCCAGGAGCTCGAGCGTGTAGTAGATGCGCGCATGCGGCGCCCAGCTGTCGCGGAGGATGGCCGGGATCCGGCGCAGCACCACGTCGGACGGCTTGCGTTCGACCCACTTCTCCAGCGCCGGCTGCAGCTCGTTGCAGTACGGGCAGCCGTACCAGAAGAAATCGATGACCTCGATCCGCTCGCCGGTCTCGACGGGCTGCGGCGGGATCAGCCGGTACTCGATGTTCTGCCGCGCGCGCACGTCCTGCGCTTGCACGGGCACGGCCAGGCATGTGCTTGCCAGCAGCGCCAGCAACGCGCGCGCGAGGGAAGTCGGGCTCATACCGGTCATGGCGGCAGTTTACTTGCCGGCGCGTTCCTTGCGCGCCATCTCGATGACCTGGTCTATCACCTGGAAGTAGCGCTCGTAGTCGACGGTCTTGTTGGGCTTGAGGATCATGGAAGGCGCGATCAGGTATTTGCCGTCCACGGTCAGGGCGGGCGTGCCCGGGATGTCGTAGTTGCGCGTCAGGTCGATCGAGCGCATCCCGCGGTTCTTCACGCCGAAGGAATTGTAAGTATCGATGAATTTCTGCCGGTCGACGCCGCGCTGGGCTACCCAGTCGAACAGGATTTTCTGGTCTCCCAGGCGGATTTTCTGCTCGTGGATGGCCGTAAAAATGTCGTAATGCAGCTTGTCCGTCTCGCCCAACGCTTCGAGCGCGTAAAAAGCCCAGGTCAGCGGAAGCCAGGATTTGTCGAGAACCGCCGGGACGCGCCGGAACTCGACATCCGCGGGTTTCTTCTTGAGCCAGGTCCTGAGCGGGGGCTGCAAGGCATTGCAGTGGGGGCAGGCGTACCAGAAGAATTCCAGCACCTCGACCCGCTTGCCGCTGTCGGTGGGCTGGGGCGGATTGATGGCGCGATAGTCCTTGCCGGGGGTGAGCTGCGCCATGGCGGCCGCGCTGATGGTGAAAGCCAGCAGGCATACCGCGGCCCGCAGGCCGGAAGCGAGGTAATTCATGGGGTCTCCGTAATGATGAGGACCGGCGTTACTCGCGCACCTTGATCAGGGCGGTCTCGACGCCGTTCTGCTTCAGAGTGTCGCGCGTGCGGTTGAGTTCCTCGACGCTGGTGTAGGGGCCGACGCGAACACGATGCCATATGCCCTTGTCCGGCAGGGTTGTCGTCTGGATCGTCGCCTCGACGCCGAGCAGCGCTAGCCGCGCCTTGAGGTTGTCCGCGTCCGTCGCGCCCTGGAACGCGCCTGCCTGCAGGAAAAACGTTTCCCTGGCCGCGGCGGTTGACTTCTTCTTCTGTGCGTCGCGCAGTTGCTGATCGGTGGCGGGCTCCTCGGTGCCGGGCAGGATCTTGTAGAAATCGAAGCGCGGCTTGATTTCGGGCGCCTTGGCGGTCTTTTCATCGCCCTTGGGCGGCACGGGCGCCTGCGTACCCTTCGGCAGGTTGCTCTTGGGCGCCGGCGGACGGGACAGGAACGGGCTGGGCATCTTGTTGATGTACCAGGCCACGCCCA
>CAYSRR010000129.1:0-393 GCA_964433375.1 uncultured Streptomycetaceae bacterium
GTTCGCGACGCGGGTGGTATTGCGGCTCTTCAGGAAAGCGATGGCCTGGTTCAGCTCGTAGTCGTGCTTCGACACGATCTCGCCGGGCTCGGGCTTCAGCAGCTTCGGGTCGACGTCCTTCGGGCGCGGCTCCGGCGTGAAGTTGAGCTGCTTCGCGGTTTCCGTCGCCTTCGCCTTGTCCGCCTCTTTGTTGTCGGTCAGGTGCTTGGTCAGGTCGGCCTCGCGCAGCTTCAGGCTGGTGGCGCGGTCGCCGGCGCCGTCGTCGAGCGGGATGTCCGGGATGATGCCGCGCGCCTGGATCGAGCGGCCGTTGGGCGTGTAGTAGCGCGCCGTGGTGAGCTTGATCGCGGTGCTGTTGCCGAGCGGCAGGATGGTCTGCACCGAGCCCTTGCC
>CAYSRR010000129.1:403-8472 GCA_964433375.1 uncultured Streptomycetaceae bacterium
CAGGGCGCCCGCGACGATCTCGGAGGCCGAGGCCGAGCCGGCGTTCACCAGCACCACCATCGGCACCGTCTTCGCCTCGGGCGGCAGCCGCCGGTTGAAGTCCTCCTTCATGCGGCCGCGCAGGTAGTGCTCCGGGCTCGCGTTCAGCCGCATCTTCGAGTCCTCGGTGCGGCCGTCGGTGTAGACCACCAGCGAGCCGGCGGGCAGGAACGCGGCGGACACCGCCACCGCGCCGTTCAGCAGCCCGCCCGGGTCGTTGCGCAGGTCGAGCACGATGCCCTGCATCGCGCCCTGGTTCTCCTTGAAGTGCTTCTCGACCGCGCGAGCGAGCGTCTCGCCGGTGTGCTCCTGGAACTGGCTCACGCGGAAATAGGCGTAGCCCGGCTCGAGCAGCCGCGAGCGCACGCTCTGGATCTTGATGACCGAGCGCGTCAGCGTCACCACCAGCGGCTTGGCCTCGCCCTTGCGCACGATGGTGAGGGTGATCTGGGTGTTGGGCTTGCCGCGCATGAGCTTCACCGCGTCGTTCAGCGTCATGCCTTTCACCGAGGTCTCGTCGAGCCTGACGATGAGGTCGCGGGACTTGATGCCCGCGCGCGCGGCGGGCGTGTCGTCGATCGGCGCGACCACCTTGACGAAGCCGTCTTCCATTCCGACCTCGATGCCGAGCCCGCCGAACTGGCCTTGCGTGCCGACCTGCAGCTCCTTGAAGGCTTCCTGGTCGAGGTAGGCGGAGTGGGGGTCGAGCCCGGTCAGCATGCCGTTGATCGCCTCGGTGATGAGCTTCTTGTCGTCGACCGGCTCGACGTAGTCGCTCTTCACGCGCCCGAACACCTCGGTGAACGCCCGCAGTTCCTCGATCGGCAGCGGCGCGAGCGTCGTCGCTTTCTGCGCCTCGGCCGAATAGTTGAGGCTGATCGAGACGCCGATCAGCACGCCGATGACCAGCACCCCGAATTGCTGAAGTTTGTTAAGCATTACCTGCTCCTAAGTGATGCCGGTGAGGAGTAAAGAGTGAGTCGTGACCCCCTCCCAACCCTCCCCCTTAAGAAAGGGGGAGGGAAAGGTCGAGCGTGAGCTGCACCTTCGCCTGAACGCGAGCCTCCCAACCCTCCCCCTTCCTTAAGGGGGAGGGAAAGGGTGGGGGTTGACCCAGTCCATCGGATCCAGCGGCCTGCCTTGATGCCTGAGTTCAAAGTATAAACCCGAATCGGCGTTGCCGCCGCTCGCGCCGACCGCCGCGACCGGCTCGCCGCCGCGGATAACGTCGCCGACCTGCTTGTAGAGCGCCTCGTTGTTGCCGTAGAGGCTCATGTAGGCGTCGCCGTGGTCGACGATGAGCAGGTTGCCGAAGCCGCGCAGCCAGTCGGCGTACACCACCCGCCCGTCGGCGACCGCCCGCACTTCCTCGCCCGCCCGGGCGGCGATGAACAGCCCTTTCCAGACCACGCCGCCATCAGCACGTGGACTGCCGAAACGGTTCGCAAGTTCCCCGCGCACCGGCAGGCTCAGCCGGCCTTTCAGGTCCATGAAGGGGCTGTCCCCGCTCGGGCCCTCGGGGACGCGCTCGTTCCGGGTCCGCGGGGCGGGCTTGGGGCGTGCCATCAGTTTCGTCAGTCTGTCGACCAGCCGCGCGAGGCGGGCCTCGTCGCGTTTCAGGGTGCCGATTTCGCGCCGCTGCCGCTGGATGTCGCGCGAGATACTGGCGAGCACTTGCCCGCGGGCGCGTTTTTCGCGCTCGAGGCGCGCGCGCAGCGCCTTGCTCTCCGAGGTGACGGCGGCGAGTTCCCGCGCCTGCTGCCCGGTTTCCTGCTCCAGCCGGTGCAACTGCGCCAGGCTCTCGCGCATTTCCACGATCAGCCGCGCGCGGGCGCGGGAGATGTAGCCGAAATAGTGCAGGCGCCGCGCCGTCTCGTTGGGATCCTCGCGGTTCAGCAGGAGCTTCAACGGCTCGGACTCGCCGCCCAGGTAATGATGGTAGAGCTGGCGCGTCAGCCGTTCCTGCTGGGATTTGAGCGCTTCCTCGCGCTGGCGCGATTCGGCGCCGAGCTTGGCGAGCCTGCGGTTGATTTTCCGGGACTGGGCGCCGAGCTCGCGCAGCTCGCGGTTCGTGTCGGAGATCGCGCGCTCGGACTCGCGCAGGGCGTCGGCCGCCTCGCTCTTGGTTTCTTCCGCCGCGGCAAGGCCCTTCTGCAGCGCCTCGATGCGCCCGCGCAGCTCGCGCAGTTCCCGTTCCTTTTCCTTCGCGCCGGCCCCCGCCGGCTCCGCGCCCGGGCTGGCCAGGAGCAGCAGGAGAAAGCAGCCGCCGGCGAGCGCTCTCACGTGAAGGCGATCAGGGACTTCCCGGTCATCTGCGGCGGTTGCGGCAGGCCCATCATCGCCAGCAGAGTGGGCGCGACGTCCTGCAGCGCGCCGCCATCCGCCGCTTTGGCCTTGCGGCCGACGTAGAGCAGCGGCACGAGGTTCAGCGTGTGCGCGGTGTGCGCCTGTTTCGTCTCCGGGTCGAGCATCGTCTCGGCGTTGCCGTGATCGGCGGTGATCAGCACTTCGCCGCCGATCTCGCGCATCGCGTCCACCGCGCGCCCGACGCATTCGTCGAGGACCTCGATGGCGCGGGTCGCGGCGGCGAGGTTGCCGGTGTGCCCGACCATGTCGCTGTTGGCGAAGTTGCAGACGATCGCGTCGTAGCGGCGGTCGCGGATCGCTTCCACCAGCTTGTCGGTGACTTCGCGCGCGCTCATTTCCGGCTGGAGATCGTAAGTGGCGACCCTGGGGGAGGGAACGAGAATGCGGTCTTCCCCGCTGTACGGCTGCTCCACGCCACCGTTGAAGAAATAGGTCACGTGCGCGTACTTCTCGGTTTCCGCGATGCGCAGCTGCTTCAGCCCCTTGCCGGAGATGTACTCGCCGAAACCGCCCTCGACGCTCTGCGGCGGGAACGCCGCCGGCACGTGCGCGAAATCCTCGCCGTAGCTGGCGAGCGTGCAGACGTAGCCCAGCTTCGGGAAATGCCCGCGCGCGAACTCCCCGAAGCCGGGGTCGGTGAGCGCGCGCGTCAACTGGCGCGCGCGGTCGGCGCGGAAGTTCATGTAAACGACCGCGTCGCCGTCGCCCATGCGCGAGGCTTCTCCGATC
Source organism: uncultured Streptomycetaceae bacterium (assembly GCA_964433375.1). Classification (GTDB taxonomy): domain Bacteria; phylum Pseudomonadota; class Gammaproteobacteria; order Burkholderiales; family SG8-41; genus SG8-41. The sequence goes on from CAYSRR010000129.1 coordinate 3,539, forward strand.
GCGGTCGCGCTTACGAATTCGTCGGTTTCGCCGCGCGCGTAGGCGGCCTGCAACCCTTCCACGGCGGTGCCGGCGCGGTGCTCCGCCCGGCCCTGCGTGATCAGGTCGTACGCGGGTTGCACGCGTTCCCAGCGGTTGTCGCGGTCCATCGCGTAGTAGCGGCCGCAGATCGTGGCGATGCGCCCGGCTTTCAGCGCGGCGCATTTCCTATCGAGGGCGGCGAGCGAGGCTTCGGCGCTCTTCGGCGGCGTGTCGCGGCCGTCGAGGAAGGCATGGATGCGCACGTCCCTGACGCCGGCGCGCGCCGCCATCTCGAGCAGGGCGTGGATCTGGGACTCGTGGCTGTGCACGCCGCCGGGCGACAGCAGCCCGAGTATGTGCAGCGCGCGCCCGGCGCCGCGCGCGGTTTCGACCGCTTGCGCGAGCACGGGATTGCGGGCGAACTCGCCGGTCTCGATCGCGTTTTCGATCCGGGTGTAATCCTGGTAGACGACGCGGCCGGCGCCGATGTTCATGTGGCCGACCTCGGAGTTGCCCATCTGGTCCTTGGGCAGCCCCACCCATTTCTCCGACGCGTCGATCACGGTGTGCGGGCAGGTCCGCCACAGAAAATTCCAGTGCGGCTTGCGCGCCTGGCAGATGGCGTTGTGCTCGCATTCCTCGCGGTGCCCGAAGCCGTCGAGTATGATCAGCAGAACCGGAGTTACTTTCATGATTTCACGGGCTTCCTGGCCTGGCATCGTCCATCGGCGATTTTAAACCATTTGCACGCGCCAGCCTGTTGCTCGTCGGGTTGGCGTGGACGCTTCCGTCGCGGAGTACATGCCCCTGCTGGCATTGGTGAAAGCCTCGCGCCTCGATGCCCGCGCGCGAACGCCCTGAATGACCCGCGGGCGCACCGTTGAGCGAGCGCCTCTGATAAAATCGGCGCAGCCGTTCCCGGAGCGGCGCGCGGCACGCCATGAGGCAACAGTCGAAAAGGTCCCGAATTGGAGCAGTTCCTTCTTTTTCTGCAGAAAAGCCCGTTCAACATGCTGCTGCTCGGACTGGCGGTGGCCTCGGGCGGGATGCTGCTGTGGCCGCTCGTCTCGCGGTCGTTCCGGCAGTCCCACGAAGTGGGCGCCATCGAGGCGGTGCAGCTGATCAACCGGCGCGACGCGGTGGTGCTCGACGTGCGCGACACGGGCGATTTCACGGCCGGGCACATCGCTGGCGCCCGGCATATTCCGGAAGCGAAGCTGGCCGGGCGCATGAAGGAACTGGACAAGTACAAGTCGCGACCCATCCTCGTCAGCTGCAGGACCGGTTCCCGGGCGTCGGCGGTGAGCGGCGTGCTGCGCAAGCAGGGCCATGCCGAGGCATTCGCGTTGCGCGGCGGCATGCAGGCCTGGCAGCAGGCCGGCCTGCCGCTCGAAAAGAGCTGATGGCCAGGATCACGATGTACAGCACGGGCGTCTGCCCGTATTGCCAGATGGCCGAGCGGCTGCTGCGATCGAAAGGCGTGTCCGAGATCGAGAAGGTGCGCGTCGACCTCGATCCCGGGCGCCGCGTGGAGATGATGGAAAGAACCGGCCGCCGCACCGTGCCGCAGATCTACATCGGCGAAACGCACGTGGGCGGCTACGACGATCTCGCCGCGCTCGATCGCGCCGGCGGGCTGGACCCGCTGCTGCAAGCGGGAAACTGACGCAACCGAAAGCGAGACATGAGCGAACAGCAACCTGTTTTTTCCATCCAGAAGGTCTATCTCAAGGATCTCTCCCTCGAGATTCCGAACGCGCCGCAGATCTTCGCCGAGACGGAGTCGCCGACGGTCGATATCAACCTGCACAACGATGCGCAGCCCATCGAGAACGGCCTCTTCGAGGTGGTGCTGACCGCCACCGTTACCGCCAAGCTGCGGGACAAGACGGTGTTCCTGGTGGAAGCCGCGCATGCCGGGATCTTCCTGATCCAGGGCGTGCAGCAGCAGGAATTCGAGGGCATGGTCAACGTCGCCTGCCCGAGGACGTTGCTGCCGTACGTGCGCGAAACGATCTCGACGATACTGGCCCGCGCGGGCTTTCCGCCGGTGCTGTTGCCGCATGTCGGTTTCGAGACCCTTTACCAGCAGCGGGTGCAGGAGAAGCAGGCCGGCGCGGCGCCCGTCACGCCGCAGGCGACATGAGCGCCCGCCTGGCCGCGCTGGTTTTCGCCGCGCTGGGCTGGACGAGCGCCGCTTTCGCCGCCGATTTCCGGTCGGTGTCGGAGAACGTGGCCGTACTCTACGACGCGCCTTCGGCCAAGGCGAAGAAGCTGTTCGTCGTGAGCCAGGGCTACCCGTTCGAGGTCGTGGTGGTGGTGGAAGGCTGGAGCAAGGTGCGCGACGCCAGCGGCGACCTCACCTGGATCGAGAGCCGGCACCTCGCGGACCGGCGCACGGTGCTGGTCAGGACGCCGCTCGCGCAGGTCCGTGAGGCCGCCGACGACAACGCCCCGGTGGTGTTCCAGGCCCAGCAGAACGTGGTGCTGGAACTGGTGGAAGTGGCCGGCGCCTGGCTGCGGGTGCGGCACCGCGACGGCCAGGCCGGCTACATCCGCGTCGACCAGGCGTGGGGCGCCTGAATACAGTGTTGAGTTGAAGGTGGCTCACGCGCTTACAGTGCCAACTCAAAACTCCGCATGAAAATCGCGGTACTAGGCGCGGGCGCCTGGGGCACGGCGATCAGCATCGTCCTGCAGGCGCGCCACGAGGTCGGGCTGTGGGCCCGCGATGCCGCGCTGGTCGGGGCGCTGCGCGCCGACCGCGGCAACCGGCGCTATCTCCCGGGATTCGAACTGCCCGGCGCGCTTGCCCTTCACGAGGAACTCGGTCCGGCGCTCGAGGGCGCCGAGTTGATACTCATCGCGGTGCCCACCAACGGTTTTCGCGACACGCTGCGGCGCATACGCGCAACCGGCGCCGGCGCGCCGCTCCTCTGGCTGTGCAAGGGCTTCGAGAGCGGGCAGGCGCGGCTGCCGCACCAGATTTGCGCGGAGGAGCTGGACGCGGGCGCGCCGCGCGCCGTGCTCTCCGGGCCGAGTTTCGCGGAAGAGGTGGCCAGGGGCCTGCCTGCCGCGCTGACGCTGGCTTCCGCCGACGCCGGCTTCGCGCGCACGGCGGCGCGCGCGCTGCATGGCCCCACGCTGCGCATTTACCCGAGCGAGGACGTAACCGGAGTGGAGGCGGCGGGAGCCATCAAGAACGTGATGGCGATCGCCGCCGGCGTCAGCGACGGGCTCGAGCTGGGATTGTCCGCGCGCGCGGCGCTGATTACTCGCGGGCTCGCCGAGATGACGCGGCTCGGCGTCGCGCTGGGCGGGCGGGCTGAAACGTTCATGGGGCTCGCCGGCGCCGGCGACCTGATACTGACCTGCACCGGCGACCTGTCACGCAATCGCCGCGTAGGGTTAGCGCTGGCGCGCGGCCTGCCGCTTGCCGACGTGCTGGCCGGCCTCGGGCATACCGCCGAGGGCGTGCTGACGGCGCGCGCGGTGGATCAGCTCGCGCGGCAGATGGAGGTCGAGATGCCGATCACGCGCGCGGTGTGCCGTGTGCTCGACGATCCCCGGCAGGCGCGGGCGGCGGTGCAGGAACTGCTTGCCCGCCCGCTGCGGAGTGTTGAGTTTTGAGTGATGAGTTTTAAGTTGTTTTTGGCCTTCCAGCAACTCAACACTCAAAACTTAAAACTCAACCCTGTTTTCTCGGCGGTCAGCTCCCGCCGCGAAAACCGAGCTGGCGCCAGGCTTCGTAGATCACCACGGCCGCGGCATTCGCAAGGTTGAGGCTGCGGCTTTGCGCGAGCATGGGCACGCGGATGCGCCGGTCCGGCCCGAATTCAGCCAGTACTTCTGCCGGCAGGCCGCGTGTCTCGGGGCCGAACACGAAAACGTCGCCGTCTTCGTAGCGCGGCTCGTCGTGACGCCGCGCCCCGCGCGTCGTTACTGCAAACAATCTGCGCCCCGCCAGCGCGGCGCTGCACGCGGCCCAGTTTTCGTGCTGCACGATCTCCGCGAACGCGTGGTAATCGAGCCCGGCGCGCTGCAATTGCTTGTCACGCAACGAGAATCCCAGCGGGCGTACCAGATGCAGGCGGCATCCGGTGTTGGCGCACAGGCGGATCACGTTGCCGGTATTGGGCGGAATCTCCGGCTCGAACAGCACGATTTCGGGCATGGGCGGGTTGCTGTCGGTGGTCAATAAGATATCTTTGCAGATTTTAGAACCCCGGATTCGGCCGGCTCGTAATTTGAGGCTTGCCGCAGACCGTCAACGCGGCAGCGTCCTCGCCACTACCCACCCGCGAACCTCCGCGGCGCCCGCCCTGCGCATCACGCGCGCGAGCTCGTTCAGCGTCGCGCCGGTGGTGAGCACGTCATCCACCACGGCGATCCGCATGCCCTCGAGATCGGCGTCGCACACGAAGGCGCGCCGTACGTTCCTGGCGCGCTCTTTCCAGGGCAGCGCCGCCTGCGCCGGCGTGTCGGTGACCTTGCGGCAGGCGCGCGGCAGTAGCGCGACGCCGGTGCGCGCCGCGACCACCCGCGCGATCTCGAGCGCCTGGTTGCGCTCGCGCTCGGCCAGCCGCCCGTTAGCGAGCGGCATCGGCACCATCGCATCCACATCGGCATCCGCGTCGCGCGCGACCCGTTGCGCGAGCAGCTCGCCCAGCGCGTGTGCCAGCGTCAGGCGGCCGCCGTACTTGTAGGCGTGGATCAGCGCGTCTACCGGGAAGCCGTAGGCGAACACCGCCTCGACCCGGTCAAAGCGCGGCGGACGATCGAGGCAGGCGCCGCACACCCGGCCGCTCGTGAGTGGGAGCGCGCACACCACGCAACAATCGTCCGGCAACCAAGGCAGGTCGGCGAGGCAGGGCGCGCACAACCCCCTCCCCAGCCCTCCCCCTTGGGAAGGG
>CAYSRR010000130.1:0-8424 GCA_964433375.1 uncultured Streptomycetaceae bacterium
TGCGAAACATCGCGGCATGGAAGGCGGGCACGAGCGGCGCGCCTTCGCCGCCGGCCGCGATGTCGCGGCTGCGAAAATCGCATACCACCGGGATGCCGGTGAGTTCAGCCAGCTTTGCACCGTTGACGAGCTGTACCGTATAGCTCGAGCGCGGCTGGTGGCGCACTGTCTGGCCGTGACAGCCGATCGCACGGACGGCACGCGCGCTGACCCGGGCGCGCGCCAGCAGCCTGCGCACGGCCGTGGCGTACAACCTGGAGAGATCGTTGCCGAGCAACGCTGCCCGGCGCAGCTCGTCCGGCCCCGCGGCGTGCAGGGCGAGCACGCGCGCGCGCAGCCGGGCGGGGTAGGGAAGATGGATGCTGCTGAGGAAACGCAGTCGGGCGCCGCGTGCTCCGGCCAGAACGGCATCGACACCGTCGAGACTGGTGCCCGACATCACCCCGACGTAGTAATCCGGCATACCGGCGGCGGGCCGGGGTTCAGTCGATGCGCGCGAGATGGGTGCCGCGCAGGAGTTCCAGGCGCAGCGCCAACGGTGCTGTCGCCGCGTCGAACGCTGCTTTCTGGCCGGCGTTGATGGGCGGGGCGGCGGGCAGCACGACGCGCAGCGGATTCTGGTGCACGTCGTTGATGCGGAATTCGTAATGCAGGTGCGGTCCGGTGGCGAGGCCGGTCGCGCCGACGTAGCCGATCACGTCGCCTTGCGCGACGCGCGTACCCTTGCGCACGCCCTTGGCGAAGCCGGAGAGATGCCCGTACCAGGTCGTGTACTTGGACTGGTGGCGGAGCACGACGAGGTTGCCGTAGCCGCCCTGGTGCATGCCCGCGAACTCGACGACGCCGTCGCCGGTGGCTTTCACCCGGGTGCCGGTCGGGGCGGCGTAGTCGATGCCCTTGTGCGCCCGCCATTGCTTGAGTATCGGGTGGAAGCGGTTGCTGAAGCCCGAGGAGATGCGCGAGAACTCGAGCGGCGAGCGCAGGAACGCCTTGCGGATGTTCTTTCCATCCGGCGTGTAGTAACCGCCCAGTCCATCGGCGTACTCGAAGTAAACCGCCTGCAGGGTCCTGCCCTGGTTGACGAACTCGGCGGCCAGCAGCCGGCCCGACCGGACCGGCGCGCCCTGGTCGTAGAGCATTTCGTAGACGACCGTGAAGCGGTCGCCGCGGCGCAAGTCGCGGTGGAAGTCGATGTCGGTGGAGAAAATGTCGGCGATCTGGATCGCAACCGCGTCGGCCATGCCGGCGGCGTCGGTGGCCGCGAACAGCGAGCTGCGGATCTCGCCCGAATTCATCAGCACGCGCCGCTCGAACTCGGCCTCTTCCTCGGTCAGATGGAAGTTGCCGTCGCGGCGCTGCACGCTGAGCACACTGCCGCCGGTCTGGTAGCGCAGCGCCAGCAGCTTGCCCTCGGCGGTCGCCAGCGCGCGCATCGTCCTGCCCGGCACCAGTTGATGCAGCGTCCGGGCCGAGCGTGTGCCGCGCAGGAATGCGGCAGCCTCCGGATCCTCGGCGCCCAGGCGGGAGAGCAATGACGCAAGCGAGTCGCCGCGCTGGATGCGCTCCTCGCGCCAGTAGCCTTCTTCGGCGGGGGGCGCGAGCGCGGGCGCGGGCAGGGCGACTTCCTGCACCACTTCCTTCCTGTCTACGGTATCGGTGGCGGTGTCGGGCGCGATGCCGAAAGCGGCCACCACCCCCAGAAAGGGGAGAACGAGGGCCAGTACAGGACGCCAAAAACCGGAGCCCGGAATGAGCCGCGCAAGCTTTTGCGTTAGAATCACGCCGTTCTCTTGCTGCATGATTTACCTGAACTTTTTCGCTACCGGGCAGCTTAACAGAATCGACCATACCGGCAAAATCTGTTTTTCACATTATGAAAAGGAATTTGCCGGGAAGCCCCGGCAAATTCCTTAACCCATGATTCCGATCGAGCGGCAAATTGAGATCATCCGCCGCGGCGCGGACGAAATCCTGATCGAGTCCGAGTTGCGGGAGAAGCTCGCGTCCGGCCGTCCCCTGCGCGTCAAGGCGGGTTTCGATCCCACGGCGCCGGACCTGCATCTCGGCCACACCGTACTCCTCAACAAGCTGAAGCAATTGCAGGACCTCGGTCATCACGTCCTGTTCCTGATCGGCGATTTCACCGGCATGATCGGCGATCCCTCGGGCAGGAACGCGACGCGCCCGCCGCTCTCGCGCGAGGAGGTGGCGCGGAACGCCGAGACCTACACCGGGCAGGTGTTCAAGATCCTCGACCGCGGCCGCACCGAGGTGGTCTTCAACTCGGCGTGGATGGGGCAGATGAACGCGGCGGACCTGGTGAAGCTCGCGGCGAAGCACACCGTCGCGCGCATGCTCGAACGCGACGATTTCGCCAAGCGCTACAGGGGCAAGCAGCCGATCGCGATCCACGAGTTTCTCTATCCCCTGGTGCAGGGCTACGACTCCGTGGCGCTGAAGAGCGATCTCGAACTGGGCGGCACCGACCAGAAGTTCAACCTGCTGATGGGGCGCGAGGTGCAGAAGGAGCATGGGCAGGCGCCGCAGTGCATACTCACCATGCCCCTGCTCGAAGGCACCGATGGCGTCAACAAGATGTCGAAGTCGCTCGGCAACTATGTCGGGATCAACGAGCCGCCCGCCGAGATTTTCGGCAAGCTGATGTCCATTTCCGACGAGTTGATGTGGCGTTATCTCGAGCTGCTTTCGTTCGAGCCGATCGAGGCCCTGCAGGCGCGCAGGCGCGAGGTGAAGGAAGGGCGCAACCCGCGCGACGTGAAAGCTGCGTTCGCGAAGGAAATCGTCGCGCGCTTCCACGGCGCGGGCGCGGCGGAAGCCGCGGTTTCCGATTTCGAGGCGCGCTTCCGGCGCGACGAAATCCCCGCCGACCTGCCCGAAGTGAGCATTCCCGCGAACGGGGAGGCGCTCGCCCTGCCGCAGGTGCTCAAGCAGGCGGGGCTGACCGCCAGCACCTCGGAAGCCCTGCGCATGATCGAGCAGGGCGGCGTGAAGATCGATGGCGAGAAAGTGGGCGACAAGGCCCTCAAGCTCGCCAGGGGCACTCAATCCGTACTGCAAGTAGGCAAGCGCAAGTTCGCGCGCGTCACCATCGTCTGATCCTATCGGTTCCAGCGCGATACGTCGCCACGAAGCGACGGTCGATGCGGTCCTTCCACCGCCAGACCCAGCCGCCCTCGACAACGACGGGCCCCCAGGACGCGACGGCGCGGCGGTCGCCGGTGCTGATGAGCGACAAGGCGAAACGCTGCGGCGAGTAGGGGAGCAGGGGCTGGCCGGCCAGCGCGTTGCGCAGGTTCGCGGCCAGCACCGGGCCCTGGCGCACGGCGTAGACGCCGGATTTCTGCAGCGCGTGTCCCGCCAGGCTCGCGCAGTCGCCGGCTGCAAACACGTTCAGGTGGGAAACCGACTGCAGCGCATCGTTCACCAGTATGAAGCCGCGCGCGTCGGTCGCCAGTCCGCTGGCCGCGAGCCAGGCCGGCGCCGCCGCCAAGGTGGCCCACAGGATCCAGTCGGCGGCGACCCGCGTCCCGTTCTCCAGGCGCAGCGCGCCGGCTTCCGTTGCCACGGCACGGCTGCCGGCGAGCAGCCCGATACCGCGCTCGGCGAACAGGCGCTCGAAGATGCGCCGTGCCGCGGGCGGATGGGAAGGGAGCAGAACGCGCGTGTCGGTGACGAGCGAAACACGCGCGGCGCGGGAGTCCTGCAGCCGGTGGTGCACGGCCAGCGCGAGTTCCACGCCGCCGGCGCCACCGCCGACGATGACGACGCGCTGCGTTTCCCGTCGTGCCGCCGCGAGGATGGATTCCAGTCCCGCAAGCAGCGTGGATACGGGCTTGACCGGGATGACGTGGCGGGATTCGCCCGCCGTCATGCCGGCCGTGTCCGGCGTGGAGCCGACGTCGAGCGACAGCCGGTCGAAGGGTAATTCACCGCCATTCTCGAGCAGGGCGCGGTTGCGGGCGAGGTCGAGCCCGGATACTTCCGCCCGCCTGAAGGTCACCGCGGCGGAGCGGCACAACGCTTCGAGATCGATGTGGCTATCGTCAAAACCGTAATGGCCGGCGATCAGGCCCGGCAGCATGCCGGAGTAGGCCGCATGGCGGCCGGGATTCACCAGGACGACCTCGGCATCGGGCGGGAACGCCGTGCCGAATCTCCGCACGACTTCGATGTGGCTATGCCCGCCGCCGGCCAGGAGCAGCCGCATCACGCAGTAGCGGGCGCGTGGCGCGTCACCAGCTGCCGGAGGAGCCGCCGCCGCCGGAACTGCCTCCGCCTCCCGAGAATCCGCCGCCCGATCCCGAGCTCCACGAGCTGCCGGAACTCCAGCTGCCGCCGCTGCTGCTGCCGACGGTGAAGCCGCCGATCGTGGCGCGCCCCTTCTTCTTGATGTCCTCGGACGCCTTGCGGTAGATATCCGAGCGGGAGACCAGCAGCTTGGCGACGGGGAAGCCGATCAGATAGGCGATCAGGATGTAGAACGTGATCTGGCTGCCGAAGATCACCACCGGGAACATGGCCCAGAACGGGATCAGGAAGAAGTACAGGAACCAGCCCATGCCCGGCGTGACGATGCCGATGAAAGTGAAGAGGCCGATGATGCCGAAGATGAAGGCGCCGAACAGCACCTTCTCGTGCAGCGCCATATCGGGCGCCGGGATGAACTCTCCGGAGGACTGCGCCGGTGCCGGAGCGTCCTGGCCCGCCGCCGCGGCCTTGCCCTCGAGCTGGGCGACGATGGCGTTGACGCCTTCGGCGATGCCGCCGTCGTAGTCATTCTGCTTGAAGCGCGGCGTCATGACGTTGCGGATGATGCGGGCCGCGATGGCGTCGGGCAGCGTGCCCTCGAGCCCGTAGCCCACTTCGATGCGCATGCGCCGGTCCTGCGGCGCGACCAGCACCAGCACGCCGTTGTCCTTGCCCTTCTGGCCGAGCTTCCACTGCTCGAACACCCGCAAGGCATATTCCTCGACGCTTTCGCCGCCCAGCGTCGGGACGGTCAGCACGGCAACCTGGTTGGTGGTCGCCTGCTCGTGCTGGCGCAACTGCTCCGTGATCCGGCGCCGCGTGTCGGCTTTGAGGATTTCCGCGTTATCGACCACGCGGCCGGTCAGGTACGGCACGTCGGCGCACAGCGCCTGCCCCGGGAGCAGCAAGGCCAGGGCGGCAATCAGCCATCCGCGCAGCGTCCGCGTCACGACGGCCCCCGTCGCTGGATCACCGCATCGGCGATCTCGTTGACGTCTCCTGGCCGCGCGCTGAAGCCGCGCGCAGTGAGCGCTTCTTCCAGTCGCGTGAGCCCGTCGAGCAACGCATCCTTCAGCGCGCCCTGCTTCAGTTGCGCGGTCACCGCGGCGACGACCGGATCGAGACCGGTTGCGCCGATCCTGTCGCGCGCGTTCGGGTCCGCGACCACCACCACCTGGTGCTCGAACAGGCTGACCAGCAGCAGTATCCCGTTGCGCCGCGCGGTCTTCAACAGCCCGGACTCGAGGAACATCGCCTGGGCGTACTGCAGCACTTCCGTCTCGCGCCGGGACTGCGCCAGGAACAACCGCGCCCAGGGAGCGATCCAGACGGTGGCCAGGGCCGCCGCGGCGCCGGCCGCGAGCACAACCACCGTGGTCTCCACCATCGCGCCGGCGGCTTCCCATCCCGGCTCGATGAGCGCCGCCGCCACGGCAGCCAGCGCGGCGAGCGAGACGCCCAGCGCGAAGGCTTTCCAGGGGATCTCGGGATAGGAATCGGCGCGCGCAATGATGGCGGCGACCACTTCGACGCCGGTGGCGCGCTCGAGCGCCGCCACGCGCTGCCGGATCGCGGTTTCCGCTTCCGCGTCGAGAAAGGCGGCGGTCACGAGCCGGGCTTGCCCCAGAGCTGCTGCAGCCGCGCTTCGCGACCGCAGCCGGACTTGTAGAACTTGTAGCGTGCCGGGTTCTTCAGGTGGTAATCCTGGTGATAGCCCTCGGCGGGGTAGAACTCGGCCGCCTTGGTGATCTCGGTCACGATCTCGCCCTTGAACGGCTTGTTCTTCTGCAGCGCCGCCCGCGAGGCTTCCGCCAGTCGCCGCTGCTCGTCATCATGAAAGAAGATGGCGGTGCGGTAATGCGGGCCGTAATCGCAGAACTGCCCGTCCTTCTGCGTCGGGTCGACGTTGCGCCAGTACACCTCGAGCAGCCTCGCGTAGCTCACCTTGGCGGGATCGTACTCCACCTGCACCGCTTCAGCGTGGCCGGTGCGGCCGGTGGTGACCTGCTCATAGCTCGGGTTTTTGAGGTGCCCGCCTATGTATCCGGAGACGGTGGCGGTTACGCCGGGCACCTTGTCGTAGACCTCCTCCATGCACCAGAAACAGCCGCCGGCAAAGGTGGCGCGGGCGGTGGCGGGCTTGGCGCCCGTGCCGGGTTTCGCCTGGGCGGCGGCGATGCCGGGCGCGGCCAGGGTGAAGATGGCAATCGAGGCGAGTGTCAGCAGTCGTCTTGCGTTCATGATCGGGTTCATTATCGGTTACCTGGGGTGGATGGGGGTTTTTTGCGTCTCAATTCGGTGAAGGCCAGCAATTCCCAGTGGCGGATCGCGACCAGCATGGTCATGTTCAGCCGTTGCGACGGCGGCAGCCGCACGTCGTCGTTGTGCAGCTCCGAGAACTCGCGCGCGATCCGCTTCAGCCGCGCCACCATCGTCGCGCGCGAGCCGGCGGACAGCATGCCGTTCACCGCGATGCAGAACTCGTCGGGGTGGTCGAAGCGCGAGCGCACGAAGTCCCCGACCGCGTGCTGCTTGAAAAAGCGCTGGATGGGACCGTCCGGGAGCCATGTGAAATCACGCGATACCAGCAGCCTTATACGGTTGTTGGGCAGCAACCGGATGAAGCCGATGCGGTCGAGCCTGACCAGCGCCTGGATGCATTCGGCCGGGGTGAGATCGTAGAGCTCGACGATCTGTTCGGGGGTCACGTGGTTCAGCGCGCAGACGGCGACCAGGAACAGCTTGATGCTGGAGGCGATTTCCTTCTCCTGCTCCCGGGTGAGCTGGGAGATCAGGGTTTCCTCCCGGTTGAGGATGCGCGTGAGGTCGGAGAAGTCGGAGTGGGTCAGCTGGCACACCTGGTCCAGCCGCTTCAGCGTGAATTCCCTGCGGGAGAACATGCGCTTCACGCTGGCCTCGGAGAGGCCCAGCTTGCGGGCGACCTGCGCGTACGTGACGCCCCGCGTCTTCAATTCCCGCTTGAGCACTTCCACCAACGCCCCGCTGTGAGCCATGGCCGGCCTCCCCGGTAACCCCCCCAAGGTATCACCTAATAATACCGTCAGACTTGCCGGTAGCAACACCGCATCCATTGCTTGTCCGGGGTTCCGCGCCGCAGCAATACTGGTTACGCACGCAGGCAACCGCCCGCGACCAACCGGAAAAGGAGGGGACCATGCAAGCGATCGCGACGACGAATCGACGTGAGCAGAACGAGCAGGCACGGGTGCGCGCGCTGGTGCGTTTCAACGGGTTGACGTTTCACAGCCTGGCGTGCGCTTCCTTCCTGGAAACGGCCGTGCCGCTGCAGGTCAACCGCCTGAAGCGGTCGTTCGACACCCGCCCCGACGCCAGGCTCTGGCTCGAGCAGGTCTGGTGGCCGCAGCGGGCGGAGCTCGGGCGGCGGTTGCGCGAGTACGTGGTGGCGACCTGGCCCGAGTTCGACTGGGAAGAGGGATACCGGGATTTTTGCGACAGCTATCGCCCGGGCAGCGGGCTGGACGGCCGGCAGGGCGGCGCGACCATCGAGGCGCTCGGGTTGTGCGTGACGGCGGCCCAGGCCGCGCTGTTCTACCGGACGCTTGCCGGCAGCGCCGACGAGCCGGCGTTGCGCGCGCTGGCGCGCACGGCGGCGGCCGACCACGCGGGCTACTTCGATTTCTTCCGCACGCTGTTCGAGCGCTGCGGGGAAAAAGAGCGCGCCGGCCTGGCCGCGACCTGGCGCACGCTCATCGCCGTCTCCCGCAGCGCGCGCGATCATGACGTCGCCGCCGCATTCGATGCGCTGGACCGGAACTGGAAGATGGCGCCGGTCGTGCCGGCGCTGGGCTACCCCGAGTACCGGGAACGCATGGCGCAGTTGATCCGGCGCCACGCGGCGCCCGGCCCGGTCCAGCGGTTGCTGTTCCGGCCCTGGCTCGCCCGCGAGAAGGCCGCGCCGGCATCGCAACTGGCGGCCGGCGGCCCGGCGCACTGGCCGCAGCCGCGGGTGCAGCCGGCATGACGGGCGCCGCGGCGCGGGCATGCCTCCGCCCGCCGCGCGAATCCGGTACACTCGCCGCTTCGTATCTATTGATCATTACGAAACCGGATGACACATTCGGTTTCGCTCGACGCTCCCCTCGCCCCTCGGGAGAGGGGTTGGGGGTGAGGGTC
>CAYSRR010000131.1:0-8369 GCA_964433375.1 uncultured Streptomycetaceae bacterium
GTGAGGAGTGAGGGGTGAGGAGTGAGGAGTGACAGGCGAAACGAAGCGGGTGGTTTGGGTTTCCCCCTCACCCCTTACTCCTCGCTCCTCACGGTAACCGGCGATGCTGGAGTTGAAAGACAGAAAGGTGGTCGTGCTCGGGCTCGGTGACACGGGACTGTCGATGGCGCGCTGGCTCGCGCGGCGCGGCGCGTCCTTGCGCGTGGCCGACAGCCGCGCAGCGCCTCCGCACGCCGCCCGGCTCGCGCGCGAGCTGCCGCAGGCGAAGCTCGCCGCTGGCGCGTTCTCGGACGCGACGCTGGCCGGCGCCGACCTGATCGCCATCAGCCCCGGCATCGACCGCCGCGAGGCGCCGATCGCGGCCGCCATCCGGCGCGGCGTGCCGGTGGTGGGCGACGTCGAGTTGTTTGCGCAAGCGCTTAAAACCCTCATCCCTCATCCCTCATCCCTCATCCCTCCGAAGGTCGTGGCGGTCACCGGCTCGAACGGCAAGAGCACGGTGACGGCGATGGCGGGAGAGATGTGCCGCGCGGCGGGCCGCGCGACGGTGGTGGCCGGCAACATCGGCGTGCCGGTGCTCGATGCGCTGGCCGCGATCGAGGAAGGCGCGCCCGTGCCGGAGGTGTTCGTGCTGGAACTCTCCAGCTTCCAGCTCGAGAGCACGCGGAGCCTCGAGCCCGATGCGGCCGCCGTTCTCAACGTCACCGAAGACCATCTCGACCGCTACGACGGCATGGACGAGTATGCGGCCGCGAAGGCCCGCGTGTTCGCGGGCGGCGGCGCGCGGGTGCTGAACCGCGACGACCCGCGCTCGCTCGGCATGGCGCGCACCGGGCGCGCGCCGCTGACGTTCGGATTGTCCGCGCCGCGCGGCGAGGACGAATGGGGCATCGCGGTCGACGGCGACCGGCCGATCCTCGCCCATGGCGCGCGCCGCTTGATGGCGGTGGACGAGCTGCCGCTCGCCGGCCTGCACAACGCCGCCAACGCGCTCGCGGCGCACGCGCTCGCGCACGCGATCGGCCTGCCCGACGCGCCGCTCGCCGACGCGCTGCGACGCTTCGAAGGATTGCCCCACCGCATGCGCAAGGTCGCCGAGATCGCGGGCGTCGCCTGGTACGACGACTCCAAGGGCACCAACGTCGGCGCCACGGTCGCCGCGCTCTCCGGCATGACTCGCCCGGCGGTGCTGATCGCCGGCGGCGACGGCAAGGGACAGGACTTCTCGCCGCTGGCGCCGGCCGTCAAGGCGCGCGCGCGCGCCGTGGTGCTGATCGGGCGCGATGCCCCGCTGATCGAGCGCGCGGTCGCCGGCAGCGGCGTGCCGATCGAGCACGCCGGCGACATGGAGGAGGCGGTGGCAAAGGCGTCCGCCGCCGCGCGGCCAGGCGATGCCGTGCTGTTGTCCCCGGCGTGCGCGAGCTACGACATGTTCCGCGACTACGTGCAGCGTGCGGAAGTTTTCGCCGCGGCGGTGCGACGCCTCGGGAGCGGGCCATGCTAGACATGTTCTATACCGATGCCAGGCAACGCGCGCCGCTGCCTGAATTCGACCAGGGCCTGGTCTGGACCGCGGTGCTGCTGGTCGCGCTGGGGCTGGTGATGGTGTACTCGGCGTCGATCGCGATTGCCGAGGGCAGCCGCGTGACCGGCTACCAGCCGGCGTACTTCCTGTTGCGGCACGGCCTGTTCGTGGCCGCCGGCCTGGTCGCGGCGGTGATCGCGTTCCAGATTCCGCTGCGCGCCTGGCAACAGGCGGCGCCGTACCTGTTCCTGCTCGGCGCCGGGCTGCTGGTGCTGGTGCTGATACCGGGCGTGGGCCGGGAAGTGAACGGCAGCCAGCGCTGGATTTCGCTCGGCGTCGTCACCGTGCAGCCCTCCGAGTTCATGAAGCTTGCCGCGGTGCTCTACGCCGCCGATTACACGGCGCGCAAGGCCGCGCTCATGGCGAGCTTCCGCAAGGGCTTTCTGCCGATGTTCGTGGTGATGATGGGGGTCGGCTGGCTGCTGCTGCGCGAGCCCGATTTCGGCGCCTTCGTCGTAATCACCGTGCTCGCCATGGGCATCCTGTTCCTCGGCGGCATGAACTGGAAGCTGTTCGCCGGGCTGCTCGGCCTGCTGCTGGCCGGTTTCGTGGTGCTGATCCTGACCTCGCCGTACCGCCTGCAACGCGTGATCGGGTTCATGGACCCGTGGGCCGATCCCTACGGCAGGGGCTACCAGCTCTCGCACGCGCTGATCGCGTTCGGGCGCGGCGAGTGGCTGGGCGTGGGCTTGGGCGCCAGCGTGGAGAAGCTGTTCTACCTGCCCGAGGCCCACACCGATTTCCTGCTCGCCGTGATCGCCGAGGAACTGGGCTTCGTGGGGGTCGCCGCCATCATCGCCGCCTTCACCTGGATCGTCGCGCGGGCGTTCATGATCGGGCGCCGTGCCGCGTCCCAGGAGCGCACGTTCCCGGCGCTGGTGGCGCAGGGCATCGGCCTGTGGATCGGCGTGCAGGCGATCATCAACATCGGCGTCAACACCGGGATGCTGCCGACCAAGGGACTGACGCTGCCGTTGCTCTCCTATGGCGGCAGCGCCCTGGTCACGACCTGTTGCGCGCTGGCGGTGCTGTTGAGGATCGACTGGGAGAACCGGCAGGTGATGCGAGGCTTTACCGTATGAGTGAGGAGAAAGGAGTGAGGAGAGAGGAGGGAAATCGGGCTCAGGGTAGCCCCTCACCCCTCACCCCTCACTCCTCACGAACAATAATGATCATGGCGGGCGGCACGGGAGGCCACATCTTCCCCGCGCTGGCGGTGGCCGATCACCTGCGGGCGCAGGGCTGGACGGTGGTGTGGATCGGCGTGCGCGGCAGCATGGAAGAGCGGCTGATCCCGCCGCGCGGCTACGCGATGTCGTGGGTGCGCTTCTCCGGCGTGCGCGGGCGCGGCCTCGTCGCCAAGGTGCTGCTGCCGTTGAACCTGCTGATCGCCTTCTGGCAGACCGCGCGCGCGATCTTCGCGCATCGTCCCGACGTGGTGCTCGGCATGGGCGGCTACGTCTCGTTTCCCGGGGCGATGATGGCCTCTTTCCTGCAGAAACCGCTCGCGATCCACGAGCAGAACTCGATCGCGGGGCTGGCGAACCGCGTGCTGGCGCGGCTGGCCGACCGCGTGCTGACCACGTTTCCGGGCGCCTTCGGCGAGGCAACGGCCGTGGTCTGGACCGGCAACCCGGTGCGCGGGGAAATCACCGCGATGGCGCCGCCCGAGAACCGCTACGCGTCGCGCGCGGGGCAGTTGCGGGTGCTGGTGGTGGGCGGCAGCCTGGGCGCGCGGGTGCTGAACGAGATCGTTCCCGACGCGCTGGCGCTGATCGCGCCGCAGGCGCGCCCGCGCGTCACCCACCAGGCGGGAACGGCCCACTACGACGCGGTGCAGGGCCGCTACCAGGCCTGCGGCGTCGGCGCCACGGTCATCCCCTTCATCGACGACATGGCGGCGCGCTACGCCGAGACCGATCTCATCATCTGCCGCGCCGGCGCCACCACCATCGCCGAGATCGCCGCGGCCGGCATCGCGTCGGTGCTGGTGCCTTACCCGCACTCGGTCGACGACCACCAGACGGTCAACGCGCGCTTCCTCGCCGACCGCGGCGCCGCGTTGTTGGTCGCGCAAAGCGAGTTGACGGCCCAGGGGCTCGCCGACGTGCTGTCGAAACTCACGCGCGAGCGGCTGCTCGCGATGGCGCAGTCGGCGCGCGCCGCTGGCCGGCCGGAGGCGACCCGCGCGGTGGCACAGGCGTGCATGGAACTGGCGCTGCAACAGTGAGGAGTGAAGAGTGAGGAGTGAGGAGAACAAGCGGGAACCGCAAACTGCAAGGGACGGGGTGTCGCCCCTCACTCCTCACACCTCACTCCTCACCGGAGTCATATGAGGCACAAAGTAAAACACGTGCATTTCGTGGGCATAGGCGGCTCGGGCATGAGCGGCATCGCCGAGGTGCTGCTGACGCTCAAGTACAAGGTGAGCGGCTCGGATCTCGCCGAGAACGCTTCGACCCGCCGCCTGCGCCAGCTCGGCGCCAGGATCCACATCGGTCACGACGAGGCGCACGTCGCCGGCGCGGACGCGGTGGTGATCTCGACCGCGGTGGGGGACGACAACCCCGAGGTCGCGGCGGCGCGCGCGCGCCACGTCCCGCTGGTGCCGCGCGCGCTGATGCTGGCCGAGCTGATGCGGCTGAAGCAGGGCGTCGCGGTGGCGGGCACGCACGGCAAGACCACGACGACGAGCCTGGTGGCGAGCGTGCTGGCCGAGGGCGGGCTCGATCCCACGTTCGTGATCGGCGGCCGGCTCGAGGCCGCGGGCTCCAACGCGCGGCTCGGCGCCGGCGAGTTCATCGTGGTCGAGGCCGACGAGTCCGACGCGTCCTTCCTCTATCTCCAGCCGACGCTGGCGGTGGTCACCAACATCGACGCCGACCACATGGAGACCTACGACCAGTCCATCGACAAGCTGCGCCAGGCGTTCGTGGATTTCCTGCAGCGGCTGCCGTTCTACGGCGTGGCGGTGCTGTGCGCCGACGACCCCAACGTGCGCACCATCCAGCCGCAGCTCACCAAGCCGGTCACGACCTACGGGCTCGCGCCCGATGCGAGCGTGCGCGCGCTCGACGTCGCGGCGAGCGGCACGCAGATGCGCTTCCGGGCGGTGCGCGCGGCCGCGGACGGCGCGGACGCCGTCGAGCTGGCGGTCACCCTGAACCTGCCCGGCGTGCACAACGTGCGCAACGCGCTGGCGGCGATCGCGGTGGGGCTCGAACTGGGCGTGCCGGAGGCGAAGATCGCGAAGGCGCTCGCCGAGTTCAAGGGCGTGGGGCGCCGCTTCCAGAATCACGGCAAGGTGCGCATCCCGGGCGGGGGCGGCTTCACGCTGGTGGACGATTACGGCCACCACCCGGCGGAAATGGCGGCGACGCTCGCCGCCGCGCGCGGGGCGTTTCCGAAACGCCGCCTCCTGCTCGCGTTTCAGCCGCACCGCTACACGCGCACGCGCGACTGCTTCGAGGATTTCGTGGCGGTGCTGTCCACCGCGGACGCGCTGGTGCTGACCGAGGTCTACCCCGCGGGCGAGGCGCCGATCGTGGCGGCGGACGGCCGCGCGCTGGCGCGCGCGGTGCGCGTGCAGGGGAAAGTGGAGCCGCAGTTCGTCGAGAAGGTCGCCGACCTGCCGGCGGCGATCCTCGCGGCGGCGCGCGACGGCGACGTGGTGCTGACGATGGGCGCGGGCTCGATCGGCAACGTCGCGGGGCAGCTCGCGAGCCGGGTCAGAAGCGTGAACGGCGCCGCATGAACATGGTGGACGCAAACAATCTGATGGCAGCCGGGCTGCGCGGCGAGCTGCGATTGCGCGAGCCGATGTCGCGGCACACGAGCTGGCGCGCGGGCGGCGCGGCCGAGCGCGCCTATTTTCCGGCGGACCGCGAGGACCTGCTCGCGTTCCTGCGCGCGCTGCCCGCCGAGGAGCCGGTGCACGTGACCGGGCTGGGCAGCAACCTGCTGGTGCGCGACGGCGGCCTGCGCGGCACGGTGATCTTCACCCACTGGGCGCTGCGCGCGGTCCGTCTCGAATCCGCGGGCGTGATCGTCGCGGAAGCCGGCGTCGCCAGCCCGAAAGTCGCGCGTTTCGCCGCGCTTCATGATCTCGCCGGAGCGGAATTCCTCGCCGGCATCCCCGGCACCGTGGGCGGGGCGCTGGCGATGAACGCGGGCTGCTACGGCGGCGAGACCTGGAACATCGTGGCGCAGGTGCGGACGGTGGACCGCGCGGGCGTCCTGCGCACGCGCACGAGGGACGACTACGAAATCGCTTACCGGCACGTGCGTCTGAAGGCGGAAGAACCGCCTCTCGCCTCTCGCCTCTCCGTCTCGGAGGAGTGGTTCATCGAAGCGGCGTTCCGTCTCCAGCGCGGTCCGGGGGCCGAGTCGCGAAAGAAGATCACGGACCTCCTCAAGCGCCGCATCGCGACGCAGCCGCTCGGCGAGCCCAATGCCGGCTCGGTGTTCCGCAATCCCCGCGGCGAGTACGCGGCGCGCCTGATCGAGGGGTGCGGGCTGAAGGGGCGGGCGATCGGGGGCGCGCAGATCTCGGAGAAGCACGCCAATTTCATCGTCAACCTCGGCCGCGCGCGCGCCGCGGACGTCGAGGCCCTGATCCAGCTGGTGGAGCGGGCAGTGAGCGAGAAGTTCGGGATCACGCTCGAGCGCGAAGTGCGCATTGTGGGCGATGCGTGACGAGTGACAAGGACGAGTGACGAGTGACGGGTCATTTCGGAAAAGTTGCCGTACTCATGGGCGGCCGCAGCGCGGAACGCGAAATCTCACTGATGAGCGGGAGGAGCGTGCTCGCGGCGCTGCGCGCGAAAGGCGTCGATGCGCACGCTTTCGATCCCGCCGAGCGCGACCTGGCCGAGCTGAAGCGCGACGGCTATGCGCGGTGCTTCATCGCGCTGCACGGCCGCGGCGGCGAGGACGGCACGATGCAGGGCGCGCTGGAAGTGCTCGGGATGCCTTACACCGGCAGCGGAGTCATGGGCTCGGCCATCGGCATGGACAAGTGGCGCTCCAAGATGATCTGGCTCGCCAACGGCTTGCCGACGCCGCGCTATCGCATCCTGACCGGGCGCGAGGACTGGAGCGCGGTCGCGCGGGAACTCGGCCTGCCGCTCATCGTGAAGCCGGCCTGCGAGGGCTCGACGCTGGGGCTGACGAAGGTCCGGTCGGCCTCGGAACTGCCGGGGGCGTACGAGCTGGCGGCGAAAAAATACCGCGACATCGCGCTTGCCGAGCAGTTCATCGACGGGCCCGAGTACACGGCGAGCATCCTGGGCGAGGACATGCTGCCGTTCATCCGCATCGAGGCGCCGCAGGGCAACTACGACTACCAGAACAAGTACTTCACGAACGACACGAAGTACCACTGCCCCTGCGGCCTGGAGGAGGCCGAGGAAAATCGGCTCAAGGCAATCGCGCAGCAGGCGTTCCGCCTGGTCGGCTGCAGCGGCTGGGGCCGCGTGGACCTGATGCTCGACGGCGCGGGCAATCCGTACCTGCTGGAGGTCAACACGATACCCGGCATGACCGACCACAGCCTGGTGCCGATGGCGGCGCGTGCGCAAGGCGTTTCGTTCGAAGCGCTGGTGATCCGCATCCTGGAGGGCGCCCATGTGGGATAAGCCGGGATTCCTGAACGCGGCGGCCAACGCGCTCTTCGCGATCGCGGCGTTGATGGTGCTGGCGGCGATCGCGATGCAGGCGGCGCGGCTCCCGGCGTTCGCGCTGAGCGAAGTGCGCATCGGCGGCGAACTGCGGCACGTGACCCGGGAGCAGGTCGAGCAGGTCGTGCGGCGGGAACTCAGGGGCAATTTCATCACGGTCGACCTGGCCGCCACGCGCGCCGCGTTCGGCCGGTTGCCGTGGGTGCGCAGCGTGAGCATGCGGCGCCAGTGGCCCGCCCGCCTGGAGGTCGCGCTGGAAGAGCACGTGCCGCTCGCGCGCTGGGGCAGCACGGCGCTCGTCAACACGCACGGCGAGGTTTTCACCGCCGCGTACGACGGCGACCTGCCGCTGTTCGTCGGGCCCGACGGCGCCGCCCGCGAGATCGCGATCCAGTACCGCTATTTCCAGCGCAGCCTGGACGCCATCGGCGAAGTCCCGGTGGAGGTGCAGGTGACGGCACGGCGCGCGTGGCAGTTGAGGCTCCAAAGCGGCCTGACGATCGCGCTCGGGCGCGAGAGCATCGAGGACCGCCTCGGCCGCTTCGTGGCGGCGCACGCCCGCACGCTCGGCAGCCTCGGGCGCCGCGTCGATTACGTGGACCTGCGCTATGCCAACGGTTTTGCGGTGCGCATACCGGAGTTGCGCAACGAGAAGCCGCCGGCGAAACGCGCGCGGCAGGCGGGATAGGGGACGCAATCAACGCATGAGCAAGGCCAGGGACAACAAGAAGCTGATCGTCGGTCTCGACATCGGCACCTCCAAGATCGCGGCGATCGTCGCGGAGATCCGCGCCGACGGCGGCTTCGAGATCATCGGCATGGGCAATCACCCGTCGCGGGGGCTGAAGAAAGGCGTGGTGGTCAACATCGAGACCACGGTCAACGCCATCCAGCGGGCGCTGGAGGAAGCGGAGCTCATGGCCGACTGCAAGATCCGCGAGGTTTACACCGGGATCGCCGGCAGCCACATCCGCAGCTTCAATTCGCAGGGCATGGTCGCGGTGAAGGACAAGGAAGTCGCGCAGCCCGACATCGAGCGCGTGGTCGACACCGCGCGCGCGGTGCAGATCCCGAACGACCAGCAGATCCTGCACGTGCTGAACCAG
>CAYSRR010000132.1:0-8221 GCA_964433375.1 uncultured Streptomycetaceae bacterium
CCTCGAAGTCGGCGCCGAGGTGCACAAGGTCCTGGTACACCGTCACGCCGCCCTTGCCGTAGTGGATCGGGTCGAGGGGGTTGGCGTGGATGAATTCCCCCGTGGCGACGGTCTTGCGCGCCGCCTTGTCGCTCACGGTATCCGTCGCCACGATGTCCGCGAGGAAGATGTAGGGATAGACGAAAATTCCCAGCGCGAATCCTGCCGCCGTACCCAGCAATCCGCCGATGATGAATATGATGATGGATTTCTTCATGGCCCAATGCCTTTATCTGAGCTCATCGGCGGCAGGGGCGGCGCTCGAACCTGGCCATTGTGCCTCGGCTCATCGATTCTTCCCCTGCTGCCACAGCACGTCAGGCTTGCCCGCGGCGCGGTTGAGTTCGCGCGCCAGCACGAACAACAGGTCGGAGAGCCGGTTGAGGTAGGCGGGCAGCGCGGGCTCGAGCTTCTGCTTGCGCGCAAGGGCGACGACCCTGCGCTCGGCCCGGCGGCAAACGGTGCGCGCGAGGTGGGCCAGCGCGGCCGCGCGCGTGCCGCCCGGCAGGATGAAGTCTTTCAACGGCGGCAGGCCGGCATTGAAGCGGTCGAGCTCGCGCTCCAGCCGCTCCACGTGCGCCTTGCTCATGATCGCGTGGCCGGGCACGGAGAGCTCGCCGCCGAGGTCGAACAGGTCGTTCTGGACGTTGACGAGGCACGCGCGCGCCGCATCCGGCAGCGGCTCCGCCAGCAGCACGCCGAGCGCGCTGTTCAGCTCGTCCACCGCGCCGATCGCCTCGATGCGCGGCGCGTCCTTGGTCACGCGCGAGCCGTCCGCGAGGCCGGTCGTGCCGGCGTCGCCGGTGCGCGTGTAGATGCGGGTCAGGCGGTTGCCCATGAAGATCGCTATTTTATCCGCCGGCCGTCAGGATGGCGTTGCCCGCAGCGGGCACGATCCGGGATCGTAGCCGGGCGCCTGGATGCGCGGCCGGATGGCATCCAGCGCCTGGTCTTCGGTGCGGAACAGGTCCCGCTCGCCGATGCAGGCATCGAGCCCGGTGCTGCGCATGACGGCGAGCACCTGCAGCTTCAGCCCGCTGAAGGCGATGCCGATGCCGTTCTCGCGCAGCCGCTCCACCAGGTGGCGGATGACTTCCTCGCCCGACGCGTCCAACTGGTTGATGCCGTCGGCTACGACGAGCAGGTATTTCATCCGCGGGTGCTGCGCGACGGCGGCCAGCACGGCGTCCTCGAAATGCGGCACGTTGGCGAAGTAGAGCGAGCCGTCGAAACGGATCGCCACGATGTGCTCGCTGGTTTCGAGCCCGTGGAGCTGCGCGTCGCGCAAGGTGCCGTCGGGGTGGCGCCCCAGTATGGCGACGCGGGGGCGCATGGTGCGGTAGAGGTAGAGCACGATGGCCAGCCCCGCGCCCAGGAGTATCCCGATGTCCAGGTGGGGCGCGAAGCCCAGCGTGGCCGCAAACGTGACGACGGCGGCCGTGCCGTCGTGCGGGTGGGCCTTCCACGCGTGCGCTATCGCCCTGAAGTTCACCAGGTTCACGACGGCCATCACGATGATCGCGGCGAGTACCGCTTGCGGCAGGTGGTAGAGGAGCGGAGTCAGCAGCAGCAGCGTCGCCAGCACGAACAGCCAAGTGAAGACGGACGAGAGCCCGCTGACCGCGCCCGCGGACAGGTTCACCGCCGAGCGCGAGAACGAGCCGCTGACCGGGAACGACTGGCTCAGGCCGCCGGCGACGTTGGCAAGGCCCTGCCCGATGAGTTCCTGGTTGGGATCGATGCGCTGCCGGGTCCGGGCGGCCATCGCGCGCGCGATCGACAGCGCTTCCATGAAGCCGACCAGGGTGATGACGAATGCGGTGGACAGCAGGGTGGCCAGCATTTCCCAGTTGAGCGCGGGCAGCCGGACCGCGGGCAGGCCGGACGGGATGGCGCCCACCACTTCGCCGCCGCCGATCAGCTGGAGCCGGTCGTTCACGATCCTGCCGATGCGCCAGCGGTGCCCATCGGTCTCGCCGGCGCCGGCGGTTCCGGCGAGGTGAAGCTGCTGCTCCCCGCTCCCGGCGGGCGCGCCGCGCTCGAACACGAACTTGCGCAGGGCGCGCGCGCGGACCCGGTTCTCGCGCTCGGCGTCCTGGATCTCGAGCCTGAGGACCTCGACCTCGTAGCGCAGGGCGAGCAGGTGCTGGCTGTTTCCTTCGCCCGCTTTCCCGGACTCCCGGAGTTCGGCCGCCTTGGCGGCGGCTTGCTGCTCGAGTCGCGCGACCTGGGCCGTGGCGGCGGCGAACTCGGTGGCGAGCAGGCGCACCTCGCCGTCGACGATCGCGGTGACCGGCGCCTCGCCCTTGCGCTCGAAGCCGATCTGCCAGCTGACGAGGGTGGTGATCGCGACGGCGATGAGCACGCCGGGCCACCTCGGGGCGTATCGCCGCGCGGCGATCATGATGGCCAGCGCTCCCGCCGCCATGAGCAGCGTGTCGAGGTGGGTTTCGCCGAGCTGCTGCACCACGCCCCACAGGTCCGCAAGAAAGTTCTCGCTGCGGCTGGAGGAGATGCCCAGTATCCTGTGCAGTTGCGACAGCGCGATGATGATCGCGGCGGCGTTGGTGAAGCCGACGACGACCGGGTGCGACAGGAAGCTGACGACGGCGCCGAGCTTGAGCGCGCCCATCGCGAGCTGCATGACGCCGACCATCAGCGCGAGCAGGATGGCCAGCGCGATGAACGCCTCGGAGCCGAGCGCGGCGAACTGGGACAGCGTCGCGCCCGTGAGCAGCGACACCATGGCGACCGGCCCGGTCGAGAGCTGGTGCGACGATCCCCACAGGGCGCCGACCAGCACCGGCAGGAAAGCGGCGTAGAGCCCGTAGTACGCTGGCATCCCGGCGAGCTGCGCGTAAGCCATCGACTGGGGAATGAGGACCAGCGCGACGGCCAGCCCCGCGAAGAAATCCGCGCGCAGCGCCTCGCGCGTCGCCGGGAACCAGGACAGGAACGGCAGGAAGCGGCGCAGCGTGCTCACGTCTTCGGTCTGGCGGGGCCGGGCATGCGCCGAAGTGTAACCCAGCCCCGTTGGAGGCAGGCCGGCCGCGCTTAGCCGCCGGCCGTGGACAGTGGCCTGACCGGCTCCCCGTTCGGAAGGCTTTCGTGGCATTCCCGGAATATGCGCGCCGTGCAGCGGCGGCATATTTCAGGATCGAGGCGCGGGTAGATCGCCGTCACCGGCCGGGCCTTGACGGAAAACAGGTTGCCCTCGCTGATTTCGTCGAGGTAGCCGCCGCGCGTGATCAGCGACCGGACGGCGTCCTTCATGCGATAGAAGTACAGGCCGCCCCCCATGCGCCGGCGCCGGCGCGCTTCCTGCCCCAGCATTTCCGCGCCGCTCATGTCCACGAAATTGATGCCGCTCGCCGCGATGAGGACGTGCTTTTGCGAAGGGCTCCTCTCGTCGATTTCCTCCAGGTACCGGCGCACGTGGTCCACGGCCCCGAAGAAGAGCGACCCGTTGATGCGCACCATCTTCAGTTGTGGGCAGTCCGGCAGGCCGGTGTCGGCGGTGAAATGGTAGCTGTCGGGGGCGGGATCGGGCTTGACGTCGAGCAGCAGCGGGCGCGACGTCCGGGTGAGGTACAGCATCAGCGACATCAGCACGCCCGTGTAGATGGCGAACTCGAGATCGGCAAACAGCGCGGCGCCGAAGGTGATCGCCATGACCGCGGCCTCCTGCCGGTTGGTGCGGATCACGTTCGCGATGTAGCGCGTATCCACGATCCCGTACGCGACCATGAACAGGATGGCCGCCAGCACCGCGAGCGGCAGGTGGGCGATGAGCGGGGCCACCGCCAGCGCGATGACGAGCAGCAGGAACGCCGAGAAAACGGCCGCCAGCGGCGTGCGTGCCCCGGCCTCGTAGTTGAGGCCGCTGCGGTTGAACGAGCCGCTGCTCGCGTAGGCCGAGCAGAAGCTGCCCGCGATGTTCGACAATCCCTGGCCGATGAATTCCTGGCTGGCATCGATGCGCTGGCCGGACTTGACCGCGATGGCGCGCGCGATCGAGACCGCCTCGGTGAGGGAGAGCAGGGTGACGGCGAACGCGACCGGCAGGGTTTTCCGGATGGTGTCGGGCGAAAAATCGGGTATCGACAGCACGGGCAGCGACCCGGAAATTACGCCGACCATCGCGATCGCCGCCTGCCCGCCGCCGACGGTCGCTTCGATCGCCGCCGCCGCGGCCGCGCCCGCCACCATCGCCGTGATCATGTAGGGGAAACGGGGGTACAGCTTCCTGCTGAGGAAGGCGGCCAGCAGCGTGACGAGGCCGACCGCGGTGGCCCAGGGATTGACGTCGCCGATCCGCGCGAACAGGTGCTGCCAGACCTCCGCGAACGAGGCGCCCGCCGGGATCTCGATCCCGAAGAAATGCCGCACCTGGGTCGCGATGATCAGGCAGGCGGCGCCCGCGGTGAAGCTCACCACGACCGTGTGCGAGATGAAATTGACGAGCGCGCCCATGCGCGCGACGCCCATGACGAGCTGGATCGCGCCGGCGAGGAAGGTCAGAGCGAGCACGAGTCGGATGTATTCCGCGGACCCGGGCTCGGCGAGCGGGGAAAGGCTCGCGAAAACGAAGATCGAGATGACGTTGGTCGGCCCCGAGACGAGGTGCCACGAGGAGCCGAACAGCGCGGCGATGACCGCCGGGATCATGGCGGCATAGAGGCCGTATTCGGGCGGCAGGCCGGCCAGCGTCGCGAACGCGACGCCCTGCGGCAGCACGATGATGGCGCCGACCAGCCCGGCGACCGCGTCGTTGCGCAGCGTGGCCCTGTTGACCATCGGCCACCAGCGCAGGAACGGGAGCAGTTGCGCCAGCCACCGTTGGGCGTGGAAAGTGGGTCGGGATGTCACGCGAGGCGGGAATGCAGCCGAAGCCGCATTATCCGGCACCCCGCGCGATGCTGGCAATGCACGTCGCCGCGCGCGTCACAGCCGAGAGATTTTTGGGTATAATCGCGCGCAGCGGGTTGGGCAGAATAAGACACGAAAACATGACCATGAAAATTTCCAGACTGATACTTTCCGCGGCCGCCTGTAGCCTGGCCGTCGCGGCCCTGCCGTCGAACGCGGCCGAGGCCGGCGACCCAGTCGCGGGCAAGGGCAAGACGGCGATGTGCGCCGGATGCCACGGCATAGAGGGTTACCGGACTGCGTTCCCCGAGGTCTACAGCGTGCCCAAGATCGGCGGCCAGCACGCCGCTTACATCGTCAAGGCGCTGCAGGGGTACAAGTCGGGCACCCGCAGTCATCCCTCGATGCGCGCCATCGCCGCGAGCCTGTCGGACAAGGACATGGCCGACCTCGCGGCCTATTACGCGTCCAGCGCGACGCAGACGGCGGCGAAATGAGGGGATATTCAATGAAAAAAGCCATCCTGATGGCCGCCTGTCTGGTTCTGGCGGCATCGGCAACCGCTCACGCCGGCGACCCGGTCGCGGGCCAGCGGAAATCCCAGACCTGTGTCGCCTGTCACGGCCCGGACGGCAACAGCCCGACGCCGGATTTCCCGAAGATCGCGGGCCAGCACTACGATTACCTCGTCAAGACGCTCAAGGATTACAAGTCGGGCGCGCGCAAGGACCCGATCATGGCGCCCATGGCCGCGCCTCTCACCGTGCGCGACATCGAGGACCTGGCGGCGTATTTTTCGCGCCAGAAGGGACTCACGCTGAAATACTAGGTACAAGATACAAGTTTCAAGTTACAAGAAACGCGCGGCTTTGCCGCGCGTTGTTTTTTACTCGACACTCGACACTCGACACTCGACACTCGACACTCGACACTCGTCACACCGTCTTGTGCTTGAACCCGCACAAGTCGCGAATGAGGCACGTGGGGCAATCCGGCTTGCGCGCCTTGCAGACGTAGCGCCCGTGCAGGATCAGCCAGTGGTGCGCGTCGAGCCGGAACTCTTCCGGCACGGCTTTCAGCAGCTTCTCTTCGACGGCCCGCACGTCCTTGCCCGGCGCGAGGCCGGTGCGGTTCGCCACCCGGAAGATGTGCGTGTCCACCGCGATGGTCGGCTCGCCGAAGGCGGTGTTGAGGACCACGTTGGCGGTTTTGCGGCCGACGCCGGGCAGGGCTTCGAGCGCCTCGCGCGTGCGCGGCACTTCGCCGCCGTGCTTCTCGATGAGCAGCCTGCAGGTGGCGAGGATGTTTTTCGCCTTGGTGCGGTAGAGGCCGATGCGCTGGATATGACGCTCCAGGCCACGGCGCCCGAGCGCGAGCACGCCGGCCGGCGTGCCGGCCTTCCTGAACAGCTCCGCCGTGGCGAGATTGACGCTCTTGTCGGTGGCCTGCGCCGACAGCACGACGGAAACCAGCAGCTCGAAAGGCGAGCCGTAGACCAGCTCGGTGCGCGGCGCGGGGTTGGCGGCGCGCAGCCGGGTGAAGAGTTCGTGCCGTTGCTGGGGGGTCATAAGGGCAGTTGCAAGTTCCAGGCTGCAAGTTACAAGAAAGATACAGCTTCTTGCGACTTGTGACTTGTAACTTGTGACTGATTATAATCAGCCGGAAATGAGACCCCTCCTGCTTTCGATGCGCTGGGCGTGCTTGGCGTTCCTGTTAGCCGCCGCTTCAGCGGCGGCTCAGCAGGTCACGCTGGAGCGGAATTCCCCGCTCTACGCCGAGCCGCGGCTCGATGCCGCGCAGGTCGCCCAGTTGACGCGGGGCGCGACCGGGGAAGTGATCGCGCGCAAGGGCGGCTGGCTCAACATCAACACGCCGGCCGGGGCCGGCTGGCTGTTTTCCTTCAACGTGCGCTTCCCGTCGCAGAAAGCGGAGGGCGGCGGGACGGGCGCCAGCCCCGCGCTGGGCCGGGTGTTCGGGCCGCAGCGGCCCACCACCGTCGTGAGCAGCATCGGCATACGCGGCCTCGAGGAAGAGGATCTCAAGCAGGCGAACTTCGACGCCGGGCAGATGGAGCTGCTCGGCGGCTACGCCGCCACGAAGCAGGCGGCGGAAGAGAGCGCGCGGGCGAAGGAGCTGGCGCCGGTCAAGGTCGACTATCTGGACGCGAAGAAATAGGAATTTGCCGGTACTTGCCCGGCAAATTCCTTATGGAACATGAAATGCGACTTGTCGGTGATTTTTCCGTTTTAGGAATTCGTCGAGCGTTAGCCCGACGAATTCCTTGGGTCGCGGCTCTCGTGGTTTTCGGGATAGCCACCAACGCGTCTGCCGCGACCCTCGACCTCGGGCGCCTCTTCGGCGCGGGTAAGGACCTCGTGACCGCCGCCGCCGGCATGGACGAGAAGGAGGAGATCGCGGTGGGCCGTGAAGTGGCCGGGCGCACGCTCGGCGCGGCCCCCCTGGTCGCGGATCCGGCGCTGCAGGCTTACGTCAACAGCGTCGGGCGCTGGGTCGCTTCCCAGACCGAGCGCCCCGACCTGCCGTGGCATTTCGGCGTGATCGACAGTCCCGCGATCAACGCGTTCGCCGCGCCCGGCGGCTACGTGCTGCTCACGCGCGGGCTCTACGAGATCCTCGACAGCGAGGCGCAGCTCGCGGGCGTGCTCGGGCACGAGATCGGCCACATCGTGAAGCGCCATCACATCACGGTCATGCAGAAAAGCGCGCTGGTCTCGGCGGGCTCGCAGCTGGCGACGGCGCGCACCGACCGCGCCGCGGTGGTCAACAACCTCATCGGCACCGGCGCGGAAGTGTTCGCGCGCGGGCTCGACAAGGGCGCCGAGTTCGAGGCCGACCAGATCGGCATCGTGCTCGCCGCGCGCGCGGGTTACAGCCCGTACGGCCTGGTCGAGGTGCTGCACAAGCTCGCGGCGCGCGGGGCGGAGGACGGATCGCTCTCGCTGCTCTTCAAGACCCATCCCCATCCCAACGAGCGCCTGGAGCAGCTCGGGGACGCGCTCGCGCCGCGGGTGGCCGAATTGCCGGAGGGCAGGGAGCCTGCGATCCAGCAGGTGAGCCCCGACACGCCGCCGCCCGCCGCGGCAAGACCGGTGTCCGTGGAAGGCGCACGGGCGTTGCAGCAGGAAGAGTCCGCGCCGGCGCCAGCGGGCAAGGGCGGCGGCTTCGGCATCGATCCGGGGTCGGTTCTGCGGGGAATCTTCGGCCGCTGACGCGGCAGGCAATGGACAGGATTGACGGAATCCACCGAGAAACCGAAACCCGTCAAAACCACGAATAGACAGGATTAACAAGA
>CAYSRR010000133.1:0-8148 GCA_964433375.1 uncultured Streptomycetaceae bacterium
GCAACCTTGCCAAGGTTGAGGTCGCGAGTTCGAGCCTCGTTTCCCGCTCCAGACCACCGGGGACGACGAACGGCCGCTTCGGCGGATCCATGCTTCGTCGTCCCCTTTTATTTGACTTGTTGGCGGGGTGGCAGAGTGGTCATGCAGCGGCCTGCAAAGCCGTGTACGCCGGTTCGATTCCGACCCCCGCCTCCAGCATCGACCGCGCGAGCCGTATCCCCGGCACATGCCATGCGCGCGGACGTTACAGTCACCGCCCGGGTGGCGTAATTGGTAGCCGCTGGGGACTTAAAATCCCCTGGCCGCAAGGCCGTGCCGGTTCGAGTCCGGCCCTGGGCACCATGCGTGTGACCGGGCCGTCCGTCCATGGCAACGAGCCACCCGACGGGCGGCCCACAACCTGTAGGGGCAGGACCGGCGCCTGGCCGCCGGATTATGTGGTCAGGAGGGCTTTATGGCATCATCGGCGCACGAGCGGGAGCGGATCAGCTGATCCCGCTGTCACACTCATCGCATAACGGGATACAGAGGCCGCAGTGATCGTTTTCAACCTGGGTTGCGAGAACAGCCACCGTTTCGAGGGCTGGTTCGCTTCGAGCGAAGATTTCGAGCGCCAGCTCGGGGGAAAGCTCGTCGCCTGCCCGATGTGCGGCAATGCCAATGTCTCACGCCTGCCGCATGCGGCCCATATCGGCCGCAGCGGCAGCAGGCCTCAGCTTCAGCGGCCCGAGCGCGCCGAGCCCGTTGCGGCCACGCGGATGCAATACGCCAACGTGGGAAGTGAAATGCTCGCCAGGCTGGTCGAGCACATCGTCGAGAATTCCGAGGACGTCGGCACCGCCTTCCCCGAGGAGGCCCGCAAGATCCATTACCAGGAAGCGCCCGAACGCCGGATTCGCGGCACGGCTTCGCGCGAGGAAGTCGAAGCGCTGAAGGACGAGGGCATCGAGGTGGTTGCGCTTCCCATACCGGCCCATCGCCTGGGCAAGACGCACTGAAGCGCGGCGTCCTGCCGGGCGGCCCGCCGCCGCGGATCAACGAGGAGGCATCATGTTCAAGCACCTACTGTTGCCCACCGACGGCTCGAAGCTGTCGGGCAAGGCCGTCAAGCGGGGTATCGACCTCGCGAAAAAGAGCAGGGCGCGCGTCACGGCGCTCCACGTCGTGCCCGAGTTCACCATGATGGTGGACGAGGGCATCACGATGCTGAGCCCGGCGCTCAAGAAGCGTTTCGAGGACGAAGGCCGGGCGCGGGCGCAAAAGATGCTCGACGCAATCGTCCGGCAGGCCCGCGCCCGCGGGGTACGGTGCGCGACGCTGTGCGTGGCAAGCGACCTGCCTTACCAGCAGATCATCGCAACGGCCCGCAAGAAGAAGTGCGATCTCATCCTCATGGCTTCCCATGGGCGTCGCGGTTTCTCCAGCCTGCTGCTCGGCAGCGAGACGGCCAAAGTGCTGATGCACTCCAAGGTGCCCGTGCTGGTCGTGCGCTGAGGCGGGGACGGGAAGCCGGCGGGTTACTCCGCCTTCAACTTCATCGCGGCGATCAGCTTGCGCCAGCGCTCGAATTCCGAGCGACGGTACTGCGCCAGCTGCTCGGGCGTGTCGCCCAGCGGCTCCGCGCCCTGGCTGGCGAACCGTTTCGCCAGTTCCGGCTCCGACAGGATTTTCACGACCTGGGCGTTCAAACGGTTCACGATATCGCGCGGCGTGCCGGCGGGGGCGAACAGGCCGTACCATGTCACGTATTCGAAACCGGGAACGCCCGCCTCGGCGACGGTCGGTATGTCGGGCGCGGCGGCAGAGCGCCGTGCGCTGCTGACCGCGATGCCTCTCAGCCTGCCGGCCTTCGTCTGCGGCAGCACCGATGGCATGCTGTTGAACATCAGCGAAACGTTGCCGGCGAGGATGTCGGTGACCGCGGGCGCGGTGCCCTTGTAGGGCACGTGCACCATGTCGATCCCGGTCATGCTCTTCAGCATTTCCATGCCCAGGTGTTGCGGGCTGGCGTTGCCGACGGACGCGTAGTTGATCTGCCCCGGGCGGCTCTTCGCCAGCGCGACCAGCGTCTTCACGGAGTGCACCGGCATCGAGGGATGCACCACGAGGATCTGCGGGTTGATCACGAGCATGGTAATAGGGGCGAAATCCCGCTCCGGGTCGTACGGCAGCTTGGTGCCCAGCGCGGGGCTGATGGAGAAGCCGGCGGAAGTTCCGAGCAGCAGGCTGTAACCGTCCGCCGGCGACCGCGCGGCGACCTCGGTGCCGACCGCACTGGCCGCCCCGGCGCGGTTCTCCACCACGACAGGCTGCCCCCAGGCTTCGGTCAGCTTCTGCCCGATGGAGCGCCCGACGAGATCCGTGGGGCCGCCGGGCGGGTAGGGCACGATCAGCCGTATCGGCTTGGCCGGGTAGCCCTGAGCCGATGCGGCAAGAGAAACGAGGCCCAGGATGATGGCGCTGCTGGCTGCAATCAATCGCCGCATGTTCTCCTCCTCAGAATTATCGCAATGCACGCAAATCTATCACAACGTGGTCTCCCGTCCTCTGGAAGCTCCCGGATCGGCTAAACTACGCGTCTCGCGAGCACAGGGAAACCCGAGCCATGAATCATCCAGCCGCACCGGTCCAGACTCTCACCGACAAGCTCATCGCAAGAAAGGAAGGCGCGATAGGCTGGATCATCTTCAACAACCCCGAGCGCCACAACGCGACGTCGTACGAGATGTGGCAATCGTTGCCGATCGTGCTGGATGCCTACACCCGCGACCCCGAGGTGCGCGTCATCGTGTTCCGGGGCACGGGCGAGAAAGCATTCAGCGCCGGTGCGGACATCTCCCAGTTCAAGGAAAAGCGCTCGAGCGCGGAAGCGGTCGCCGCATACAACGCGGCGGCGGACGCGGCGGGCCGCGCGCTGCGCGAATGCGCGAAACCCACGATCGCCATGATCCGCGGCTACTGCATCGGCGGCGGCACGGCGATCGCCGTGGGCTGCGACATGCGCATCGCGGCGGACGACGCCCGCTTCGGCGTGCCGGCGGCCAAGCTGGGGCTGGGTTACCGCTTCGAGGGTATCAAGCGCCTGGCGAGCATCGTCGGGCCGGCTTTCACGGCGGAAATTTTCTTCACGGCGCGGCAGTTCACCGCCCAGGAAGCGCAGCAGATGGGCCTGGTAAACCGCCTGCTGCCCGCAGCGGAACTCGAGAAGTTCACGCTGGACTACGCCAACACCATCGCCGTCAACGCGCCGCTGACGATCGCCGCGGTGAAGCGTTCCCTGGTCGAACTCAACAAGGACCCGGCGGACCGCGACCTCGACGCATGCCAGCGCATGGTGGAGGCCTGTTTCGCGAGCGAGGACTACAAGGAAGGGCAGGCCGCGTTCATGGAGAAGCGCAAGCCGCAATTCAAGGGGCGCTGAACCGGCGGCCATCACCGGGATCAAGGCAGAAAAAACATGGCATTTGACGCAAACCGCTCCGACCTCACTGTCGGAGTGATTGGAACCGGGGCCATGGGCCGTGGCATCGTTCAAGTCGCCGCGGCCGGCGGCATGCGGGTCCTGATGACCGACGTCCGGCCGGGCGCCGCCGAAGAGGCGCGGGATTTCGTGGGCAAGATGCTGACGCGCGCGGCCGAGAAGGGGAGCATTACCCGCGACGAGGCGGCCGCCGCCGCCGGCCGCATCAGTATCGTCGATAGCCCGTCGGACATGAAGCCGTGCCACGCGGTGATCGAAGTCATCGTCGAGAACCTGGAGGCGAAACAGAAGCTGTTCGCGGAACTGGAAAACGTCGTTGCGCCGGATTGCATACTCGCCACCAACACATCCTCCCTGTCCGTCACCACGATCGCGTCGAAGCTGAAAACGCCCCAGCGCTTCGCCGGTTTTCATTTTTTCAACCCGGTGCCGCTGATGAAGCTGGTCGAGGTCATCGACGGCCTGCGAACCGAGGCGTGGGTCGGCGACGCGCTGATGACTATCGGCCGGCGCATGACGCGCGAGCCGGTCAGGCTGAAGGACGCGCCCGGCTTCCTGGTCAACCAGGTAGGGCGCGGCTTCACGCTGGAGGCCTCGCACCTCGCCTATGAAGGCATCGCGGGCTTCGCCGACGTGGACCGCGTGATGCGCGACG
The DNA here is from genome assembly GCA_964433375.1 of uncultured Streptomycetaceae bacterium. Lineage (GTDB taxonomy): Bacteria > Pseudomonadota > Gammaproteobacteria > Burkholderiales > SG8-41 > SG8-41. The sequence goes on from CAYSRR010000133.1 coordinate 4,137, forward strand.
TCGGCGGCTTTCGCATGGGGCCGTTCGAGCTGATGGACCTGACCGGCCTCGACGTCACCCAGCCCGCGTCCGAGCTCATCTACAACCAGTTCTTCCAGGAAACGCGCTACCGGCCCAACCTCATCATGCGCAGCCGCTACGAGGCGGGCGTGCTGGGACGCAAGACGAAGCGCGGGTTCTACGATTACGACGCGGAGATGAAGCCTGTCGTTGCGCCCGAAGCGGCCGCACCGGCGGCGCATGCCGGCGGCGTCTGGATCAGCCCGGCCGAGCCCGACGGCCATGCCGCGTTGACCGCATTGCTCGGCAAACTGGGCGCACAACTCGAATCCGGCGCCAGGCCCGGCGCCAGGTCGCTCATACTGGTGACGCCGGTTGGAGAAGATGCGACCTCGTGCGCGGTGGAGCAGGGGCTCGACCCCAGGCGCACCGTGGCGGTGGATACCCTGTTCCCTATGGTCAAGCGCCGCACGATCATGGGCACGCCGCTGACGGACGCGGCAATGCTCGGCGGGGCCCACGGGCTGCTCGCCTCCGATGGCGTGCCGGTGACGGTCTGCCGGGACAGCCCCGGCTTCATCGCGCAGCGCATCGTGGCGATGATCGTCAACATCGGCTGCTCCATCGCGCAGAGCCGCACGGCGCAGCCGGCCGACATCGACAAGGCGGTGACGCTCGGCCTGAATTACCCGAACGGCCCGTTCAAGTTCGGCGACGTGGTCGGGCCGCAGCGCATACACAAAGTGCTGACCGGCATGCAGCGAATTTACGGCGATCCCCGCTACCGCCCCAACATCTGGCTCACGCGGCGTGCCGGGCTGGGCGTATCCCTGCTGACCCCCGAACCCTGATGGCCGCACTCAACACGATGCCCTGAGAAGGAGATTGCCATGCTCGACGCCTACCTCTACGAAGGCCTGCGCACCCCGTTCGGGCGCCACGCCGGCGTGCTGGCCAAAGTTCGCCCCGACGATCTGCTGGCGGAAGCCGTCAGGAATCTCATGAAGAAATCGGCTTTCAAGCCGGAGCAGATCGAAGACTTCATCGTGGGGTGCGCCAACCAGGCGGGCGAGGACAGCCGCTGTGTCGCGCGCCATGCCGGGCTGGTCGCGGGCCTGCCGATCGAGACGCCGGGCACGGTGATCCAGAGAAACTGCGCGAGCGGGCTGGGCGCCGTGGTGCAGGCGTCGCACGCCATCACCGCCGGGGAGGGCGACGTGTACCTGGTCGGCGGCGTGGAAAGCATGAGCCGCTCGCCGCTCGTGATGAGCCGCTCGGAGTCGGCATTCGGCCGCGACGTCAAGCTCTACGACAGCACCATCGGCCCGCGTTTCTCCAATCCCAGGCTGGTGAAGCGCTTCGGAGACGACCAGATGCCCCAGACGGCCGACAACCTGGCCCGTGAATACGAGATCAAGCGCGAGGAAGCGGACCAGTTCGCGCTGCGCTCTCAGCAGAAGTATGCAATCGCCAAGGGGGAAGGTTACTTTTCAGGCGAGATCGCGGCGGTGGAATTGCCGCCCTCGCGCAAGGGTCCCGTTCCGCCGGTCGCCGATGACGAGCACCCGCGTCCCGGAACCGACCTCGAGGCCCTTGCCAAGATGCGGGTGCTGTACGAAGGCGGCGTCACCACGGCCGGCAACGCCTCGGGCGTGAACGACGGCGCGGTCGCGCTGATCATCGCGTCCAGGGAAGCGGGCGACAAGGCCGGCGTGAAGCCGATCGCGCGCGTCATCGCGAGCGCGGCGGCCGGAGTTCCGCCCCACATCATGGGCATAGGGCCGGTGGCGGCTTCCAAGAAAGCCCTGGCGCGTGCCGGTCTTTCGATCAAGGACCTCGATGTCATCGAGATCAACGAAGCGTTCGCCGCACAGGTACTGGCCTGCCTGAAAGGCCTGGGCGTCGCTTTCGACGATTCGCGCGTCAATCCGAACGGCGGGGCCATCGCCGTAGGACACCCGCTCGGCGCGTCCGGCGCGCGGCTGACTTTGACCGCGGCCCGCCAGTTGCAGCGTTCCGGCGGCCGCTATGCGCTCGTGAGCCTGTGCATCGGGGGCGGGCAAGGCATGGCTGCGATACTCGAGCGGATCTGAGGCAGCGGTTCCCCAGGCCGTTCTCCCGGCCAGGCCTTACCCGATATTTGCCAGCCCCCTGCCTGTGACATAGTTCGCGGGAAGGGGTGGCACTGTTCTTGCGATTTGCTTCCCGATGACGGGTTTGGGCCGAGATAGAGTGCCCAACCGTCTGAATTGGCACGGGTTATGACGAGAACCCGTCAGTTGGATTTTGGCTCGGGACGGATATGCTGCAAGAGTGGATGACCGAATCTCTGCTGGGCGGGCGATCCCCATGGTGGGTTCGCTACGCCGCTGCGGGCGTCATCACGTTTCTGTCGATCCTGATCGTCGGCGTATTGTGGCGGCAGCTCGGCGTCATCCCCGATCCCGGCCCGATCCTGCTGTTCACGGTGGCGGCCGCCACTTATCTCGCCGGCGGCATGGCGGGCATGCTGAGCGCGGCTATCGTCCTGTTCTGCTCCTTCGTGCTGTTCTCGCACCCGCTGTACCCGTTCCGCTATTCCGAGATGGATTGGCGGCAGATGATGGTCATCGTCGTCGCCTGCCCGATCATCGCGCTCATGGTGGGGTCGCTCAAGGAACAGGTGGACCGGTTGAAGGTCGTCACCCGGAAAATGGAGGATTTGCAGGAAGAGCTGCGTCGCCTCGAGACCGTCAAGGAAGCGCAATTCCTGTGCGAGCAGCGCTTCCGCCTCATGACCGAGTGCATGCCGGACTACGCCGTTTGCGTGCTGGACGCCAACGGTTCGGTCAGGAACTGGAACGCGGGGGCGGAGCGGCTGTTCGGTTACTCGGACCAGGAAATCGTGGGACAGAGTTATTCTCGCTTCTTCACCCGCGAGGACCTGCTGGGACGCCAGCCCGAACGGCTGATCGAGCAGGCGCGGTTTTCCGGCCGGGCGGTGGAGGAGGGCTGGCGCCTGCGCAAGGGCGGCGGCCGCATCCATGCCATGACTACCCTGCTGTCCCTGAGAAATTCCCAGGGCGCGCAAGTCGGCAGCCTGCTGGTGATGCGCGATCTGACGCCGCCGTCCGACAGCCAGGATACAAGCCGTAAGGGCTGAACTCAGCGTTCTGTCGACAACGCTCCTGCAATTCGCCTCATCCCGTTGCATAGCCATACTGGGCGGAACCCTGTCAGTACCACTAGGGCGGGGGCCGGATCTCTTGCCTTTGTATTGACTGCTTTAGCTTGGTTAAACAATATTTAACATAATATACATTATACGAATTACGGTCATAGGCAATCAAGCCTCGTTATTCGGTCGCGCCAGCACGCAACAGCATGTTGGAAACCTCTTTCTGGTCGTGGACCCGCGCCAATGCCAGCGCTGACTGCCCATCCCGGTTCTTGAGGTTAAGGTCGGCGCCATGCTCCATCAGCAGCAATACCATCTGCAGATGGCCTTCACGGGCAGCCATCATCAACGCTGTAGTGCCGTTCTCGGCCTGCGCATTGATCCGGGCGCCCTGGCTGATCAGGATGCGGGCGATATCCTGGCGGTTTTGCGTCGCGGCGTAGATCAGCGGCGTCCATCCCGGATGGTTGATATCCGCACCGCGCGCCAGGAGCTGGCGGACGACCTCGCTATGCCCTTGGAACGTCGCCAGCATCAACGCGGTCTCGCCATACGCGTTGCGGTCGTTGATCCTGGGCCTGGCGCTCAGCACGACTTTGATCATTTCCGGCTTTCCGTGCCTCGCCGCGAGCATCAGCAGCGTGTCTCCGTTGGGGGCGACGGTATTCACATCGACGCCTTTCTTCAACAAAACGGCGACTGTTTGCTCGTCGTCGTTGTTGACGGCGTGGATCATGTCGTCGTAGACCCCGGCCGCCGTTGCCACTGCCGACAGGCCCAGCAGGTACGCCGCAGCCAGGCTGCACCTGAGATTACGCATGAGGAGTCGTGTCTTGTAGATTGAATAAGTTAAAG
>CAYSRR010000134.1:0-8087 GCA_964433375.1 uncultured Streptomycetaceae bacterium
CGCGAGCTTCACGCGGCGGCCGGCCTCGAGCGAGCGCGTCATCGCGTCGGCGTCCTCCGGCTCCACGCCGATCACCTTGATCTCCGGGCGCAGCCGCTTGACGTAGGCGGCGATGCCCGAGATCAGGCCGCCGCCGCCGACGGCGACGAAGATCGCGTGTATCGGCTCGGGATGTTGGCGCAGAATCTCCATCGCGATCGTGCCCTGCCCGGCGATGACGTCGGGGTCGTCGTACGGGTGCACGAAGGCGAGGCGCCGCCTGCGCCCGAGCGCGAGCGCATGGGCATACGCCTCGTCGTAGGAATCGCCGCGCAGCACGACGGCCGCGCCGCGCGCCTTGACCGCCGCGATCTTGATCTGGGGCGTCGTCACCGGCATCACGATGGTCGCGCGGCAGCGCAGCCGCTGCGCGGCGAGCGCAACGCCCTGCGCGTGGTTGCCGGCCGAGGCGCAGATGACGCCGCGCTCCAGCGCCTCCTTCGGCAGGCCGGCCATCTTGTTGTAGGCGCCGCGCAGCTTGAAGGAGAACACCGGCTGCAGGTCCTCGCGCTTCAGCAGCACGCGGTTGCCGGTGCGCGCGGACAGCGCGGGCGCGGCCTCGAGCGGCGTCTCGATCGCGACGTCGTAGACGCGCGCGGCGAGGATGCGCTCGAGGTAATCGGTTTTGGCGGCCATTGGGGTCACCAAGGGTAGCAAATATTAGTGTTTTCAGCCATTTCCATCATCGTCAAACGTGAATCGTAAAACGTAAATCGTGTATATTTGTGCGGGTTCTCCGATTCACGATTCACCATTCACGATTCCCGGCCTTTCATGACACAGGACGAACTCAAGCAAGCCGTGGCGAAAGCCGCGATCGCCCACGTTCCTGACGATTGCGTCGTCGGCGTCGGCACCGGCTCCACCGCGAACCTCTTCATTACCGAGCTGGGCAGGATCAGGAACCGCATCCAGGGAGCGGTGGCCAGCTCCGAGGCGACCGCGAAGCGGCTGAAGGACCTCGGCATCGAGGTGCTCGACCTGAACGGCGTCAACGAGCTGCCGGTCTACGTCGACGGCGCCGACGAGGTGACGCGCCACCTCGCCATGGTGAAGGGCGGCGGCGGCGCGCTGACGCGCGAGAAGATCGTAGCGGCGGTGGCGAAAAAATTCGTGTGCGTCGCCGACGGCACCAAGCTCGTGGACGTGCTCGGCAGGTTCCCCCTGCCGGTGGAAGTGATCCCGCTGGCGCGCTCCTACGTCGCGCGCGAGCTGAGAAAGCTCGGCGGCCACCCGGAATGGCGGCAGAACTTCGTCACCGACAACGGCAACGTGATCCTCGACGTGCGCGGGCTGTCCATCGTCAATCCCGTCGAGCTCGAGGGCGCGTTGAACCAGATCACCGGCGTCGTCACCAACGGCCTGTTCGCGAAACGCGGCGCGGACGTACTGCTCCTCGGCACCCCACAGGGAGTGGAAACCATCAAGCAGCGATAGGAATTGGGCGGCCTGCCGGGCAGGCCGCCCAATTCCTTGTATAGACGCAAAAGTGTCATAATTCGCTGATATCGTTAGCCGTTTCCACGCGGCAGGAGCACCGGGATGCCCGAGCATACCTTGAAGCAATTCGACGCCGAGCTGGAGGCCGTGCGCGCGCGCGTCCTGCAGATGGGCGGGCTCGTCGAGGAGCAGATCGTGCGCGCCATGGAATCGCTGGAAAACGGCGACATGCAGATCGCGGCCCGGGTGGTGGACGATGATCACCGCGTCAACGCGCTGGAGGTGGCGATCGACGAGGACTGCAGCACCATCATCGCGCGCCGGCAGCCGGCGGCCGGGGACCTGCGCATGCTGATGATGGTGGTGAAGACCATCACCGACCTCGAGCGCATCGGCGACGAGGCGGCCAAGATCGCGCGCATGACCCAGCTGATCCATGCCAGCGACCGCCCGTTCGTGCCGCGCACCGGCGAGGTCCGCCACATGGCCGACGTCGCGCTCGGCATGCTGAGAAGCGCGCTCGACAGCTTCGCCCGGCTCGACCTCACCGTCGCGGCCCAGGTGGTGCGCCAGGACGACCGGGTGGACGACGCCTTCCGCGGCATCCTGCGCCACATGATCACGTTCATGATGGAAGACCCGCGCACCATTTCCCACGCGATCGAGATCCTGTTCATCGCCAAGGCGATCGAGCGCATCGGCGACCACGCCAAGAACATGTCGGAGTACGTGGTCTACATGGTGAAAGGCAAGGACGTCCGCCATACCGGCCCCGAAGCCGTGGAACGCGAGGCGCTCACGCAACACTAGCCGCGCCGGCGCGCCCGCGGATATGGCGGCGCGCCGCAAGATTCCTTATACTGGCGTCCAGAGCCGAGAGGACGCCATCACGCAACCGATCCTGCGCAGCCCGCTGCAAGCCCGTCGCGTCACGCCGGTGACCGCGCCGGGTTCCTGCCTCCCCCGCGCGTCGCGCCACGCCCGCGACCGCCGCCTCGTCCCCTGGTAAGCGTCATGCCCGAGTTCTCCACGCTCGCCGCCGTTGATCTGGGTTCCAATTCGTTCCACTGCCAGGTCGGACGGGTCGTCGGAGACCAGGTCTATCCCCTCGACTCGTTGCGCGAGCCGGTGCGGCTGGGAGCGGGGCTGACCCGGGACAAGCGCATCGACGAGGAAACCCAGGAGCGGGCGCTCGCCTGCCTGAAGCGCTTCGGCGAGCGGCTGCGCGGCCTGGACAGGCACGCCGTGCGCGCCGTCGGCACCAACACCCTGCGGGTGGCCAAGAACGCCGGCTCCTTCCTGAAGAAAGCGCGGTCGGCGCTGGGCTTCCCGATCGAGGTGGTGTCGGGGCGCGAGGAAGCGCGGCTGATCTACCTCGGGGTCTCGCACGAGCTGCCCGCCTCGCGCGAGAAGCGCCTGGTGGTGGACATCGGCGGGGGCTCGACCGAGCTGGTGATCGGCTCGGGCTACCGGCCGCAGAAGCTGGAGAGCCTGTTCATGGGCTGCGTCTCCTACAGCCTGCGCTATTTCGAGGGCGGCAGGATCACCAAGGGCGCGATGAAGCAGGCGGAGCTCGCCGCCCGCAACGAGCTGCAGCCGATCCTGGCCAGGTTCGCGCGCGGCAACTGGCAGCAGGCCATGGGCTCCTCCGGCACCGTGCGCGCGATCGCCGAGGCCATCCACCAGAACGGCTTCGGGGAGGATGTCATCACGGCGGCGGGCCTCGACCGCCTGCGCAGCTACGTCATCAAGGCGGGCGACATGGACAGGGTCGAGCTCGCGGGATTGAAGGCGGACCGCGCGCCGGTCTTTCCCGGCGGGCTCGCGATCCTGAACGCCGTTTTCTCGGAACTCGACATCGACTCGATGGCGGTCGCGGGCGGCGCGATGCGCCAGGGCGTGCTCTACGACCTGCTCGGGCGCTTCCACCACAAGGACATGCGCGACGTCACGGTCGCGCAGTTCATGCAGCGCTACCACGTGGACGCGCTGCAGGCGCGGCGCGTCGGCGCCCTCGCCTTCAACCTGTATCGCAAGCTGACCGCCGAGGCCGGCGAGCCCGACGAGGACGCCTCGCGCTCGATCGCGTGGGCGGCGAAACTCCACGAGATCGGCATCTCGGTCGCCTTCAGCGGCTACCACAAGCACTCCGCCTACATCGTCGGGAACGCCGACATGCCGGGCTTCTCCCGCGACGAGCAGACCCGCCTCGCGATGCTGGTGCAGGCGCACCGCCGCTCGCTCGACAAGGCCGCGAAGAAGATCGGCGAGCACGACGTGGACTGGGGCATGGTTTTCTCCCTGCGGCTGGCGGCGCTGCTCTACCGCAGCCGCTCGGACGTGGCCCTGCCCGCGCTCGCCGCCCGCCACCAGGGCAAAAAATTCCGGCTGACGCTCGACCCCGCCTGGCTCGCGCGCAACCCGCTCACCGTGACCGCGCTGCATAACGAGATCCGCGAGTGGGACGAGGTCGGCTTCGAATTCAAGGTGCCCGGCCTCGACGCGCTGGAGACCGGCGAGCTGGCCCTTGCCAGCTAGCAGCCTCCGCTATTTCTTCCCGCCCGCCTTCTTCTTTTTCCTGACGCGCTTCAGCGCGTCCTCGATCGCGTCGCACAGCGTCTTCAGCACCTTGATGCGCGCGTAATACTTGTTGTTGGCCTCGACCAGGGTCCACGGCGCGGCGGAAGAGCTGGTGCGATCGACCATGTCGCAGACCGCCTGCTCGTATTCATCCCATTTCCTGCGGTTGCGCCAGTCCTCGTCGGTGATCTTGAAACGCTTGTAGCCCACCTTCTCGCGCGCCTTGAAGCGCCGGTTCTGCTCGTCCTTGCCGATCGCCAGCCAGAATTTGACCACCACAACGTCGTGGCGCACGAGCTCCTGCTCGAACTCGTTGATCTCGCCGTAGGCGCGCATCCAGTCGGCCTCCGGGCAGAAGCCCTCGACCCGCTCCACCAGCACGCGGCCGTACCACGACCGGTCGAAGAGGGTCACGAGGTTGCGCCGCGGCAAGTGCCGCCAGAAGCGCCATTGATACGGCTGCGCGCGCTCTTCCTCGCTCGGCGCGGCGACCGACACCGTCTTGTACTGGCGCGCGTCGAGCGAGCGGGTGACGCGGCGGATCGCCCCGCCCTTGCCGGCGGCATCGTTGCCCTCGAATACCGCCACCACCGCGATGTCCTTGAACCGCGGGTGCCGCGACAGCAGGTTGAGCCGCCCCTGCCATTTCTCGAACGCCTTGCGGTACTCGTCCCTGCTCATCGGCTGGTCGAGATCGAGGGCGCGGATCACGTTCAGCCGGTCGAGGGCGGGCGGCAGCGGCGGGGTCCTGTCCGGCAGTCGCTTGACCGGCTTGTCATCCAATCGCTCCCGCATCGCCGCGAGCAGCGTGCGACCCACCGCCAGAGACCGGTATTGCGCGTCGGCGCCGGGCACGGGCATCCACGGCGCTTCCGCGGTGCTGGTGCGGCGCACGAATGGCTCGCACACCGCGGCGAAGTCGTCGTAGCGCTCCAGCAGCTTCCAGTCCTGGTCCGTGACGCGCCAGCTGGTCCTGGGGTCCCTGGCCAGCTGCTTCAGCCGCTTCTTCTGCTGTTTTTTCGAAAGATGGAACCAGAACTTGAGCAGCAGCACGCCCTCGTCGCACAGCATCTTCTCCATGCGCTGGATCTCGGAGATGCGGCGGTCGTACTCCCCCGCCTTGATGCGCCCCATGGCGCGATCGGTGACCGGCTGCGTATGCCAGGCGCCGAAGAAAATGCCGATGCGCCCCCTGGGCGGCAACGCGCGCCAGAAGCGCCACATGTGGGGACGCTCGGCTTCCTCGTCCGACGGCGTGCCGAACGCGTGCGTCTCGACGTAGCGCGGGTCCATCCATTCGTTCAGCAGGTTGACCGTCTCGCCCTTGCCCGCGCCTTCCACGCCGGCGATCATCACCAGCACGGCGAAGCGCCCGCTTTGCCGCAGGTCGTTCTGCGCGTCGAGCAGCGCCTGGCGCAGCTTCGCCTCCTCGCGGCGGAAAACCGCCTTGCTGATGTCGTGGTTGAGCTCGGCCGATTCGAACATGATGCCTCCCGGCTGTCGCCGTTTCTGAACTATCGAGCTTTGCGTAACCGTGTTACGCCGCTCGACCCTCACCCCCAACCCCTCTCCCGAGGGGCGAGGGGAGCGTCGAGCGAAACCGGATGATCCATCCGGTTTCGTAATGATCAATCAAGCACGTCCGGCGCCATCACGGCGCGCACGATGACGTCCCCGTCGCCGCGGGTGCCGATCCACCACAGCGCCCCCTTCTTCACGCTCCAGTCCAGCGCCTTGCCGGTGAGCGCCAGCGCGGCTGCCTGGCCCAGTGTCGGCTGGTGCCCGACCACGACGACGGTGCCGTCCGCGTCCGGCCAGCCCGCCGCTTTCAGCACGGCCTGCGGACCGGCGGCCGTGCTCACCTCGAGCTCGGTTTCGAAATTCCGGGCGAGCGCCCGCGCCGTCTGCTGCGCGCGCTTCGCCGGACTCGCCAGGATGCGTGCTTCGTCAGGCAGCCGTTTCTTCAGCCAGCGCGCGACGCGACGCGCCTGTTTCACGCCCTTGTCGGTCAGCCTGCGCTCCGCGTCCGGCTTGCCGGGCGTTCCGTCCTCGGCATCGGCATGGCGCCACAGTATCAGTTCCATACGGCGTGATTCGTGAGTGGTGAGTAGCGAATCGTAAACATTGAAAAATTCTGGTGTCTCACCAGAATTTTTCGGTGGAGCGGAATGTTTTCCAGGCGCCCTTCAGCTCGCGCTTCAGCGCCGCCGCGCGGCCCCGGCTCCAGCCGAGGAGCATGCCGCGCGCCTCGAGCGCGCGCCGGCCCCGCGCGCCGCCGAAGCCCTGCGCCATCAGGTTCGCCACCGTCGCCGCGTCGTTCATCGAGCCGAGTATATCCTGCAGGCCCGAGAGGCGCTTCAGTGCCTCCCGCGCCGCTTTCTCCTCGTAGAGGCCCGCGAAAAAATCGGCGGCATAGCGGAGTTTCTTGACCGCGATGCGCAGCCGGTGCAATTGCGCCGCCGACAGGCCGGCCAGCTTGCGCCCCTTCTTGCGCACCTGGCTGTAGCGCCGTTCCAGCACCGCCCCCGCGTAGCCGTCAATGGGCGTCTGTAGCGCCGCCCTTGCCGCGAGGTCCAGCCGCTTCTGCCATCCTTCCGACGACAGCCAGGCCGCCAGCCGCAGCGACAGGCGGCGATACCGCGCGGAGCGCACGGCGCGACGCGCCCGCCGATTGGCCACGCCGCGCAACTTCTCGCAGCGCGCTGCAAAATCCTCCAATCCCCCGTGAGGACCCAGCTCCGCCATGATGGGCGGCAGCGTCTGCGTCAAGAACACGTCCCAGTCGCGCGCGCCGCCCAGGCTGGCGGCAAGCCACTTGAGCCCGGCACGCACGGGGGAAAGTACCGGCTCCGGAAACAGCGGCGCGAACACGGTCACGGCGGAGCGCAACCGGCGCAATGCAACCCGCGTCTGGTGCAGGTATTCCGGGTCGCCCCCTTCCAGCATGCCGCGCTCGTTGGCCTGGAGATGCGCGAGGTTCGCCCACATCACCGCCTTGAAGGCGTCGTTCACCGACATCCCGTGATCGAGCGCGGCGGGCCGCGCCTTGACCGGCGCCTCCGGCCTGCCGCGCGCAAGCGCATAACCGCGCTCCGCTTTCGAGCGGTCGCCGATCGAAAGCGGCACGTCTTCCGCCAGCTTCAACGCAAGCTCGTAGAGCCGGTGCGGCTTCCCGTCCTTCAATTCGAGTTCGAGCTCGCTCAGGGCCTCGGTACGGTTGCCGCTGCGGATCACGCCCTGGTCGACGCTGGCTTCCACGCGCGTGCCGGCGTCGAGCTCGAGCATCCGGCTCACGCGGCTGTAATCGGCGGTGAACACGGGTTTCAGCCGCGCGCGCAACCGCGGCGAGGCAAACACGTCGGCCAACTCGCCGGCGCGGATCCGGGAAAAGTCCGGCGCGGGCCCCGTCACCTCGGACTCGTCCTCGACGCGCTGATGCAGGCCGCCTCGCGCCGTGCCGCCGCCCTTGACGGTCTGCACCCAGCGCCGGCCCTGGCGCCGCAACCGCAGCGCGATGCCCTGCCGCCACAAATCCAGCGCCGGCGTGTCGTAATAGACGCTGTGCAACTTCATTCTCCGCGGCTGCCCCGGCCCCTTGAGCAGGCGGTGCGAGGCGAGGCGCCGCGCCGACTCGACGGGCACGAGCAGCTTGAGCTCGGTTTCGACCATGGTATGGAGTTTCGCCGGGGCGCGTGGGCGAATCGGACCGGCGAAGGCGCCGGGCTACGCGGGCTGGGCGCGCGCCAGCAGCTCCAGCAAGGCTTCCTGCGCCGCCAGTGGCTTGCCGCGGCGCGGCGCGCGCTGGGTGTAATGCCCGTCCTGGTCCATGTCCCAGGCCTGGCTGTTGTCGTCCAGGTAGGGCTTCAGCCCTTCGCCGATGACGCGCTTCTTCAGCTTCGCTTCCGTCACCGGGAAGCAGATTTCCACGCGGCGGAAGAAATTGCGGTCCATCCAGTCCGCGCTGGAAAGATAGACGTCCTCCGCGCCGCCGTTGTTGAAGTAAAAGATGCGCGAGTGCTCGAGGAAGC
>CAYSRR010000135.1:0-8075 GCA_964433375.1 uncultured Streptomycetaceae bacterium
CTACACCTGGATGCCGCTGGGCCTGCGCGTGCTGCGCAAGGTGGAAGCGGTGGTGCGCGAGGAAATGAACGCGGCGGGCGCCGTCGAACTCGCCATGCCGGCCGTGCAGCCGGCCGAGCTGTGGCAGGAATCCGGGCGCTGGGGCGAATACGGCCCGGAGCTGCTGCGCCTGAAGGACCGCCACCAGCGCGATTTCTGCTTCGGCCCGACCCACGAGGAAGTGGTGAGCGACGTGGTGCGGCAGGAAGTGAAAAGCTACCGGCAATTGCCCCTCAACCTCTACCAGATCCAGACCAAGTTCCGCGACGAAATCCGGCCGCGCTTCGGCGTGATGCGCGCGCGCGAGTTCCTGATGAAGGATGCCTATTCCTTCCACGCCGACAAGGCGAGCCTCGACGCGACCTACCGCGCGATGCACGACTGCTATACCCGCATCTTCACGCGGCTCGGGCTGAAGTTTCGCGCGGTCGCGGCCGATACCGGCTCGATCGGCGGCACCGGCTCGCACGAGTTCCACGTGCTGGCGGATTCCGGCGAGGACGCGATCGCCTACTGCCCGGGTTCCGACTACGCCGCCAACGTCGAGCTCGCGGAAGCGGCGGCGCCCGCGGCGCGGCCCACGGCGAAGGAGACGCTGCAGAAGGTGCCCACGCCCGGCGTCAAAACGATCGCCGAGCTGTGCGCTTTCCTGAAGCTCCCCGCCAGCCGCACGGTGAAGGCGGTGGTGGTCGACGGCGCCGACGGCCGCCCCGTGCTGTTGATGGTGCGCGGCGACCACGAGCTCAACCTGGTGAAAGCCGGCAAGCTCGAACAGGTGAAGAAGCCGGTCCGGTTTTCCGCCGTCGAAGCGATCCGCGCGCAATTCGGCGCGGACCCCGGCTCGCTGGGGCCGGTCGGCTTCGAGGGCACGGTCGTCGCCGACCGCGAGGTCGCGGCCATGGGCGATTTCGTCGTCGGCGCCAACGAGAACGACCGGCACTACACCGGCGCCAACATCGGGCGCGACTTCCCCGAGCCCGTCGTCGCCGACATCCGCAACGTGGTGGCGGGCGACGAGAGCCCGGACGGCAAGGGTGCGCTCGACATACTCCGCGGCATCGAGGTCGGCCACATCTTCCAGCTGCGGGACAAGTACTCGAAGACGATGAAGCTGTCCTTCCTCGACGAGTCGGGCAAGCCGAAAATCATGGAAATGGGCTGCTACGGCATCGGCGTCTCCCGCATCGTCGCCGCCGCGATCGAGCAGAGCCACGACGAGCGCGGCATCATCTTCCCGCGCGCGATGGCGCCGTTCGAGCTGGCCCTGGTGCCGATCGGCATGGGCAAGAGCGCGCCGGTGCGCGAGACCGCCGAGCGCCTCTACCGCGAGCTCACCGCCGCCGGCATCGACGTGCTGCTCTACGACCGCGAGGAGCGCCCGGGCGTCATGTTCGCCGACATGGAGCTGGTCGGCATCCCGCACCGCGTGGTGGTCGGCGACCGCGGGCTGAAGGACGGCAAAGTCGAGTACCAGGGACGGCGCGACGCGCAGGCGCAGGCAATCGCGCTGCCCGACGTGGTCCCGTCCCTGGTGTCCCGGGTGTGCGGCGCCTAGCACGCGCGGTCGTCGGGCTGGCCTGGGCGCTCGCCGCGGCGGCGCCATCGGCGGCGCTCGCGGGCGCCCAGCAATACGAGGAACTTTCGGCCAGCGTGCGGGCAACGCTCAGCAAGGAAATCGCCGACCATGCCACGCCGCACCTCGCCTTCGACGACGAGGCCGAAGCGCGGCGCTGGCTCGCCGCCATGTCGAGCCGGCTGGCGCGTCGCCTTCCCGACCGCCTGCAGCGCGAGGAGTTCCTGGTGACCGTGCACTACGAGGCCAAGCGCGCGGGGCTCGATCCCCAGATGGTGCTGGCCCTGATCCAGGTGGAAAGCAATTTCCGCAAGTATGCCGTGTCCAGCGCCGGCGCCCGCGGTTTCATGCAGGTCATGCCGTTCTGGGTAAGGGTCATCGGCAACGGCGAGCACAACCTGTTTCACCTGCGCACCAACCTGCGCTTCGGCTGCGTCATCCTGCGGCACTACATCGACATCGAGAAAGGCGACCTCTACCGCGCGCTCGGGCGCTACAACGGCAGCCTCGGCAAGCCCGAGTACCCGCAACTGGTGCGGAACGCGTGGAAGCGCCATTGGCACTACGCCGCGCCCGGGACAACGGCGAGCGCTCGCTGAGCGGTCCCGCGCCGCCTTATCCCTGGGCGGCCTGCACGCGCGCGGGTGCCGCAACCACCGCTTCCGGTCCCGTCGCGCGGCTGAACAAATCATCGATCGAGATCTGCAGGCGCTCCTCGATGCCGCCCGCCAGCTCGAGCGCGAGGCGATCGAGCGCCTTCCCCGACTGGCGCGCCGGCAGGCTGGCGCCGGCGCGGAACACGAACTGGTGATAGACGTCGGCCGCGCTGATCTCGGATGCGTCCTTCGTGAGCGTCCAGCCCCGCCCCACCCTGCCCGCCCAGCGCGCCGCGCTCATCGCGTCGAGCATCGCCTCGATCCGGTCTATCGGGAGCTTCACGACGGCGTGAAGACGGGGCACGGTCACGATCTCCCCGGTACGGTGCGCCTCCCACAATACCCGCAGGATCTGCAACGCATCGAGAAACTGTCCGCCGGGGACCGGCTCGACCTGCGAGGCGCGTTCACGCCATTCGGGCATCACCGCCGCCGCCACCGCGCCTGACAGCACCACCAGCCAGGACAGGTAGATCCACATCAGGAAGATGGGAACGCTGGCGAACGCGCCGTAGACCACGCGGTGGGTCGGAAAATGCGTGACGTAGAGCGCGAACGCGTACTTCATGCCCTCGAACGCGAGCGCCGCCAGAAAGCCGCCCGAGAGCGCGTCCCTCACCAGCACGCGCCGGTTCGGCAGGGTGATATACAGGAATGCGAACGCGAGGCCGGTCAGCAGCATCGGCACGATCTTGAGCAGCGCCTCGCTCGCGAGCGGAACGTCCTTCACCAGCCCGAGGGAATGGCTCACCAGCCAGGACGTGAGCGACAGGCTCGCGCCGATCAGTACCGGACCCACCGTCAGCAGCGCCCAGTAGATGAAGGCGCGCTGCACCGTGGTCCGCGGCCGGGGCACGCGCCAGATCTGGTTAAGCGCCCGGTCGATCGTCTGCAGCACGACCATCGCCACGACGAACAGGAACAGAACGCCGACGGCGGTGAGCCGGGCCGCGTTGTCGGCGAACTGCCGGGCGTAGCCGGCGATGGACTCCACCGATTCAGGCAGTATGTTCTGCACCAGGAATTGCTGCAGGTTCAGCGCCAGCTCGCGGAACACCGGGAAGGCCGAAATCAGCGTCAGGGTGACGGTGATGATCGGGACGATGGCGAGCAGTGCGCTGAACGTCAGGCTGGAAGCGATCTGCAGGCAGCGCTCCTCGTGAAAGCGCCGCCACGCCATGCGCGCGAAATCGATGAGCGGCGGTGTTCTCCTGAGCTTGAGCATCATGCAGTGCCGGCGGGCGGTTCCTCTTTATATAATACTCTCGATGAAGGAAATCCTCGTTCTCTACTACAGCCACACGGGCGCGGTAAAACAGATGGCGCAACTCGTCGCGCGCGGCGTGGAAAGCGTCCCCGGGTGCGCGGCGCGCGTGCGCACCGTGCCCAAACTTTCCGCGGTGCACGAGCCCCCCGGCCCCGCGGTGCCCGATGCCGGCGCGCCGTACGCGGAGCTGAAGGACCTCGAGGAATGCGTCGGGCTCGCGCTGGGGTCGCCCACGCGGTTCGGCAACATGGCGGCGCCGATGAAGTACTTCTGGGATTCGACCGGCGAGCTGTGGCTCAAGGGCCGTCTCGCCGGCAAGCCCGCGGCGGTGTTCACCTCCACCGCCAGCCTGCACGGCGGCCAGGAAACCACACTGGTCACGATGATGATGCCGCTGTTGCACCACGGCATGCTGATCGTCGGGCTGCCCTACACCGAGCCCGAACTGCTCGACACCACGGCGGGCGGCACGCCGTACGGCGCCAGCCACCACGCCGGCGCCGCGGGGAAGCGCCCCCTCACCGAGCCCGAGCGCAAGCTCTGCATCGCGCTCGGGTGCCGTCTCGCCGAAACAGCCGCCCGGCTGGCCGGATGACCGCCCGGGCCGCTTACCTGGCGGCCTGCGCCAGCCTGATCGCGCTCATTTTCCTGTGCCTCGCGTGGGAGCTGTGGCTGGCGCCGCTGCGCCCCGGCGGTTCGTGGCTCGCGCTGAAGGCGCTGCCGCTGCTGGCGCCGCTGTTCGGCATATTGCGCGGGCGCGCCTACACCTACCAGTGGGCGCTGCTGCTGATCCTCGCCTATTTCATCGAGGGCGTGGTGCGGGCGTGGAGCGAGAGCGGGACCGCGGCGCGGCTGTCGCAGATCGAGATCGCCCTCGCGCTCGCGTTTTTCGTGAGCGCGATCGGCTACGTGCGCGCCGCGCGGCGCGGGCTATAGCTGCGGGTTGATCCGCTCCAGCTTCGAGTGCAGCTTGTTGAGCGCGTTGATGTAGGCCTTGGCCGAGGCCACTACGATGTCGGTGTCGGCGCCCTGGCCGTTGACGATGCGCCCGCCCTTGGACAGGCGCACGGTCACCTCGCCCTGCGAGTCGGTGCCGCTGGTGATGTTATTGACCGAGTAGAGCAGCAGTTCCGCGCCGCTCTTCACCACCGACTCGATCGCCTTGAACGAAGCGTCCACCGGCCCGCTGCCTTGCGACTGGGTCGGCGTTTCCTTACCCGCGTCCGACACCACCAGCTTTGCGTACGGCTGCTCGCCGGTTTCCGAGTGGGCGGTCAGCGACACCAGATGGTAGCGCTCGTTCTCGACCTGGTCCTGCGTCTCCTCGGTGATCAGCGCCTGCAGGTCCTCGTCGAAGATCTCGCGCTTCTTGTCGGCGAGGTCCTTGAAGCGCTTGAACGCGGCGTTCAACGCCTCCTCGGACTCGAGCACGATGCCGAGTTCCTGCAGCCGGCTCTTGAACGCGCTGCGACCGGACAGCTTGCCGAGCGTGAGACGGTTGGCGTTCCAGCCGACCGATTCGGCGCTCATGATCTCGTAGGTCTCGCGGTGCTTCAGCACGCCATCCTGGTGGATGCCGGACTCGTGCGCGAAGGCGTTGGCGCCGACGACCGCCTTGTTCGGCTGCACCGGGTAGCCGGTGATGCCGGAGACGAGCTTGGACGCCGGCACGATCTGCGTGGCGTCGATGTTGGTATCGCAAGGGAACACGTCCTGGCGCGTGCGCACCGCCATCACGATTTCCTCGAGCGAGGCGTTGCCCGCGCGCTCGCCGAGCCCGTTGATCGTGCACTCGACCTGGCGCGCGCCGTTCAGCACGGCGGAGAGCGAGTTGGCGACCGCGAGCCCGAGGTCGTTGTGGCAATGCACCGACCAGATCGCCTTGTCCGAGTTGGGGATGCGCTCGCGGAGTTTTCGAATCAATGGCCCGAAATGATCCGGCAGCGTATAGCCCACCGTGTCCGGCACGTTGATGGTGGTGGCGCCGGCCTTGATCACCTGCTCGAGGATGCGGCAGAGAAAATCGAGGTCCGAGCGCCCCGCGTCCTCGGGAGAAAACTCGATGTTGTCGGTGTACTCGCGCGCCCATTTCACCGCCCGCACCGCCTGCTCGATCACCTGCGAGGGCTCCATGCGCAGCTTCTTCTCCATGTGGATGGGGGAAGTCGCGATGAAGGTATGCACGCGCGGCGAGCGCGCGACCCGCACCGCCTCGCCGCAGCGGCGCACGTCCTTCTCGTTGGCGCGCGCCAGGCCGCAGACCGTGCTGTCCTTGATGGCGCGCGCCACCGCCTGTACCGCGTCGAAATCGCCATCGCTCGACGCCGGGAAGCCGGCCTCGATCACGTCCACCCGCATGCGCTCGAGCTGGCGCGCGATGCGGATCTTCTCTTCCTTCGTCATGGACGCGCCCGGGCTCTGCTCGCCGTCGCGCATGGTGGTATCGAATATGATCAATTTTTCCTTGGCCATGGTTGCCTCCGTCAGGGCTGCGGCCCCCGTCCGGCCTGGGACGGGCGCGCGTATTCTGGGACTCTTGCCGCCTCGGCTTGCACCGCGCGGACCGGAACTGCTCGAATTGTGGGGAAAGTGTGTGTGCGCCTAGGGGCGCAGCAGCAGCAGGCCGCCCAGCAGGAGGCTGGCGGAAAACGACGACGAGTTGGCCTGTGCAATGCGGTACATGCTATGGAATATATAGGCGTTGATCGCGGAATGCAACCGGGGCGGATCAGTCGCCGGACGCCGGCGGCGGCTGGCTGCCGGCGCTTCGGGCCTTGATCGTTTCGTACAGCCAGATCGCGTAACCCGAGCAACCATAGGCCAGGAACAGCAGGAACAGCATTTCCGGCCACGTGGGAGCCAGCATGAACAGCACCATCAGCCCGAAGGCAAACCCGACCACCATGGAGAACGGCACGCTCTTCCGCAGGTTGATGTCCTTGCCGCTGTAGAACTTGAAATTGCTCACCATCGTGAGCCCCGCGAACACGGTCAGGCCCCAGGCCAGCCATTTCACGTCCGCGCCCTTGATCTGGTACTCGTTCAGGGCCCACACCAGCCCGGCGATGAGGCAGGCCGCGGCCGGGCTGGGCAACCCCTGGAAGAAGCGCTTGTCGGCGACGTCGAGCGTGGTGTTGAAGCGCGCCAGCCGCAACGCGGCGCAGACGCAGTAGACGAAAGCGGCGATCCAGCCGAGCCGGGTGGAAAGCCAGGGCCCCAGCCATTCCACGGTCCTGACGCCGGAAAAATCCTGCAGCGCCCACACGTAGACCACCAGCGCCGGCGCGACGCCGAACGACACCATGTCGGACAGGCTGTCGTACTCGGCGCCGAACGCGCTCTGGGTGCGGGTGATCCGGGCGACGCGTCCGTCGAGCCCGTCGAACACCATCGCGACGAAGATCGCCATCGCGGCCTGCTCGAAGCGGCCGTTCATCGCCTGCACGATGGCGTAGAAACCCGCGAACAGCGCGATCGTCGTGAGCAGGTTGGGCAGCCAGTAAATCCCGCGCCGCGCGAAGCGCGACTTGATGAAGAGCTTGTGCTCCCGGGATTCGTACATGACCACCCCCTCCGGCTACGGCAGCACTGCGAGTATCGACTCCGTGGCGTAGACCTTGTCGCCCATGGACGCGACCGGGCGGGACTCGGGCGGCAGGTAGACATCCACGCGCGAGCCGAATCGGATGAAGCCGTAGCGCTCGCCGCGCGCGAGGCGCTGCCCGGGCCGGGCGTAGCACAGGATGCGCCGGGCGATGAGTCCCGCGATCTGCACGCAGGTCACGTCCGCGCCGCCGGCCGTGCGGATCCACAGCGCGGCGCGCTCGTTCTCGAGCGAGGACTTGGAGAGCGCCGCGTTGAAGAAACTGCCGCGGTGATACCAGGCATCGCGGATATCGCCATCCACCGGGCTGCGGTTGGAGTGTACGTTGAAGACGTTCATGAACACGCTCATCTTGAGCGCATCGCGGTCGAGGTAGGGATCGCGCACACGCTCGACGGCGACGATACGGCCATCGGCCGGGCACAGCACCGCCCTGGACTCCTGCGGGATCGTGCGCGGCGGATCCCTGAAGAACTGCAGGATGAAGGCGGCAATCAACCAAAGCGGAAGAGCCCACCATGCGCCGGCCAGCCAATGCGTGGCCGCGGCGGCGGCAATCGCCAACGCTATGAACGGCCAGCCTTCGCGCGCGATGATCGGGTGCGGGTAACTGGCGGAGCCATGAGGAGGCAGGCGCGGGGCGCCCGACGCGGTAGCCAGTGTTTTCGACTCGTCGCCCATCACTCGTCGCTAGTTCCTGGACTGGTCGACCAGCCGGTTCTTCTTGATCCACGGCATCATGTCGCGCAGCTTCGCGCCGACCGTCTCGACCGAGTGCGCCTGGCCGATGCGGCGCATCGCCTTCA
The DNA here is from genome assembly GCA_964433375.1 of uncultured Streptomycetaceae bacterium. Classification (GTDB taxonomy): domain Bacteria; phylum Pseudomonadota; class Gammaproteobacteria; order Burkholderiales; family SG8-41; genus SG8-41. Next base: position 7,946 of record CAYSRR010000135.1, read on the forward strand.
GCGTGGGCGCGCCGGCCCTGTTCTCAAGGATGAACTCCTTCGCGAACTGGCCGGTCTGGATTTCGCGCAGGATCCTCTTCATTTCCGCGCGCGTCTGCTCGTTGACGATGCGCGGCCCGCGCGTGAAATC
>CAYSRR010000136.1:0-4477 GCA_964433375.1 uncultured Streptomycetaceae bacterium
CGCGACCCGCGACCCGCGACCCGCGACCCGCGACCCGCGACCCGCGACCCGCGACTCGCGACTCGCGCGCCGTCATAAGTCGCGGGTCGCGGGCAGAGTAGACATGATCGCGGCATTTCTGGCGCGCGCCTTCCTGGCGTTGTGCCTCGCTTTCCCCGCCGGCGTCGTGGCACAGGCGCCCGGCCCGTCGGGCCCGGTGCCCGGCGACGTCGGCAAGGACGTGATGTGGATACCGAGCGACGACGTCATGGTGACGCGCATGCTCGATGTCGCGCGCGTCACCGCCCGGGACTACGTGATCGACCTCGGCTCCGGTGACGGCCGCGTCGTCATCGGCGCGGCGCGGCGCGGCGCCCGCGCGCTCGGCGTCGAATACAGCCCCGAACTGGTGGAAATGTCGGTCCGCCGCGCCGCGCAGGCGGGCGTGGGCGAGAAGGCCCGTTTCGTCCAGGGCGACCTGTTCCGGGCCGATCTTGCCCGGGCGAGTGTGATCACGCTGTTCCTGGAAGACGAGAACAATCTCAAGCTGCGCCCGAAGCTCCTCGATCTCAGGCCCGGCACGCGCATCGTCTCGAACTACTTCAGGATGGGCGACTGGCAGCCGGACCGCGAGCTGATGGCGGGCGTGAAGGAGGGCTGCACGGCTTATTGCGTCGCCTGGCTCTGGATCGTTCCGGCGAAAGTGGGAGGCGGCTGGAAGCTGCCGGACGGCGAACTCACGTTCAGGCAGTCTTTCCAGATGATCACCGGCACGCTGAAGGCCGGCGGCAGGGAGACCGCGGTGAAAGGGCGCCTCGCCGGCGATCAGATCAGCTTCCAGGCCGGTAACGCCCAGTACACCGGGCGCGTCAGCGGCAACACCATCAGGGGCACCGTCAAGTCCGGCGCCGGCACGAGCGAGTGGAGCGCGACGCGCGCAGAGAAGGCGGCCGCGGTTTCCGCGCCTTCGAGGTCCTGACCCCCTGTTTCTCGGTGAGGCGCGCGCTCACGGCCAGCACCTTCGGCCGGTCGCTCTTCACGGACCGCGCATGCTCGCAAATTTACGGCTCGCGCGTGCGGGCTGGCGGCACGCCGAAGGCTGTTCAGTCGCCATCCGCCGTCGCGCGGCGCACGCCGCCGATGCGCCGATGCCAGTACGGGTTGGACAGGCTCGCCGTCGATACCCGCTTGCCTGTCGAGGGCGCGTGCACGAAGCGGTTGTCGCCGATGTAGAGGCCGACGTGGGAATTGCGCTTGCCGTCGAGGTGGAAGAAGACCAGATCGCCCTGGCGGATCTGGGTCATGGAGACGGGGAGGGTGTCGTGCCACAAGCCCTGCACGTCCCGCGGCAACCGGATGCCGGCGCGGGCGTAGCTGTATTGCACCAGTCCGCTGCAGTCGAAGCCTTGCGGCGTGCTGCCGCCATAGCGATAAGGGACGCCCACCATGTCCAGGGCGTGCCGGACGGCGCCGACGCCCGCGTCGGATTGCGGCGGCACGGAGGAGCAGCCGGCCAGGGCGAGCAAGGCCAGCGCCAGGATCGCGAGCAAGCATCGCGCCGTTGAACCGCTGATGTCCGTCATTCGGTGTGCGCCGGTTCGAGCGATCGACAGATTATCGGGAAGACAGCCCCCGCATTGCAACGTTCCCCGGAGACAAGTTGTCCCGGCCTCGGATATGAGCAAGCCCGCGGCTTCTTGAAGCGTTCGCTTTACGATCCCCTCGCGGGGACCCTATGCTGTTGAAGGCGGAAGGCGGAAGGCGGAAGGCGGAAGGCGGAAGGCGGAAGGGCCTGAATCCCGTCCACGTATTGAGAACCCCCGCTGCGGCGGGGTTTTTCGTTTACCCTAACGGGTGCCGTCGACAACGAGTCGAATCACGACTCACGAACCCCCACCCTGGCCCTCCCCCTTGCCAAGGGGGAGGGTTGGGAGGGGGTCACGATTCACGCTCTTGAGGAGAAAGAAATGGATACCCCGGTGACTACCGAGAAACTCATCGCCCGCAAGGACGGCGCGATCGGCTGGGTGATCTTCAACAACCCGCAGAAGCGCAACGCCATGTCGCTGGAGATGTACGAGGCGACGGCGGCGGCGATGAACGCCTACGCGAAGGATCCCGAGGTGCGGGTGGTGATCCTGCGCGGCGAGGGCGACAAGGCCTTCATTTCCGGCGCGGACATCTCGCAATTCAAGGACCGCCGCGGCACGCTGGAGCAGGTGCGCGCGAGCGAGGCGATCTCGGAAGCCTGCAACAAGGCGATCCGCGAATGCCCCAAGCCGACCATCGCCATGATCCGCGGCTACTGCATGGGCGGCGGCGCGGGTATCGCCATCGCGTGCGACATGCGCTTCGCATCGGACGACTCGCGCTTCGGCGTGCCGGCCGCGAAGCTCTCCGTCGGCTACCGTTTCGCCGGCATCCGGCGCCTGGCCGAGCTGGTGGGCCCGGCCTTCACCGCCGAGATCTTCTACACCGGGCGCCAGTTCAGCGCGCAGGAAGCGCTCGCCATGGGCCTGGTCAATCGCCTGCTGCCCGCCGCGGAGCTGGAAAAGTTCGTGATGGACTACGCGGCGACCCTCGCCGGCAACGCACCGCTGACGCTGGCCGCCGTGAAGCAGTGCCTGATCGAGCTGCGCAAGGACCCCGACGAACGCGACCTCGACCTGTGCCAGAGGATGGTCGAAGCGTGCTTCGCCAGCCAGGACTACGTCGAGGGGCGCAACGCCTTTATGGAAAAACGAAAGCCCGCTTTCAAGGGCAAGTAGCCGGCATTTCGAAGGATGAAGGATGAACGTGGAAGGATGACCCCACGCTTTGCGTGTATGCAGGTGGTCCCCGGCCTTTCACTTCATTCGGCCGTGTGCCGCTGAGCGGGGAAAAGGCGTCTGACCGGGCGCTAGCGAAAGGGAAGGACCTGTTTTTGTCGCGCGATCGCGCGACAGGTCATCCTTCCACGTTCATCCTTCATCCTTATTGGGCACGAGATTGAGGAGACGCACATGAAGGTCAAGTCGACTTTGAAAGTGATTCATCAAAAAAGCCACAAGGGCCGGCGCGGCGTGACGGACGGGCAGACTTACCAGCGGCTGGTGGGGTGGCCGGAAACGTTCATGACCGACCGCGTCCGCCTGGGGCGCGCCACCTACAAGCCCGGGACGTACGAGCAGTTGCACTGGCACCCGATCGAGGCCTGCTATTACGTCATCTCCGGCCACGCGACGGTGCGCGATCTCAACGGCAGGGAGTACCCGGTCAGCGCCGGCTCCATCATCTACGCCCCGGCAGGCATCGCCGGTGCGCACGAGTGGGAAGTGAAGGAGTCGCTCGAGCTGCTCGACATCCGCGCCACCAACGAGACCAACCGCAAGATCCAGTACACGGTGGACAAGAAGACGCGGCGCTCCTTCATCGACCTGAAGGACCTCAAGTACCGCGACGCGATCAGCTTCAAGTCGCACTACTGAGATGCTGAAAAGGCGGGATAAGGGATAGGGGATATGGGATAGGACCCGGTTTGGTTCCCCGCGCGGCGCGCGGGAGCCTTGTCCCCTATCCCTTATCCCGCCGTTCCAGGTTGAGCGATGACTCGTAGAGTCAAGAGCGTCGATATCCACTCGCACGTCCTCCCCATAGAGATGGTGGAGGCCATCCGCGCGCGCCCGCGCGACTACCAGATGCGGATGGAAACGCGCGACGGCGGCGAGACCTTCGTTCGCGACGACAGGCATTCGAGTCCGCTCTACGCCGAGTTCCACGACGCCGACGCCAAGGTCGAGGGCATGGACCGGAAGGGCATCGACGTCTCGGTGATCTCGGTGACGCCACTCGTGTTCTTCTACTGGCTGGACGCCGATGCCGGACTCGCCGCGTCGCGCGTCATGAACGACGGCATTGCACGCATGGCGGCCAGGCGGCCGGACCGGCTGCGCGGCATGGCGACGCTGCCGATGCAGGATGCCGACGCCGCCGTGGCCGAGTTGGAGCGGGTGGTGAAGGAGCACGGTTTTCGCTCGGTCGAACTGGGCTGCCGCATTCGCGGCGAGCTGCTGTCCGAGCCGAAGTTCCGCCCGGTGCTGAAGCGCGCGCAGGAACTCAAGGTCTTCGTCTTCACCCACCCCTACATCGCCGGTGCGCTCCCGCCCGATCTCGGCTGCTACTACCTCGGCAATCTCGCCGCCATGCCGTTCGACACGGCGCTGATGGCCGCGCACCTCATGCTGAGCGGTGCGCTGGACGAATTACCGGGTCTGAACGTTGTGCTCGCGCACGGCGGCGGCCATCTGCCGTATCAGATCGGCCGACTTGCCCACGGCTACAAAGTGAGGAAAGAGGCGAGGGCCAACACACCGAACTCGCCGCTGGCGCTGCTGCGGCGCTTCTACTTCGACGCGCTCACGCACGACGCGCAGGCGCTGCGGTTCCTGGTGGAGAAAGCGGGCGCCGACCGCGTCACGATCGGCACCGACGCGCCGTTCGACATGGCGGAGGAGGATCC
>CAYSRR010000136.1:4577-7909 GCA_964433375.1 uncultured Streptomycetaceae bacterium
CGTGCGCAAGCTGTGGCTCGAGAAGGACCCGGACCGCTACCTGAAAGAGGCGTGCGGGCGGGTGCGCGGCGTGGTGACGACCGGGCTGGCCGGCTACAGCCGCCGCCACGTCGAGGCGCTGCCGGCGCTGGAGATCATCGCCTGCTTCGGCAACCCCCACGGCACCGGCGCGGACGACCACGCGGCCGCGGCATCGAGAAAAATCACCGTTACCAACACGCCCGACGACATCATCGCGACCGTGGCGGACCTGGCGATGGGCCTGCTCGTCGCGACGATGCGCGGGATTTGCGCGGGCGACCGCTTCGTGCGCGCGGGCCGGTGGCTTGCCACGCCGCCTTCGCCCGGCTACACCCTGGGCGGCAAGACCTGCGGCATCGTCGGCCTGGGCCGCATCGGGCGCGAGATCGCGAAGCGGGCGGAGGCGTTCGGCATGACGGTGCGCTACCACGGCCCGCGCCCGAAGGCGAATGCCGCCTGGCCCTACCACGCCGACCTCGAGGGCCTGGCGCGCGCATCCGACTGCCTGGTGGTCACGTGCCCGGAGACGCCGCAAACGCGCGGCATGATCGACGCGCGCATCCTCGATGCGCTCGGGACGGACGGCTTCCTGATCAACGTCGCGCGCGGCCCCATCGTCGACCCGGCGGCGCTGATCGCCGCATTGAGGGGCAAGCGGATCGCGGGGGCAGGGCTGGACGTGTACTGGGACGAGCCGCGGGTGCCGGCGGAGTTGCTGGAGATGGAGAACGTCGTGCTGCTGCCGCACGTCGGCTCGACCACGCGGGAAATACGCGAAGAGCGCGGCCGCAAGGTGCTCGCGAACCTGGCCGCGCACTTTGCGGGGAAACGGGTGCCGAATCCCGTAGAACTGCGTGATAAGGGATAAGGGATGGGGGATAGGGGATAGGGGTTAGGGGTTAAAATTCCGCGCTGCGGGAGCCTTATCCCCTATCCCTTATCCCGCTTTTCTGACGTCAAGGATTGCGCCATGAGCATCGAAATTCGCCCGATCACCGACACCTTCGCCGCCGAAGTCGGCGACGTGGACCTGTCGCGGCCGCTGTCCGCGGCCGACGAGGCGGCGATCAAGGCGGCTTTCTGGCGATACGCGGTGCTGGTTTTCCCGGAGCAGGACCTCACGCCGGAGCAGCACATCGCGTTCTCGGAGAAATTCGGCCCGGTCGAGCGCGACCGCGTGCTCGACACGAAGGTGAACCCGCACCGGCTCGACCCGGCGTTCGCCGACATCTCCAACCTGGCGCCGGACGGAAAATCGATCTGGTCCGACGACAGCCGCCAGCGCATGTACAAGGCCGGCAACAGGCTGTGGCATACCGACAGCTCGTTCAAGTACCGCCCGGGGCTGGCGTCGCTGCTGTGGTCGCGCACCGTCGTGCCGGTGGGCGGTCTCACCGAGTTCGCCGACCAGCGCGCGGCTTACGACGCGCTGCCACCGGCGATGAAGCGGAAGCTGGAGGGGCTCGTCGCCGAGCACGCGATCGCCTACTCGCGGCGTAAGACCGGCTTCGCGCACTTCAACGAGGAAGAGAACCGGCGGCTGCCGCCGGTGCCACAGCTCCTGGTTCGGACGATACCGGAAAGCGGCCGTAAATCGCTGTACCTGGCGTCCCACATCGGCCGCATCTTCGAGGTGCCGGAGCAGGAGGGCGCCGCGCTGCTGGAGGAGCTGATCGCGCACACGACGCAGCGCCAGTTCGTCTACGCCCACCGCTGGCGCCCGAAGGACCTGGTGATGTGGGACAACCGCTGCACCATGCACCGCGGCACCGACTACGACGACCTGCGCTGGGTGCGCGACATGCGCCGCACCACGGTGAGCGACGTCGCCAATACCTGCGAGCAGGCGGGTGTTGCAGTGCCGGTGTGAAACACCGCCACTGCAACACCAAGGATGAAGGATGAACGTGGAAGGATGACCCCGCGCCGGCGCGCGAGAAGCAGGTCCCTTCCTTTCGCTTCGCCCGGGCGGAAGCAGTACAGTAAAACGGCGGCCAACCTGGCCGCCGTTTTTTTTAGAAGACGTTCTGACCGGACGTCAGTGCAAGGGAAGGACTGAACAAATCGTGCGAAGCACGAGGGTCATCCTTCCGCGTTCATCCTTCATCCTTCGCCGCTACTGCGGCTTGATTCCCGCCGCCTTCATCACCTTCGCCCACTTCGCGATCTCGCTCTTGATGAAATCGCCGTACTGCTGGGGCGTGCCGCCGAGCGGCTCGACGCCCGAGTTGGCGAGCCGGTCGAGGACGTCGCGCTTCTGCAGCATCTTCTGCAGTTCGCCGTTCAGCCGGTTGATGATGTCGGAAGGCGTCTTCGCGGGCGCGAGCGGCCCGTACCAGGTAGACACCAGGAACTCGGGCAGGCCCGCTTCGCGCGAGGTCGGGATTTCCGGGAATATGACCAGGCGCTTCTCGCTCAGCGCGGCAAGCGGGCGCAGGCGGCCGGCCTTGACCTGGCTCAACAGTCCCGGCACGCCGGTGCTGGTGAGCTGGGTCTGTCCCGCCACCAGGTCGGTCACCATCGGGCCGGTGCCCTTGTAGGGAACGTGCGTGATGTCGGCTTTGATCAGCAGCTTGAAGTACTCCATCTGCAGGTGGGAAGCGCTGCCGACGCCCGCCGAGCCGTAGTTCAGCTGGCCGGGCCGCGCCCGGGCGAATGCAATCAATTCCTTGACCGACTTCACCGGCATGGACGGGTGCACCACCAGCAGGTTGGACACGCCTCCGAACAGCCCGATCGGAACGAAATCCCGGATCGGGTCGTACGGCAGCTTGGCGTAGAGCGAAGGGCCCACTCCGAACGTGCCGATGTGACCGAGCACCAGCGTGTAGCCGTCGGGCGCCGACCGCGCCGCGTTGTCGACGCCGATGGTGCCGCCGGCGCCGCCGCGGTTGTCGATGATCACCTGCTGGCCCAGCATCTCGGACCACTGCTGCCCGATCAACCGGCCGAGCAGGTCGGTGCTGCCGCCGGGCGGGAAGGGGATCACGAAGCGGATCGGCTTGGCGGGATAGCTTTGCGCGTTTGCGCAAGCTACCCCAAGGGAAAAGGCAAAAGGCAAAAGGGAAAAGGCCAGCAGCCTGCGAATTTTCTTCGAATGCATGTTCACCGTGTTTTCTCCTCGTTGGTCGTCCGCCGTTACTGTAACTTGATTCCCGCCCGCTGGATGACCTTGCGCCACTGCTCGAGGTCCTTGCGCACGAGCTCGCGCACCCGCTCGGGCGAGCCGTCGGGCTCGGGGAACACACCGCTCGATTCCAGCGTTTTCGTCACGTCCGGCAGAGCCACGATTTTACGGATCTCGCCGCCCA
>CAYSRR010000137.1:0-7890 GCA_964433375.1 uncultured Streptomycetaceae bacterium
CCGCCGCCAGGCCTGCCGCGGAAAAACCGGCACCGGCATCGCAGCCGGCGCCCCGCGCGGCATCTCCTGCGGCGCCTGCAACCTCCCCATCTCCCCCCCTTGCCAAGGGGGGGAGGGAAGAGGGGGTATTTCCCCCCCTTATCAAGGGGGGGACGGAGGGGGGGGTCGCGCAGGCGCACGCGAGCCCGTCGGCGCGGCGCTTCGCGCGCGAGCTGGGCGTGGACCTCGGGCGCGTGAAAGGCACGGGGCCCAAGGAGCGCGTGCTCAAGGAAGACATCCAGAATTACGTCAAGGCCGAGCTCTCGCGCCCGCGCGGAGGCGAGGGCGGCGCGGGGTTGAACCTGCTGCCGCTGCCGCAGGTGGATTTCGCGAAGTTCGGCGCGATCACGACGCAGCCGTTGTCGCGCATCAAGAAGCTCGCGGGCGCGAACCTGCACCGCAACTGGGTGACCATCCCGCACGTCACGCAGAACGACCTCGCCGACGTCACCGAGCTCGAGGCATTCCGCAAGAGCGAGACCGAGGAAGCGAAGCAGCAGGGCGTCCGCATGACCATCCTGTGCTTTCTGCTGAAGGCGGTGGTGGTGGCGCTGAAGCAGCACCCCGAGTTCAATGCGTCGCTGTCCGCGGACGGCGAAAGCCTGGTCCTGAAGCAGTATTTTCACATCGGCGTGGCGGTGGACACGCCCAACGGGCTGGTGGTGCCGGTGATCCGCGACGTGGACAAGAAGGGTTTGATGGAGCTCGCCAGGGAACTCGGCGAGGTGAGCGCGCGCATGCGCGCGGGCAAGATCGCGCCGGCCGATCTGCAGGGCGGCTGCTTCTCGATCTCCAGCCTGGGCGGCATCGGCGGCGGGCATTTCACGCCCATCATCAACGCGCCGGAGGTGGCGATCCTCGGCGTCGGCAAGTCGGCCATGCGGCCGGTGTGGAACGGAAAAACCTTCGAGCCGCGGCTGATGCTGCCGCTGTCGGTGTCCTACGATCACCGCGTGATCGACGGCGCGCAGGGCGCGCGCTTCATCGCTTTCCTCAGCAGCGTCCTCTCCGACATCCGCCGCCTGGTCCTGTGAGGAGTGAGGTGTAAAGGGTGAGGAGTAAAATCCCGGCAAGCATGCGCTTCGCCCCTCACCCCTCACTCCTTACTCCTCACCGGGCCGGTTGAAGCATGTCAACCGGCCCCATCGGCGTCATCGGCGGCACCTTCGACCCGGTCCACTACGGGCACCTGCGCCTGGCCGAGGAGCTGGGCGAGACGCTGAAGCTCGCCGAAGTGCGCCTCGTGCCGAGCGGCACGCCGCCGCATCGCAGCGCGCCGCAGGTCTCCGCGGAGCATCGCCTGGAGATGGCGCGGCTCGCGGCAGCGGGCAACCCGCGCTTCGTCGTCGACGATCGCGAGGTGCGCCGCGCGGGCCCCGCCTACACCTTCGACACGCTCGCCTCGTTGCGCGCGGAAGCGGGCGGCGACCGCTCCATCGTTTTGCTGCTCGGGGCGGACGCGTTCCTGGAATTCGCGACCTGGCACCGCTGGCACGAAATCTTCGGCCTGGCGCACGTCGCCGTCGCCCACCGCCCGGGCTACCCGGTCGAGCACTGGGACGAGCGCATGCCGCAGCCGCTCGCGCGCGAGTACTCGGCGCGCCTCATGCAGCAGCCGCTGGCGACGCATCTCTCGCCCGCCGGCGGCATCGCCGTGATCGCGTTCACGGCGCTCGACATCTCGGCCACCGCGATACGCGACATGCTGCGCGCGGGCACGAGCCCCCGTTATTTGCTGCCGTCCGCGGTTCTCGACTATATTCAACGACACCGGCTTTACTCATAGGAATTGATGCGACTCGACAAGCTCACCAAGGCCGCGGTCGCGGCACTGGACGACATCAAGGGACGTGACATCGTGGTGCTGGATGTAAAGAAGATGACCTCGCTGTTCGACAAGATCATCGTCGTCAGCGCCGATTCCGCCCGCCAGGGCAAGGCGCTGTCCAGCCATCTCCAGGAAAGAATGAAAGCGCTCGGCGCGCGCGTGGTGAGCGTCGAGGGTGAGCGCGTCGGCGAGTGGATACTGGTGGACCTCGGTTTCCTGGTCGTGCACATCATGCAGCCCGCCATCCGCCGGCATTACAACCTGGAAGAGCTGTGGGCGCCGCCGCCGCGCGCCCGGCGCAGCCGCGCGACCCGTGCCGCCCGCTGACGGCCGCTCCCGTCCGTGAAGTTCGTGGTGGTCGCGGTCGGCCACCGCATGCCGGGCTGGGTGGACGCCGGCTTCGCGGAGTACGCCGGCCGCATGCCGCGCGAAGCCCGCATCGAGCTCGTGGCGCTGAAACCCGCGCCACGCGGCGGCCCGGTCAAGCGCGTGCTCGAGACCGAGGCGCAGCGCATCCGGGCCGCGCTGCCCGCGGGCTGCGCCCGGGTCGCGCTCGACGAGCGCGGCACCCTGGCGAGCACCATGGACCTGTCGCGCCGCATCGCGCGCTGGCGGGGGGAGGGCCGTGACGTGGCTTTCATCGTCGGCGGCGCCGACGGGCTCGACGGGACCGTGAAGCAGGCCGCGGAGTTCGTCTGGTCGCTGTCTCCGCTGACGCTGCCCCACGGCCTCGCGCGGGTGCTGCTGGCCGAGCAGCTTTATCGCGCGCACTCGATACTGCACAATCACCCTTACCACCGCGGGTGAGGAGTGAAGAGTGAGGAGTGAGGAGGCAAAAAGCAGGAAGGCGGGAGAGGGTTGCCCCCTCACCCTTCACCCCTCACCCCTCACGCGACAGCCATGAGTATCAGCGACAAGCGCATCTACCTCGCCTCGCGCAGCCCGCGGCGGCGCGATCTGCTGAAGCAGATCGGCGTGCCGTTCGAGCTGCTGCTGCTGCGCGAGGATCTGCGGCGCGGGGCGGACGTGGACGAAACGCCGCTGCCGGACGAGTCGCCCGGCGTCTACGTGCTGCGGATAGCCAGGGAAAAGGCGGCGATGGCGGTGCGCCAGATCGCCTACCGCGCGCTGCCGCAGAAGCCGGTGCTCTCCGCCGATACCACCGTCGTGTTCGACGGCCAGATCGTCGGCAAGCCGGACGATGCCGAGCACGCGGCGCGCATGCTGCGCGCGCTCTCCGGCCGCGAGCACCAGGTGCTGACCGCGGTGGCGGTCGCGCTCAAGGAGCAGGTCGAAACGCAGATCTCGGTTTCCAGCGTGTGGTTCCGCGAGCTCACCGACACCGACATCCGGCGTTATTGCGCGAGCGGCGAGCCGTTCGACAAGGCCGGCGCCTACGCCATCCAGGGGCGGGCGGGCGCGTTCGTGACGCGGATCGCGGGGAGCTACTCCGGTATCATGGGACTGCCGCTCGCGGAAACCGCGGAGCTGCTGCAGAAATTCAGCATCCCCGTCTGGTAGGAACACGCCCATGGCTGTGACCGAGGAAATCCTCGTCAACGTCACCCCGCAGGAGACGCGGGTGGCCGTGATCGAGCAGGGCGTCACGCAGGAGGTGCACATCGAGCGCGCCTCTTCGCGCGGGCTGGTCGGCAACATCGTCATGGGGCGGGTGGTGCGCGTATTGCCGGGCATGCAGTCGGCCTTCGTCGACATCGGCGGCGAGCGCGCGGCGTTCCTGCACGTCGCGGACATGCGCGGACATCGACATAACGGCGGCCACGGCGGCGGCCACCCGGGCGATCAGCCGGTGCCGATCGAGCGCCTGCTCGGAGAGGGCCAGCCGTTGATGGTGCAGGTGGTGAAGGACCCCATCGGCGCCAAGGGCGCGCGGCTCTCGACCCAGGTCTCGGTCGCGGGGCGCTTCCTCGTCCACCTGCCCCAGGACTCGCACATCGGCATCTCCCAGCGCATCGAGGACGAGGAGGAGCGGGCGCACCTGCGCGAGAAGCTGCGGCAACTGCTGCCGCCGGAGGAGAAGGGCGGCTTCATCATCCGCACCATGGCGGAAACCGCTTCCGACCGCGAGTTGAAGTCCGACGTCGATTACCTGCGCCGGCTGTGGGCCGGCATCCGCGACAAGGCCGCCACGGCCGCGCCGCTGACGCCGCTCTACCAGGACCTGGGCCTCGCCCTGCGGGTGCTGCGCGATTTCGTGCACGAAGACACCGCGCGGGTGCTGGTGGACTCGCGCGAGACCTGCGAGAAGATGCTGGCGTTCGGCCAGGATTTCACGCCCAGCGCCGCCGAGCGCGTCGAGCACTACGCCGGGGAGCGGCCGCTGTTCGACCTCTACGGCGTCGAGGAGGAGATCGAGAAAGCGCTGGCGCGGCGCGTCGACCTGAAATCGGGCGGTTACCTCGTCATCGACCAGACCGAGGCGCTCACCACCGTCGACGTCAACACCGGCGGCTTCGTCGGCGCGCGCAGTTTCGACGACACGATATTCAAGACCAATCTCGAGGCCGCGCAGGTCATCGCGCGCCAGTTGCGGCTGCGCAACATCGGCGGCATCGTCATCGTCGATTTCATCGACATGAGCACCGAGGAGCACCGCAACGCGGTCCTCAATGAATTCCGCAAGGCGCTCGCGCGCGACCGCACCCACATGACGGTGAACGGCTTCACCCAGCTGGGCCTCGTGGAGATGACGCGCAAGCGCACCCGCGAGTCGCTCGCCCAGGTCCTGTGCGAGCCGTGCCCGGCGTGCGACGGCCGCGCCCGCATGAAGACCGCGCAGACGGTCTGCTACACGATCCTGCGGGAGCTGACGCGCGAGGCGCGCCAGTTCAGCGCGCGCGAATTCCGCATCCTCGCCTCCCAGCCGGTGATCGATCTGTTTCTCGACGAGGAATCCCAGGCGCTCGCCATGCTCTCGGACTTCATCGGCAAGCCGGTGTCGCTGCAGGTGGAGACGGTTTACAACCAGGAGCAGTACGACATCATCCTGATGTGACGCGTGTCGAGTGTCGGGTGTCGGGTGTCGGGTGAGGAAGGAGTTGCTTACCGCACCAGCTTTGACGCGAGTTCCCGGCCGCCGACGATTTCGACGACCTTGCGGCGGCCGGTGGCGCCGTGGCGGACGGTGATCGCGGACTTCGGAATTCCCAGCGTTTCGCTCAGGTATTCAATCAGGGCGGCGTTCGCCTTGTTGTCCACCGCCGGGGCGGCGATCCTGACCTTTAGCGCGCCGCCGTGCGGGCCCGCGACTTCACTTCGCTTCGCGCCGGGCTGCACGTGCAGCGTGAGCGTCAGCCGCCTCGCGGCGGCATCGTAGCGGCACCAGGTCGAATCACGGCTCACAACCCCCTCCCTTGCCCTCCCCCTTCACAAGGGGGAGGGATGGGGTAGGGGTCACGACCCACGCATCTCATAGCAAGCGCGCCAGCGCGCCCTGCGCCCAGGCGACCGGGAGCATCAGCAGGAGCTGGATCACGACGAGCAGGAACAGCGGCGAGAGGTCGACGTTGCCGATGGGCGGGATGCGCTTCTGGAACACCCGCAGGAAGGGGCGCGTCAGGCTGTTCACGAGGGGCGCCAGCGGACTGTACGGGCCCAGCCAGGACAGCACGACCTGGATGATCACCGCGACCATCACGATGTAGAGGCCGAGCCTGGCGAGGGCAACCAGCGCGAGCGCGATCAGCACGACGAACGCCAGTCCGGCGTCCGGGCCGGATTGGTAGCCGCGCAGCTGGAGCACGATGACGAGCTCCAGCAGCTGGAGGAGCCAGGCCAGCGCGAACGTCGAGAGATCGAGACCCCACAGGCCGGGCACGACGCGGCGCGCCGGCCGCACCATGAAGTCGGTCAGCGCCCGCAGGAACTCGGAGAGCGGGTTGCGCAGCGGCGCGCGCGCCCACTGCAGGTAGAAGCGCAGCAGCAGGGCGATGATGAACAGCCCGAAGGCGGTCTGGACGAGAAAGATCAGCGCGTCGGAGAGCATTTAGTGATTCGGTGATTAAGTAATTCAGTGATTGAGTGATTCAGAGAAGTGGCGCGCATTGGCCGTAGCGTGGTTACCCAATCACCTAATCACTCAATTACTGAATCACTTGTCCTTGCCCAGCTCGTCGCCTAGCTCGCGCGAGCGCTCGGCCGCGGCGCGCACCGCGCGCACGATGGCGTCCTTCACGCGCCCGGACTCCATGGAGGCCAGCGCGCGCTCCGTCGTGCCGCCTTTCGAAGTGACGCGGCTCCTCAGCATTTCCGGCGGCTCGCTCGATTGCGCCGCGAGCCTGACCGCGCCGGCGAAGGTCTCGATCGCGAGCCGGTGCGCCGCGTCGTCGGCCAGGCCGAGTTCCCGCGCGGCGCGCTCCAGCGCCTCGATGAAGTAGAAGACATAGGCGGGCCCGCTGCCGGAGACGGCGGTCACGGCGTCGAGGTCCTGCTCGCGCTCGAGCCACAGGGTGGCGCCCACCGCGCCGAGGACCTTTTCGGCCATCGCGCGGCCGCCGGCATCGACGGCCGGCGGCGCGTAGAGGCCCGAGATGCCGGCGTGCACCAGCGCCGGCGTGTTGGGCATGGCGCGCACGATGCGCTTGTGGCCGCCCAGCCAGCGCGAGAGGTCGCTCGCCCGGATGCCGGCCGCGATCGTGATGACGAGCTGCGAGGTGAGGTGGGGCTTCAGCGCGCCCGCGACCTCCCGCATCTGCTGCGGCTTCACCGCCAGCACGATGCAGTCGCATTTCAGCGCTTTGGCATCGGGCGCGGCCTGGGTGGCGATTTTCAGCTCGCGCTCCAGCTTCTCGCGCGCTCCCCGGGCGATCTCCACCACCCGGATCGCCTTGCGCGGCCAGCGCTTCTTCACGAGCCCGCCGATGATGGCGCCCGCCATGTTGCCGCCGCCGATGAAGGTTATTTTCATTTAATTAGCCGCAGAGGCGCAGAGACGCGAAGTGAAACTTCGATAACAAAACCGGAACCCCCAGAATAAGTCGCTATTCTTACACGTTTGCCCATTGCCGCAAGACTTGAAGCCGGATTGAAAAGTTGTTCTCCGCGCCTCTGCGTCTTTGCGGCTATCTAGGTTCTTTTCCCGAAGATGGCCGTGCCGACGCGCACCATGGTCGCGCCTTCGGCGATCGCCGCCTCGAGGTCGTCCGACATGCCCATCGACAGGGTGTCGAGCGCGTAGCCGCGGGCGACCAGCTTTTCTTTCAGCTCGCGCAGCAGCGCGAAGCGGCGGCGCGTGAGCGTCGCGTCGGGCGCCGGTTCGGGTATCGCCATCAGCCCGCGCAGCTTCAGCCGCGGCAGCCGCGCGATGGCCGCGGCGAGCGCTTCCTCGTCCCCCGGGTTGACGCCGCTCTTGCTCGCTTCGCCGCTCACGTTGACCTGAATGCAGACGTTGAGCGGGGGCAGCTCCGCGGGGCGCGCCGCGTCCAGGCGCTGCGCGATCTTCTCGCGCTCGATGCCGTGTACCCACTGGAAATGCTTCGCGATCAGGGCGGTCTTGTTGCTCTGTATCGGCCCGATGAAGTGCCAGGCGGGCGCGGGCGAGAGGTGCGCGAGTTTCGTGACCTTTTCCACGGCTTCCTGGACGTAGTTTTCCCCGAAGGCCCGCTGGCCGGCGGCATGCGCCTGCGCTATGTGCTCGGCCGGGAAGGTTTTACTCACGGCCACCAGCGTAACGCCGCCGGGGTCCCGCCCCGCGGCGTGCGCCGCCCGCGCGATGCGGGCATGGACAGCTTGCAAGTTGTCGGCGATTGTGGCCATAATTTCCGCCTCGCGTCGGGCAGGCGACCGGCGTAAAATCAAAACCTTAACCGCTTTTCCCGCCGCCCAACCCGATCACGGAGCATTATAAATGGACATCGCGGAACTGCTCGCTTTCGTCGTCAAGAACAAGGCTTCCGACCTGCATCTTTCCTCGGGCCTGCCGCCGATGATCCGGGTGCACGGCGACGTGCGGCGCATCAACCTGCCGCCCATGGAGCACAAGGACGTGCACGCCATGGTGTACT
>CAYSRR010000138.1:0-7876 GCA_964433375.1 uncultured Streptomycetaceae bacterium
GGCGCTCCGCGTTCCCGACCATGAATCTTCCTGCGTTCCCCGTTTCACCGGCAGCGCGGCTTTGCTGTTGCCTGCTGCTGTCGTCCGCCGCCGCCGGCGCGACCGCGCAGGACTTCAACGCCTGCGTGCAGGCGCTGCGCGGCGAGGCCGCGGCAAAAGGGATCTCGCGGCAGACCTTCGACCAGGCGCTCGCCGGCGTCGAGCCCGACCAAAGCGTGCTCGACGCGATGGACAACCAGCCCGAGTTCATCACGCCGGTCTGGGACTACCTCGCGGGCCTGGTGGACGACAGGCGCATCGCCG
This sequence comes from uncultured Streptomycetaceae bacterium, assembly GCA_964433375.1. Classification (GTDB taxonomy): domain Bacteria; phylum Pseudomonadota; class Gammaproteobacteria; order Burkholderiales; family SG8-41; genus SG8-41. Next base: position 304 of record CAYSRR010000138.1, read on the forward strand.
ACGGCCAGGCGAAGCTCGCCGAGTTCGCTCCGGTGCTGGCGGAGATCGAGCGCAAGTTCGGCGTCGATCGCCACGTCGTCGTCGCGATCTGGGGCGTCGAAACCGATTACGGAAAAAACATGGGCAAGCGCATGCTGGTGCGCTCGCTGGCGACGGTGTCGTGCCACGGGCGCCGGCAGCGCTTCTTCCGCGGCGAGCTGATCGAGGCGCTGCGCATCCTGCAGAGCGGCGACGTGCGGGCCGGGGCCTTCGCCGGCTCGTGGTCCGGCGCGTTCGGTCACACGCAGTTCATGCCCTCCACGTTCCAGCGGCTGGCGGTCGATTTCGACGGCGACGGCCGCCGCGATCTCCTCGGCTCGGTGCCCGACGCGCTCGCCTCCACCGCGAACTTCCTGAAGAAAGCCGGCTGGGCGAGCAGCGAACCCTGGGGTTACGAGGCGCGCCTGCCGGCGGGCTATGACGGCCCCGCCGGCCGCCGCGACCGGCGGGCGCTGGCGGACTGGAGCCGGCTCGGCATCCGGAAAATCGACGGCGGCGCGTTGACGGGCAGCGGGCGCGCGGCGCTGCTGCTGCCGGCCGGCAGGGACGGCCCGGCGTTCATCGCGCTCGGCAATTTCAACGCGCTCTTCGCCTACAACGCCGCCGAATCGTACGCGCTCGCCATCGCGCATCTCTCCGACCGGCTGCGCGGCGCGGGCCCCTTCCAGGCTGCGTGGCCGACGGACGACGCCGGCCTGTCGCGCGCCGAGCGCCGCGAGCTGCAGGCGCTGCTCGTCCAGCAGGGCTACGACATCGGCGAGCCCGACGGCATCATCGGCACGCGCACCCGCAACGCGATCCAGTCGTTCCAGGCCGCGGCCGGCCTGCCGGTGGACGGCCGCGCCGGCGCGCGCGTGCTGCGCGCACTGCAGGAGCGGGCGAAGCCGCGTGTCGAGTGACGGGTGTCGAGTGTCGAGTGTCGAGTGTCGAGTGATTTGGCTCCCGCGCCGCGAGTCTGGAACGGCGTGATTCGTGAGTGGTGATTCGACCCTTTTGCCTTGTGCCTTTTTCCTTTTGCCTCTCCTCGGATAGGATGGACCCGGCGGATGTCCAATGACCGTGTTGATCGACGACACCCACGCCCGGCGCAACCCCCTGGCCGCCCCCCCGATCCGGGTCGCGGCCGTGGTGTCGCTGCTCGCCCATCTCGTGCTGATCTGGGGCTGGCTGCCTGAATGGCGCCTGCCGTCCTTCGAGCTGCCGGTCTGGCGCGATGAAGACGGCCGGCTGACGGTGCGACTCGCGCCGCCGCCCGCCGCCCTCCCCGCGCCGGCACCTTCTCCGAAACCGGCACCGGCACCGCGTGCCCGCGCGCGGCCCGCACCGCCCCCCATCGCGCTCGAGCGCCCTGCGCCCTCACCGCAACCCACCCCGCCACCGCCCGCCGCCGAGCCCGCACGTCCCCTGGCTACCGGCGACCTGCTGGCGTACATCGAGGCCCGGCGCCGGACCCGCGTCGAAGCGGAAGCGGCCCAGGCCAGTGTTCCGGGCGCGCCGGCCGCCGCCGAGGACGACAATACGCGCGCCAGCCGCCTCGCCGAAGCCAACCTCGCGACGCAGCGCCAGATCACGTTCGGCTACGACCCGGCAAGAAGCGGCGGCGTGTTCCAGATCACGCGCCTGACCCACGATCACGCCGAGTTCAACTTCATCGGCTGGAACCAGTCAGCCCGCCGCCGCACCAAGCAGACCATCGAGGTACGGGTCGACAATCACGGCGACATCCGCCTCGCGGTGGTGCGGCGAATGATCTCCATCATCCGCGAGCACGAGCCGGTGGAATTTCTCTGGGACTCCCAGCGGCTGGGCCGCAGCCTGCTGCTGTCTGCCCGCCCGCGCGACAGCGCCGGCCTGGAAGACTTCATGATGCAGGAGTTTTTTACGGCCGCGCGTTAGAGCTGGCCGCGACCCGTCCCGAGTCGCGGGTCATCAGTCACCCGACCCTCGACACTCGACACTGACGTAAGTCAGCGCGGCCCGCCGCCCGGCCCGCGCTTTGGCGGGCGCTGGTGAAACTTGCGTCCCGGCCGCTGGCCGTGGCGCTGCCCGCCTCCTCCGCCGCCGCCCTGGCGCGGCTGCTGGCCGCCGCCGCGGTTATGGCCGCCGCCCTGCTGGGGGTTGTTGCGGCCGCCCGGCTCGGGCGCGCCCTGCCGGTTGGTGGAAGCCAGCATGATCTCGAGTTCGTTCAACTCGTCCCATTCGGCGTCGGTGCGCTGCCGCTCGGGGATGGCCAGCAGCGCCTGCATGCGCGCTCGGGGGGAATTCGCCTGAGGATCGTTCATGGCCGCATTATCGCATCTTCGGCGGCAGGCGACAGGAACGATTGCGGAGGGCCGGAACAGCCCTTCGCCGTCCACCGCCAGCGACGCTCGCTTCTCGTTACCCGACCAGCGTGACCGGGACGCGGGCCAGGTGAACGACCTTGCTGGCGACGGACCCGAGCAGCAGGTTGGCGACCCTGCCCATCCCGCGCGTGCCCATCACGATCTCGATCAAGCCCGGCGGCGAGCGCGCCCACAACGCGCTAAGATCACGGCTCCATAAAAACCCGGGCGGGGACAGAGGAGCAGGTTGATGCCGGCAAGCCAGGACAGGACGACGGCCTATCTGGCCGAATGGGCGGCGAGCTTCAGGCTGGAGGACGCGCCGCCGGCCGTCGTCGGCAGGATGAAAGCGCTGGTGCTCGACCTGCTGCGGGTCGTGGCGGTCGGCGCGAAATTGCCGTGGAGCAGGGACGCGCGCCAGTACGCGCTGAAGCTCGGCGGCAACGCCGTCAGCACCGTGCTCTACTACGGCGACCGCATGGACCCGGTGCGCACCGCCTTCGTCAACGGTTCCTTCGCCCACGCCTGCGATCTCGACGACACGCACGTCGGCTCCATGCATCACTCGGGCGCGTCGGTGCTGCCGGCGGCGCTCGCCATCGCCGAGCGGGAAAACGCCAGCGGCCGCGCGCTGCTCGAAGCCGCGATCGTCGGCTACGAGGCGTCGCTGCGCATCGGCCTGGCCGTGCAGCCGCAACTGTTCCACAAGGGCTTCCTCGCCACCGCGACCGTCGGCCCGCTCGGCGCGGCGCTCGCCGCCGCCAAGCTGCTGCGCTTCAGCGCCGAGGACATGGCCGGCGCGCTCGGCGCCGCCTGCACCTACGCCGGCGGACTCGCGCAGTTCTACAAGTCGGGCTCCGTCATCAAGCGCGTCAACGCCGGCAAGGCGGCCGAGTGCGGCGTGATCGCGGCGCTGCTCACGCAGGAAGGCGTCTGGGGCCCGCGCGACATCCTCGAGGGCAGGGAAGCCGGCTTTTTCCGCGCCTTCTCCGACAAGCCCGATCCTTCGCGCGTCACCGGCGACCTCGGCCGCGCCTACCGGCTGATGGAAGTGAGCACCAAGGTGCACGCCGGCGCCGGGCGGCTGCAGGCGACCAACGACGCCGGGCTCACGCTCGCCAGCGAGCACCAGCTCGCGCCGGAGCAGGTCGTCGACGCGGAAGTCGGCATCCCGAAAGTGATCCAGGGCATGCTCACGAAGAACGATCCGCACGACATGCAAAGCGCCATGCTGAGCGTGCCCTTCAGCCTGGCGATCGCGCTCGCGATCGGCCGCGCGCGCGGGCCCACCGCCGGCATCACGCCTACCGACTACGACAATGCGCTCGCCGATCCCGCGGTGCGCGCGCTCTCGATGCGCGTGCGCTGCGTGGTGGACCCCGTCATCGAGGCGAAGACCAATACCGAGGAAGTGCCCTCGCGCGTGACCCTCAAGCTCGCCGACGGCCGCAAGCTCGAGGCGAACGTCGACCATCCGCGCGGCAGCCCGCATCGCCCAATGGCATGGGAGGACATCACCGCCCTCTTCCGCGACACCGTCGCCGGCGACCTGCCGGAGCCGTCGATCAACAACGTCGTCAACGTCGTCGCCGGTCTCGACGGCAAGTCCATGGCACGGGAGATCACCGCGGCGTTCGTCGCGGCGAAGCGGTGAACGCCGGGGCGGAAGGAATGACCCGGACCTGATGCGCCCCGCCCCCGCCGAGCACAACCCGCATCGCCAGGTCTGGGCGATGGCCGGGCCGCTCATCTTCGCCAACATCTCCGTGCCGCTGCTGGGCGCGGTGGACACGGCGGTGGTTGGTCACCTGCCGGAAGTGCATTACATCGGCGGCGTCGCCATCGGCGCCATGCTCTTCACCTACCTCTTTCACCTGTTCAACTGCCTGCGCATGGGCACGACCGGCCCGACGGCGCAGGCGCGCGGCGCCAGCGACTACGCGGAGGTACGCGCGATGATCGGGCGCGCGCTGCTGCTCGCCGCGGCGATCGGCGGGGTGATGATCGCCCTCCAGTTGCCGATCCTCACGCTCGCCTTCTGGCTGATCGACGCCAGCCCGCAGGTAGAGCACTACGCCCGCGAGTACTTCCTGATCCGCGTCTGGTCCATGCCGGCGGTGCTCGCCGGCTACGCGATCATCGGCTGGTACTACGGCCTGCGCGACGCGCGCACGCCGCTGATCGTGCAGGTCTGCGCCAACGCGCTCAACATCGGGCTCGACTTCCTGTTCGTGTTCGGCTTCGGCTGGGACGTGGCCGGCGTCGCGACGGCCTCGCTGATCGCGTCGTACGCGGGCCTGCTGCTGGGGCTGTGGTACGTGTGGCGCACCCTGCGCGCCCTGCCCAGCGGCGGGCGTGCGCGCCTGCTCGACCGCGCCGCGCTCAAGCGCATGGTGGCCATCAACAGCGACATTGTGCTGCGCACCTTCTGCGTGGTGTCCGTACTGGGGCTGTTCATGGCCCAGAGCGCCAAACTGGGTGACGTCACGCTCGCGGGAAACCAGGTGCTGCACAACTTCCTCGTCTTCACGTCCTTCGGCCTCGACGCCTTCGCGCACGCCGCCGAGGCGATACTCGGCGAGGCCGTCGGCCGGCGCGCCCGCGACGAGTTCCGGCGCGCGATGCGCGTGGTCTTCCTGTGGGCGCTGATCGTCGGCGTGCTGAACGCGCTGGTCTACGCCATCGCCGGCCACGCCATCATCGCGCTGCTCACCGGCATCCCCGAAGTGCGTGCCGCGGCCGGTGATTTTCTGCCATGGGTGGTGCTGCTGCCGCTGGTATCGCTGTGGGCCTACACCTACGACGGCGTCTACCTCGCGGCGACTCGCACCACCGTCATGCGCAATACCGTCATGCTGTCCTTCGCGCTCTACATCATCCTGCTCTACACGCTGGTGCCGGCTTACGGCAACACCGGTCTGTGGATCGCTGTCACCGCCTTCCTCGGCCTGCGCGGAGTGCTGCTGCACCTGCTGTTCCCGGCGCTGCTGCGCAAGGTTTTTTGACGGCGTGAGTCGTGAGTCGAGCCTTCCGCCTTGTTTTTTGAGCCGCCGATGAACGCCGATACACGCCGATAAAACCACATCGCCGGGAACGGCGTGAGCGGTGAGTCGACTCTTGTGACTTGCGACTTGTAACTTGTAACTTTAGTAATATGTGCGCCACTCCCCACCCGACCCGAGGTCCGTTCGTATGGCACCCACCCCTCTTCGTCTGAAAACCCTGCTCGGCGACTACCCCAACACGGAGGCGCTGCGACGCGGCCGGCTGAGCTCGCCCGCGCTTGCATTCGACTTCGCCGACGTGCCGCAGGTGTTCAACGCGTTCAAGCGCACGGTGCGCAACCTCGAGTTCGACGTCTCCGAGCTCGCCATCGTCACCTACCTCATGGCGAAGGCCCACGGCAAGCCGTACACGCTGCTGCCGGTGGTGGTGGTCGGCCGCTTCCAGCACCCGTTCCTCGTCTACAACTCGGCGCGCGGCACGCTGCGCCCGGAGGACCTCAGCGGCAAGCGCGTCGGCATCCGCTCCTACTCGGTGACGACAACGATGTGGCTGCGCGGCATCCTGTCCGGCGACTACGGCGTCGACCTCGACTCGGTGAAATGGGTGACGTTCGAGGAAGCGCACGTCGCCGAGTTCAGGGACCCGCCCAACATCGAGCGAGCGCCCGCCGGCAAGGACATCCTCAACATGCTGCTCGACGGCGAGGTGGACGCCGCGGTGCTCGGCAGCGCCACCCTGCCCGACCCGCGCCTGAAGCGCCTGATCCCGGACCCGGAGCAGGCGGCGAAGGAATGGCACACCCGCTACGGCACGATCCAGATCAACCACATGGTGGCGGTGAAGGACGAGCTCGTGAAAGCCCACCCCGACGCGGTGCGCGAAGTCTTCCGCCTGCTCAAGGAAGCGAAGCGCCTCGCCACCGTGCCCGCCGCCGGCACACCCGACATGACTCCCATCGGTCTCGACAACATGCGCCGCGGCCTCGAAGTCGCGATCGACTTCGTTCACCGCCAGAAACTCATCCCGCGCAAGTTCACGGTGGACGAGCTGTTCGACGGAGTCACTCGGGGGCTCGCCTGAGCGCCTCCTGAAGGCGAAAGTCGAAAGGAAAAGCAGCGGTTTAAGGCCGAACGGGTTTGATGTTACTTCCGCCTTTCGCCTTTCGCCTTGCCCTTCGGGCTCTCCCAAGGGTATCGTCCGATTTCATTCGATAAAGCGCCCGGGAACCGGGCGACCGTCATCACTGGAGGGAAGATCATGTACTCGAGGAACACTATCGCGCGGGTTGTCGCGGTCCTGGGCATCGCCGCCGCGGCGGGCCTTCCGTCCGTGACCGCGGCGCAGCAGGCCTATCCCAACAAGCCGATACGGGTCGTCGTCGCCTTCGCGGCCGGCGGCTTCGCCGACACCAATTCCCGGATGGTCGCCCAGAAGGTCGCCGAGAGCGTCGGCCAGCCGGTGGTGGTGGACAACCGCGGCGGCGCGGGCGGGACCCTCGGGGCCAGGATCGTCGTCGAATCCAACCCCGACGGCTACACACTGCTGGCGACCACCGCCGCCAGCAGCATCACGCCGAGCCTCTACAAGAACATCGGCTTCGACCTGCTGAAGGACCTGGTGCCGGTCGCCAACACGGTTTCGACGCCGGGCGTATTTGCGGTAGTCGCTTCGCACCCGGCGCGCGATCTCAGGGACTACGTCCAGCGCTCGCAGGGCCGCAAGGTCAACTACGCCACGGCGGGCGTCGGCACCTCGTCCCACATCGCCGCTGACTACGTGCTGCGGGTGCTGGCCAAGCTGGACGCCGCTCACGTGCCCTTCAAGGGCGGCGGACCGGCGGTCATCGCCGTGCTCGGCGGCCAGGTCGAGCTGCTCAACAGCTCGGGCGCGTCGCTGCCGCACATCCGCTCGGGCAAGATGCGCGCGCTGGCCGTCGCGAGCCTGAAGCGCGTGTCGAGCCTGCCGGGCACGCCGACGATAGCCGAATCCGGCCTGCCCGAATTCGAGGAGCGCTCGTGGGTGGGCTTCTTCGCGCCGGCGAAGACGCCGCGCGCGATCGTCAACCTGGTCAACAAGGAAATCAACAAGGCGATCGCGCAGCCGGACGTCGTCGCGCGGGTCGAGTCCTTCGGCATGGACCTGCACCCGGGCTCGGCCGCCGACTTCTCCAGGTTCGTGCACTCGGAAGTCGCGAAGTGGGCGAA
>CAYSRR010000139.1:0-4239 GCA_964433375.1 uncultured Streptomycetaceae bacterium
TTGTCGGCATTGGCCTGGTCGATCTGCAGCTTGGCGCCGATGTTCTCGCCCACGGTCACGTCCGCGATGTCGATCGACAGGATCTCGTAGGCCGTCCCGGCGTCCAGGCCCTTGGTCAGGACGTGCTTGGAGATGTGGTCCGGGTTCTCGAGCACGTTCTTGTGGCTCGAGGCGGCGCCGATCGTGCTCACCATGCCTTCGCCGACGCGGGCGATGATCGTCTCCTCGCCGGCGCCCCCCACCAGCCGGTCGATGTTGGTGCGGACCGTGACGAGGGAAACGGCGATCAGCTGGATGCCGTCCTTGGCGACGGCGGCGATCTTCTGCGTCTGGATCACCTTGGGCAGGACCGACATCTGCACCGCTTCCAGGACATTGCGGCCGGCGAGGTCGATGGCGGCGGCGCGCTTGAACGGCAGCGGGATGTTGGCCTTGTCGGCCGAGATCATGGCGTTGACCACCCGCACCACGTTGCCGCCCGCCAGGAAATGCGCTTCGAGATCGTTGACGGAAATCTCGATGCCGGCCTTGACGGCGCTGATGCGCGCCGTGATCACCGTGTTCGGCGGGATGCGCCGCAGCCGCATGGCGACCAGCGTGAACAGCCCGACGTAGGCGCCCGAGGCCCAGGCGGCGATCCACAGCGGGATCGGCACCAGGTACAGCACTACCGCGAGTCCCGCCACCAGCAGGATGATCAACCCGAAGCCTCCCGTGAGGCCAGTCTCCATTCCCGTCATGCTCTATTCCTCCTCGTTGATTTTCGTTGTTTGCCGGACCACGATCCGGTTGCCGTCCACGCGGACCACTTCTATGAGTCGCCCCGCATCGATGAGTTCCCCCTCGGACACCACGTCCACGCGCTGGCCCTCGATTTCGGCGATGCCGGCGGGCCGCAGCGGCGAGGCCGCGCGGCCCTGCTTGCCGAGCCAGCGCAGGTCGCTTTCGGGCGCCGAGGCGTAGCCCTGTGCGGCATCCAGCCCGGTCTGCAGGACCAGGCGCTGCCCGAACGGCAGCCGCGGCAGGAAGCGCAACAGCACGAGGCTCGCGATCAGGGCAAAGAGCAGCGCGAACACCACGCGCATCGTCGCCATCATCATGAATGACGGCGCATCACCGGGGCCGAGCAGGCTGAGCACCAGCGCCGCGAAAAGGGCGAGGATGCCCAGCACCCCGGCGATGCCGAATCCCGGGATGACAAAGAGTTCCAGCGCAAGGAGCGCCACGCCGCCGAGCGCCAGGAGCAGTTCCTCCCAGCCGGCGAGTTGCACCAGCCAGTGGCCCCAGAGGAACAGCGCGAGGCCGGCGACGCCCGCGGTGCCGGGCACGCCGAAGCCGGGGGTGCGCAGCTCGATGAGGATGCCCAGCATGGCGATGCTGATGAGCAGGGAGCTCACTATCGGGTGGGTGAGGAAGCGCACCACGTTCTCCGCCCAGTTGGGCGCGATGCGCCGTAGCTCGGCGCCGCCGAGCCCCAGCCGCTCGAGCGCGCCTTCCAGGGTGTCGGCGCGGAAGTCGGCGAGCTTGTGCTTCAGGGCCTCGTCGGTCGTGAGGGTGAGGAGCTTGCCCTTCTCGACGACGCCACGGATCACCACGTCGGCGTCCACCATCGCCTCCGCCAGCAGCGGCGGGCGCTTGCGGCTCTCGGCGGTGGCGCGGAACTCCTTCCTCACGTAGGACACCGTCTTCTCTTGCACCGGCTGCGCGGCCGCGCCGGGCTGCCCCGCCTGCACCGGCATCGCGGCGCCGATGGTGCTGCCGCCGGACATGACGAGGTGTTCGGCGGCGAGGCTGATCAGCGCGCCCGCCGAGATCGCGCGCTTGTTGACGTAGGCGATGGTTTTCACCCGGCTGTCGAGCAGCGCATCGCGGATCTGCACCGCGGCGTCCACGCGCCCGCCGAAAGTGTTGACTTCCAGCACCAGCGCCGCGGCGCCGGCCCCGGCCGCCTCGTCGATCGCGCGCCGCACGAAGGGCGCGAGGCCCAGGTCGATGATGCCCTCGATGGACACGACGTAGACCACGCGCTTCTCCGGCTGGGCGTGAACCGGCGCGGTCGCCCACAGGAATCCCAGCGCGAGCAGCAGCACGGCGCCCGCGAACCGCGCGGTTTTCAGAGTCTTCCCGAAGGCATGCCGAAAGCGGACCGTCATGAGCGGAGTCTACAGGCAGGCGGGTGTTCTCGGGCCGACCCGTGCTTCCCTGACGGAAAAGCAGGCAACCGGCCAGGCCCCGAGTGCCGGACCGCCCGGCCATCGAGATGCTGGCCACATAATGGAATCGCCCCTCGCTTGCTGCGTTGCGGCTGCCCTAAACTGTCCGCGCAATCCGAGAGAGGGAACCACCGCCCGGCATGGCAACGAACGAACCCGATTCCTCCGCCGCGCAGGCGCCGCGGCGCGCCGGCGCGCGTTTTTCCGGGCACGGGAAGAACTGGATGCTCGCCGCCGCTCTCCTGCTGCTGGCGGCGTGGGGCGCGCACTGGGCGTACTACCGGTGGACCCACGTCTACCTCGACGACGCGCGCATCGACGGCGAGGTCGTGACGATCTCCAGCCGCGTTTCGGGATGGATCACGGAGCTGCCCGTGATCGCGGGCGATCACGTGAAGCAGGGCCAGCTGCTCGCCCGCATCGACAGCCGCGACATGGTGCTGCAGCGCGAAGTGCTCGTGGCCCGGCTGAAGGCGGTCGAGAACCAGTCGACGGTGGTCCAGGCGCAGACCGGCCAGGTCGACCAGGAAACCCTCGGCAAGTACGACAGCGAAATCAGCCGCCTCGCCGCGGCGGAGGCGGAGGTCGCCGCGCTCGCGGTGCAGGTGAAGCAGGCCGAGGACGACTATCGCCGGGCGCGGGACCTGGCCGAGCAGAAATGGCTCCCGGTGCAGGCGATGGAGCGCGCGCGCAGCGCCCACGAGCAGGCCCGGGAGAACCACCGCAAGGCGCTGGCCGAGGTGGCGGCCGCGCGCGGCACGCTGTCCGCGGCGGGCGGCAGCCGCCGCCAGATCCAGGTGATGGCGCAGCAGCGCCTCGTGCTCGGCCACCAGGCCGACGAGATCCGCGCCGAGATCCGCCGCCGCGACGTCGACATCGCCGACCGCACCATCGCCGCCCCCGCCGACGGCCGCGTCGTGATGACCTTCGCGCGCCAGGGCGAGCACGTCTCTCCCGGGCAGCGCATCCTCATGTTTCACGACCCGCGGGAAATCTGGGTCGAAGCGAACGTGCGCGAGACCGAGGTGCGCAGGCTCAAGCCCGGCATGAAGGCGGAGGTCCGCGTCGACGCCTATCCCGGCAAGGTCTTCGCGGGGGAAGTCTTCCGCATCGGCCAGACCGCCACCAGCAAGTTCGCGCTGCTGCCCGATCCCAACCCGAGCGGCAATTTCACCAAGATCACGCAGCGCCTGCCGGTGCGCATCCGTCTCGCCGACAAGGACCCGTCGCTGCGCCCCGGGATGATGGTGGAAGTCTCCATTGCCTTCCGCGACGACTGAGACGACCGGGGCGCTGTTCGAGCGCTACGGCCCGGCCTACCGCTGGCTCGCCACCGCCACCGTGATGCTGGGGGCGATCGCGGCCATGCTGACCACGACCTCGGTCAACGTCGCCATCCCGGACATCATGGGCGCCTTCGGCATCGGGCAGGACCGCGCTCAGTGGCTGTCCACCGGCACGCTGGCGGCGATGACCGTCGGCATGCTGCTCAACGCCTGGATGATGTCGAACTTCGGGCAGCGCCGGACCTTCATCGCGGCGCTGAGCATCTTCGCCGCCTCGCTGCTGCTCGCGGGCGCGAGCCCCAACGAGTCGGTGCTCATCTTCTGCCGCATCGTGCAGGGCGCCGTGGCGGGCCTGCTGCAGCCGTTCTCCATGTACACGCTGTTCCGGGTGTTCCCCCCCGAGCAGCGGGGCACCGCGATGGGCTTCTTCGGCATGAGCGTGATCCTCGGCCCGGCGCTGGGCCCGGTGCTGGGCGGCGTGATGATCGAGCACTTCAACTGGCGCGCGATCTTCACCGTCGCGGTGCCGGTGAGCGCGGTGGCGGTCCTGATGGGCAGCCTGTTCCTGCCGGAGCGCGAGGAGACCGAGGCGCGGGTGCGCTTCGACTGGCCGGGCTTCCTGCTGCTGGTGACGGCGCTCGCCTGCCTGCTCACCGGTCTCTCCAACGGCCAGCGCGAAGGCTGGCATTCCGACACCATCCTCGCCCTGTTCGCGATCGCTCTCCTCGCCGCGGCCGGTT
>CAYSRR010000139.1:4249-6009 GCA_964433375.1 uncultured Streptomycetaceae bacterium
CCGCGGCGAGGAGAGCGATCGCGGCCGGTTTCGTCGCCTGGGAGCTGAACGCGCCGCGGCCGCTGGTCAACCTGAAGGTGCTGGCCAACCCGCAATTCACCGCGGCGGCGGCCGTGGCCGCGCTCTTCGGCGTCGGGCTGTTCGGCTCCACGTACCTGGTCCCGCTGTTCGTGCAGACCGTGCAGCACCTGACGCCGTACGCGGCCGGTCTCATGCTGATGCCGGCCGGGCTGGTCATGGGCCTCCTGATGCCCGTGGCCGGCTACCTGAGCGACCGCTTCGCCGCCCGCAACCTGATCATCGCCGGGCTGCTGTGCCTCGCCGTGTCCTCGTGGTGGCTGGCCGGCGTCGACGCCAACCTGGCGTTCTGGACCATCGCCTGGTGCGTCGTCCTCTCGCGCATCGGGCTGTGCCTCATCAAGCCCGCGCTCAACGTCGCCGCGCTGAGGTCGCTGCGGCCGGAACTGCTCGGCCAGGGCGCGGGCATGATCAACTTCTCGCGCCAGCTCGGCGGCGCGTTCGGGGTAAACCTGCTCTCGGTCATCCTCGACCGCCGCACGTTCTTCCACAGCGATGCCCTGACCCACCTGCAGACGGCGGGCAACAGCGCGACCGCGGAATTGCTGCGCCAGGTGGAAAGCCTGCTCGCCCAGGCCGGCGCGTCGGCGGACCTGCAGGCGGCGGGCGCCCTGCATTTCCTCGGGCGCGTCGTCCATGCCCAGGCCTACACCATGGGCTTTCGCGACAGCTTTCTCATCGTCGCGGTCGTCTTCGTGCTCGGGCTGATCCCCGCGTGGATCATGGGCCGGGACAGGCCGGTGAGGGCGGCGGTTCCGTGAATCGCTTGCTTGCGAAGCGGGTGCCGGGGCGGTAGATTGCCGTGCAGCTTCCTTCCCTATGCGGTTGCGATATTCCCGGCACAGGCACGCCGGCATTCCGGAATGACCAGGCTCACGCCCCCCCTGCCCCAGGCGCTCGACCGCGCGGTTTCGGCCTACCGGGCGGGACAGTTCGACGAGGCCGAGCAACTGTGCCGGCAGATCGTCGCGGCCGGGCACGATTTCTTCGAGGCCCTGCATCTGCTTGCCGTCGTTCAGGCGGCACTGGGCAGGCAGGAGGATGCGCTCGCGAGCTACGATCGCGCCATCGCTTTGCGACCGGACCATGCCGAGGCGCTCAGCAATCGCGGCGTCACCCTGCAGGCGCTGAAGCGCTACGATGAAGCACTGGCGAGCTACGAACACGTCCTCGCCCTCAAGCCGGATTACGCCGAGGCGCTCAACAACTGCGGCACCACCCTGCACGAGTTGAAGCGCTACGACGAGGCGCTCGCGAGCTACGATCGCGCCCTTGCCCTCAAGCCGGATTACGCCGAGGCGCACTGCAACCGCGGTATCGCCTTGCACGAGCTGAAGCGCCACGACGAGGCGCTCGCGAGCTACGACCGCGTTCTCGCCCTCGAACCGGATTACGCCGAGGCGCACCACAACCTCGGCATCGCCCTGCATGAGCTGGAGCGCCACGACGAGGCGCTCGCGAGCTACGACCGCGCCCTTGCCGTGCGGCCGGATCATGTCGAGGCGCACTATGACCGCGGCGTCACCCTGCAGGAACTGAAGCGCTACGACGACGCGCTCGCGAGCTACGAGCGCGCCCTCGCCCTCGAACCGGACTACGCCGAGGCGTACTATGACCGCGGCATCGTCCTGCAGGAACTGAAGCGCTACGACGACGCGCTCGCGAGCTACGAGCGCGCCCTC
>CAYSRR010000139.1:6109-7871 GCA_964433375.1 uncultured Streptomycetaceae bacterium
GCCCTCGAACCGGATGACGCCGACGTGCTCAACAACCGCGGCAACACCCTGAAGGAGCTGAAACGCTACGACGACGCGCTGGCAAGCTACGACCGCGCCCTCGCCCTCGAGCCGGGTTTTGCCGGAGCGCACCACAACCGCGGCGTCACCCTGCAGGAACTGAAGCGCTACGACGACGCGCTGGCGAGCTACGAGCGTGCCTCCGCCCTCAGGCCGGATTTCGTCGAGGCGCACTGGAACGAAAGCCTGGTTCGCCTCCAGCTCGGCGATTTCCACGGCGGCTGGCGCAAATACGAACAGGGCTGGAAGACGGGCCTGCGCGGCGAGCCTCGAGGTTTCGCGCAGCCCCGCTGGACCGGCGCGGAGCCACTCGCTGGCAGGACCCTCCTCCTGCACGTCGAGCAGGGCTTCGGCGACACCATCCAGTTCGTGCGCTACGCCCCCCTCGCCGCCGCCGCGGGCGCCAGGGTCATCCTCGAAGCGTACCCCTTGCTTACGACGCTGCTCTCGGAAGTCGAGGGCGTCAACGCGGTCGTCAGTCGCGGCGAGCCGCTGCCCGCCTTCGACCTCCACTGCCCGCTGCTCAGCCTGCCGCTCGCCTTCGGCACCGAGCTCGACACCATCCCGGCGCGTGTTCCCTATTTGACGGCGCCGCCAGCGCGCCTGGCGAGGTGGGGCGCCCGTCTCCCGCGCGCCGGGGGCTTGCGCGTCGGCCTGGCGTGGTCGGGCAGGGAGACACCCGATCCCAACCGCTCGGTGGCGCTGGCGCAGCTCGCGCCCCTGTTCGACCTGCCGGGCATCCACTTCGTCAGCCTGCAGAAAGACGTGCGCGACAGCGATGAAGCGGCGTTGCGCGGCCGGCCCGAACTCCTTCACCTCGGCCCGGATCTGGCGGATTTCGCCGACACGGCGGCGGTCATCGAGCAGCTCGACCTGGTGATTTCGATCGACACGGCGGTCGCGCATCTCGCCGGCGCGCTGGGCAAGCCGGTGTGGATCCTGCTGCCGTTCTCGTCGGACTGGCGCTGGCTGCTCGACCGCGACGACAGCCCCTGGTACCCGACGGCCCGCCTGTTCCGGCAGGACGAGACGCGCGCGTGGGATACCGTCATCGCGCGCGTCCGCGCCGCCCTGAAGGGATTCGCGACCCGCGACGATTGACACGATCAAGGCGAACGACACAAACTCCCGCCTTCATCCCCGCCTTTGTGAGGAGCCTCCCATGGCACGCATACGCCACATCGCGATCGGCACCCGGGATCCGGAAGCCACGGCGCGCTTCTACGTCGAGGGGCTCGGGCTGAAGGAAGTCGGGCGGCTCAATTCCGCCACTGCCGAGGGCTATTACCTCAGCGACGGCCACGTGAACGTCGCCATCCTCAGGTTCAAGGACGACGACCCCGCCACGACGGAGGGCGCGCCCCGCTACACCGGCGTCCACCACTTCGGCCTCGAGGTCGAGGACATGGGCGCGGCGCGGGCGCGGATCGAGAAGGCCGGCGCCGTGCACCGCCCCTACCCCGGCGTGGAAGAGATGGCGAAGCGCGGCAACATCGAGGTCAAGTTCAGCGGACCCGACGGCGTGACCATCGACCTGTCCGAGCACGGCTGGTCGGGAACGAAGTAGAGGGGCGTGATTCGTGACCCGCGCCTTCAAGACGGGCGGAGAAAACTTGTATACTTTTGCTGAAAAACCAGGCCGCCGGGGACCGCATGATCATCGACACGCACATCCACATCTACAGCTTCCCGTCGTTTCGCG
>CAYSRR010000140.1:0-7784 GCA_964433375.1 uncultured Streptomycetaceae bacterium
AGGTCATAAAAACGGCGGCCAGGAATGGCGCCGTTTTTATGACCATGGAGGACGCTGTAGCGGAATTCAAGCAGCACACGCCGAAGAAATGAAAAGCGTCTCAGATACCGCGTCTCAGATAAAGCGTCTCAGGTACTGCGTCTCAGGTACGGCGCGCTCTATCTGCGACGCTTCATCTGCGACGCTTCATCTGCAACGCTTTATCTGAGACGCCTCTCCAATGGTTCGCACAAGATTCGCTCCCAGCCCCACCGGCTACCTCCACATCGGCGGCGCGCGCACCGCGCTGTTCTGCTGGGCGTACGCGAAGAAGCTGGGCGGCACGTTCATCCTGCGGGTCGAGGACACCGACCGCGAGCGCTCCACGCAGGCGTCGATCGACGCCATCCTCGACGCGATGAAGTGGCTGGGCCTCGACTACGAGGGGCCGTACTACCAGATGCAGCGACTCGACCGCTACCGCGCGGTCGCCGAGCAGTTGATCGCGGCGGGCAAGGCCTACCACTGCTACGCCACGCGCGAGGAAATCGACGCGCTGCGCGAGCAGCAGCGCGCGCGCGGCGAGAAGCCGCGCTACGACGGGCGCTGGCGGCCGGAGAACGCGAAGCGGCTGGGGCTGAAGCCGCCGCCGGGCGCGAAGCCGGTGGTGCGCTTCCGCAACCCGGACGAGGGCGAGGTGACGTTCAAGGACCTCGTGAAGGGGCCGATCACGGTGTCGAACGCCGAGATGGACGATCTCGTGCTGCTGCGCGGCGACGGCATCCCCACCTACAACTTCGGCGTGGTGGTGGACGATCTCGACATGAGCATCACCCACGTCATCCGCGGCGACGACCACGTCAACAACACGCCGCGCCAGGTCAACGTCTACAAGGCGCTCGGCGCGCCGCTGCCGCAGTTCGCGCACGTGCCGATGATTCTCGGTTCCGACGGCGAACGGCTGTCCAAGCGCCACGGCGCCGTCAGTGTCGTGCAATACCGCGACGACGGCTTCCTGCCGGAGGCGCTGGTGAACTATCTCGCCCGGCTCGGCTGGTCGCACGGCGACGAGGAGCAGTTCTCGCGCGAGCAGCTGGTGGAGTGGTTCGATCTCGAGCACATCAATCAGTCGCCGGCGCGCTTCGACCCGGACAAGCTGCGTTGGCTGAACGCGCAGTACATCAAGAAAGCCGACGACGGCCGGCTGGCCGCGCTGGCGGAACCGTTCCTGGCGCGGGACGGTTGCGATACGGGGAAGGGGGCGCCGCTCGCGAGGGTCGTCGCGCTGCTCAAGGAGCGAGTCAACACGATCGAAGAGCTCGCCGACGCGGCGGTTTATTTCTACCGCGCGCTCGAGCCCTCCGAAGAACTGAAGAAGCAGCACTACGCGGCGGACGTGAAACCGGCGCTGGCCGACCTCAGGGATCAGCTTGCGAAAGTGGATTGGACCCGGGAGGGCGTCAGCGCGGCCATCAAGTCCGTCGTGACCGCGCACAAGATCAAGATGCCGAAAATCGCCATGCCGCTGCGGATCATGGTGACCGGGGCGGCCCAGACGCCCTCGGTGGACGCGGTCCTGGAACTGATCGGGCGCGACGAGGTGCTGGCCCGGATGGAAAAGCAGCTCCGGGCCTTTCCGGCCTAGCGGGTTGCGGCCCGGTGGCGCGGTACCCGGCTCCTCAGGGCCGCCGCGACAGCGCGAATCGCGCGAGGCGATGCAGCACCCGGTGCGGCGCGAGATCGGCGAGCGTCGGAACGGGAAATTCCACCGAATCGAGCGTGTTCTTCACGAGGAGCCCCAGCTCGGTATCGCCTTCCATCAGCAGGCGGCGCGCGAAAAACAGGGTGTCCGGATCTTCCTCGCGGCGCGCCAGGCGAAGGAAATCGCGCGCCGTGGCGGAGATCACGAGATCCGGCGCTCCGGCCCCGGGCCAGGGGGAAAACCATCCGCGTCTCACGGTGAAGTCGAGCGTGAGCCCGGCATCCAGCACGCGAAGGCGCAGGCGCCTGGATTCCAGTGCCTGCATGACGTCGGCCGGGAACAGGCGCTCGCCACCGATGTTGAGAACGAGGCAAAGCACGGCGGCGGGCGGCGTTTGGGGGAGCGCGGCATTGGTTCGCGCAATCGCGTCGGGAAAACCCGGGGGTTTCGCATTCATGGCTTGTCCCGGGTCTGCGGCGCTAGCGGGCGGCGCCCGGCGCCAGCTCCATTCCGGGGCGGCCGTGCCAGTAGCCGTTGCAGTGGCGCCCCGGCGCAGGATCAAAAGGGCCAGGCTCGAATTATTGGATTCGCTCTGCTACGTCGATGCGGATACGTGGCCTGCCCCGCGGCTTGGCTTCTCGCCGAATACCCGTCATCTCTTCGATCCTGGCGTAGAACCGTGTGTTGCCAAGCGGTTGGCTCTGGTTCAGCGCGCGCCGGATATCATCGATGGCCAACGGCTCGGGGGGGGCTCGACGAAGTGCCAATCCCGCGGCGACGCCGGTCAGCGGCTAGTAAGTCACCGTGACGGTGATCATGTCGCTGTACGTTCCATCCCGGACCCGCTGCCCGGCGGGGATTTCACCGTAGACGGGCACCGTCTGGGTCAGGCCCGTCGTCAGCACCTCGAGCGTATCCCTGCCGGATCGGTCGCCCCAGTGGACTTTTCGCCCCGGGTCCTGGTACAGGCCGTAATCCATCCGGTCGGTGCCTGTATCTTGATGCATCTGGCGACGCTCCGTTTTCCCGCCGAGTCCCGCGCCGGCATCGAGGGCTATCTCCGCGGTGACCCCGACACCGCAATTCAGCGAAATGACGGTCTGCCCGCGCACCGGCGTCTTCGAGTCCGGGTTGTAGGCGCCGAAGACCAGGTCGGATGCGCTCACGGTGCAGGCCTGCACGATCTCGATCGTGACGGGCAGGATGGCGGTCGCGGTCGGCCCCGGCTGGGGCACGCGCTGGGCGGGCGTGGCGGGAAATGCCGAGAGAGCAAGGAATACGACGACAAATCGTTGCCGCATCCCTATCTTTAAGCGCATGGCATATAATACAGTGCAATAAGTCGGATTGACCGTCATGCGGGGGACGATGAAGCAGCGCATCGCAGTTTTGCTGATGCTGGGAATATTGCCCTCGGCCGGGCTTTACGCCCAGCAAACCGCGTCCACGACCTTCAGGGTTTCGGCGAGCGTGCAGGCGGCCTGCGAAGTGACGGCGACCGACCTCGACTTCGGCGCTTATACGGCGCAGGCTGGCAGCCCGCTTCAAGGCACGACGCTGCTGCGGGCGACCTGCGCGCCGGACTCGAGCTACAACATCCGCCTGAACGACGGCACGTCGCCGGGGGCGACGCCGCGGAGAATGGTGGCGGGAGCCCAGGTCCTCAATCATCGGCTCTATTCCGACGCGCAGCGCGGCGCGATCTGGGGCAATGCCACCGGCACGGACACCGTGAACGGCATCGGAACGGGCCTCTCGCAGGATCACACGGTGTTCGGCGCGATTCCCGCCGCCCAGGTCATTCCCGCGGGCGGCTATGCCGATACCGCTACCGTGCGCATCTATTACTGAACCCTATGGAGAAACAGGCCGTGAAACGACGCATTACTGTCTTGCTGATGTTTGGACTATTGCCCTGGGCCGGGCTTCATGCCCAACAGCAGACCGCACAAACGACCTTCACGGTTTCGGCGACCGTGAATGCGGTCTGCGTAGTGACGGCTACCGATCTCGCCTTTGGCGCTTACACCTCGAGTACCGGCACCCCGCTTCTGGGCACGACGCTCCTGCAGGCGACCTGCTCGCCGAACTCGAGCTACAACATCGGCTTGAACGAGGGCACCTCGCCCGGCGCGACGGTCAATCAGCGGAAAATGGTGTCGGGAGCGAACAACCTCAACTATCAGCTCTATTCCGACGCCCAGCGCAGCACCATCTGGGGCAATACGACCGGCACGGACACCGTGACCGGCGTCGGGACGGGCCTGGCGGTGGATCACACGGTGTACGGCTCGGTTCCCGCCAAGCAGGTCGTTCCCGCGGGCAACTATAGCGACACCATCACGGTGCGCGTCTATTACTGAGGATACCGCCATGCTACGCGCCGTCTCCCTGTGGGTGTTTCTGGCTTTTTGCTGCGCGGCGCAGGCGGGCGGCTTCGCCGTCGTGCCGCTGCGCGCCGATCTCGGCAAGAGCAAGACTTCTTCGCTGACCGTCACCAACACGGACGAGGCGAAGACCTTCGAAGTGCGGGCAGTGAGCTGGAAACAGCAGAACCGGACCGACAATTACGAGGCTACCAGCCACCTGCTCATCGCGCCGGCGACGTTCCGCCTGGAGAAGGGCGCGTCGCAGGTCGTGCGCATCCAGTTGAACCGGCCGCTCGACGCCGACGAGCACGCCTACCGCGTTTTCATCGATGAAGTCGTCGCGGCGAAGGAAATCAAACCCAATTCGTTGAAGACCGTCGTGTCCATGGCGATCCCCGTCTTCGTCGCGCCCGCGTCCGGCCCGATCGCCAAGGGGCAGGCGGCGCTGAAGGCGTCGCTGGCGAAGGACGTGGTCAGTATCGAGCTGCGCAACACTGGCAAGGCCAACCTCAAGCTCCGGGAATGGGTGGTGAGCTCCGCCAAGGCGGGCGACCTGCTGAAGGTTCCGTCGGCCGCCTACGTGCTGGCCGGCAATACGCTGACGGGCGACTACCCCCTGAGGATCCAGGCTGACGGGCCGCTCACGCTCAAGGTCATCACTGACCGCGGCACCTTCTCGGCCGACGTTACGCGCTGAAGCTGCGCGCGCTATCCGTAATCCTGACCTCGGCGGTCGCGGCCGCCCAGTTCTCCACTGCGGATGCCCAGACGCCGGCATGCCAGGCCGGAGTCGGGCGCGCGTCTACCGTAGCGCCCCTGCTCGTTCAGCCGGTCGTGAACAGCGCGGAGCGCGAAGTGGTTCCCGTGCGCTTCCTCGCCCCCGGCGGCCCGCTCTACATCGGTGAAACCGAGCTCAGGCAGTGGGGCATCGCTCCCGAGAAATTGCCCCTGCAGAGCTTTTCCGGCGCGCGCTGGCTCTGCGTCGAGGACCTCGGACTCAAGTACCAGCTGGACCTTGCGCAGCTCACCCTCGTACTCGATTTTCCGCCGGAGCTGTATGGCGGCTATCGCGAGTCGTACGTACTGGATGACCGCGTAGCCGTGACCTATGCGCCCGGCGCTTTCTTCAATTACGACCTGCGTTTCGATCGCACCGAAGGGGTCAAGTCGCTTGGCGCCAACTGGGAGATCGGCGCGTTTGCCCGGCCGGGGCTCTTCACCTCCAGCTTCTTCAGCGGCGATGCCGGCCGCGGCACGATCCGCCTCGACACCACCGCCCGGCGCGACGACCCGGAACGCATCACGAGCACCGTGGCGGGCGACACGATCACGCGCGCCGGCAGCTACGGCGCATCGGTGCGCATAGGCGGCCTGCAGTACCAGCGCAATTTCGGAACGGCGCCGCTGCTGATCACGTATCCGTCGGCGGACGTGGCCGGCACCGCCGTGGTGCCCTCGACGGTGGACGTCTATATCGGAAACGCACGGGCCTACTCCACGCAGGTCAAGCCCGGTCCGTTCTCCGTGGCAAACCTGCCCGTGCCGGTCGGCGCCGGCAACGTGAGGGTGGTCGTGCGCGACGTGTTCGGCAAGGAAACGACCGCCGTGGTGCCGTACGTGCGCTACGACTCGATGCTCAAGAAGGGCTTGCACGATTTCTCCTACGAAGTCGGCGCCCTGCGCCGCGATTACTCGCTCGAGAGCAACGCCTATGGAGACTGGGCCGCCGTCGCCACCCATCGCTACGGTGTCACCGACTGGCTGACGCTCGAGGGGCATGCGGAGGGCATGGCCGACCGGGGCAACCTCGGCGGCGTGGTCCAGGTGACGATGCCGGTACTCGGGCTGGTGGGCATCGGCGGGGCCGCGAGCGGCGGGCTCGGCAACGGCCAGCTTGGCAAGGCGTTCTTCCAGCGGAACGAGCCGGACTGGACCATCGGCGCAGCGGTGCAGCAGCAATCCCGCGATTACGTGGACATTGCCTTCGAGCCCGGGCAGATCCGCACCCTCGGCACGCGCCAGGCGTCCGCCTCCGCGCGCGTCGGCGACCGGATCTGGCTCAACGTGCTGGGGCTCAACACGCGCGACCAGACGGGAGACTTCAATACGGCGACGCTCGGCTTGTCGGTATCGCTGCTGCGATCGGCCACGCTGACCGCGAACCTCTCGCGGTTCTCGGGCAGCGCCCAGCCGAGGAGCACCGTATTCTCGCTTACGCTGGCGCTGCCGTTGGGCGAGCGGGACTTCGCCACCGCCACCGTCGAGCGCCGCAGCGACGCACCGAAGACCGACGTGCTGCTCAACGTGAGTCGAAACCTGCTGGAGACCGACAGCTTTGGCTATCGCATCCTCGCCGGCGAGCAGTCCGCCTCCCGGCGCCTGGAACTCGGGGCGTTCTGGCAAACGGGCGTCGGTCAATTCGGGATCGAGGCAGCGGATGCCTTTGACACCCGTGCCACCCGGGCCTTCGCCCGCGGCGGCATTGCGGCGGCCGGCGGCGAATGGCGGATTTCGCGCTATCTCGACCAGAGCTTTGCCATCGTGAAGGTGGCTGACTTTCCGGATGTTCAAGTCTACGCCAACAGCCAGCCGGTTGGAAAAACCGACGCCAGCGGCGTCGCCGTCATCCCGCGCATCTCCGGGTTTCTCACCAGCGCGATCGCTTTCGAGCCCGAGGACATTCCACTGGACGGCTCTTTCGGGGAGAATGTGAAGCAGGTGAAGATCGCGCATCGCATGGGGGCGGTGGTGGACATGGGTGTCCAACGCAGGATCTCGGCCACGCTCACGCTGATGGAGGCGAGCGGCCGGCCGGTGCCGCCAGGCGCCTCCGCGCGTATCGGCGAAGCCGGGGAGGAATTCCCGGTGGCCCGTCGGGGGCGGGTTTACGTGAGCGGCCTCGAGCGCGGCAAGCCCAACGTCCTCAACGTCCGCATTGGCGAGCGGGCATGCCGCGCCACGGTCGAGTTGCCCCGTGATTTTGCCTCGGGGAATACACTGGGATCCTATACGTGTCAATGAGCGTGCCGATGATGCGTTTCCTGCTGGCGGCGTGTTGCGCGCTGCTTTCTGCATGGGCGCCGGCCGCGGACAAAGGAGGAAAAGGCGGTGGAGGAGACCCGTGCAACCGTCCGGCGGAGTGCCAGATCAATGCGCAGGTCTACAACTTCGGCCGCGCCCAGATGTCGCAGACCTCGCCACCGGTCTATTCGAACGCCGCGATCAGCGTCACATGCACCCGGGCGCTCCGGAACGGGCTCAGGGTCGATGTACCCTTCGAGCTTAAGGGGGTGGTCGTCCAGGAGTTCCCTCGACAGATGCGTGATATCGGAGCTACCGGAACTACTTTGGCTTACGACATGTACGTCGATCCGGCGCGGACGCGCCTCTGGGGCGACGGGACCGCCGGCACGTTCCCGCTCCAGGGCGCTTGCTTCCTCGACGACCGCAACAAAGTCTGTACCATCCCCTTTCTGCTTTACGGCACGGTGTTTGGCGGGCAGTCGCCGATCCCGCCTGGCCAGTTCTTCGGAGCCATTGTCAGCAGATTGGAGTACAGTTTTTCTAGCTGCCGACCGTGAACGAGGGCGAACTGGATGTCCGGTTGTCGAACCCCTGGGCTTCTCATCGTCCGTGGGCCGCGCAAACAAAAAAGCTGCCTTTTGGCAGCTTCATTTGTTTGGCGTCCCCACGGGGATTCGAACCCCGGTTACCGCCGTGAAAGGGCGATGTCC
>CAYSRR010000141.1:0-6536 GCA_964433375.1 uncultured Streptomycetaceae bacterium
GGCGCCGGCATGCACGGCGCCGGTCTCGGCGATGACGCGCGGCTTGCCCATGCGCCGGGCCAGCATGGCCTGGCCGATGACGTTGTTGATCTTGTGGGCGCCGGTGTGGTTGAGGTCCTCGCGCTTGAGATAGACCTGCGCGCCGCCGAAATGATCCGACCAGCGCCGCGCGTGGTACACCGGGCTCGGCCGCCCGACGTAATGCTTCAGCTCGTAGGCGAACTCGGCGAGAAACTCGGGATCCTTCCGGTAGCGCGCGTAGGCCGCCTTCAGCTCGTCCAGCGCCTGGACCAGCGTTTCCGCGACGAAGACGCCGCCGTACGGCCCGAAATGGCCGCCCGCGTCGGGCAGGTCGTAGATCCGCTCAGGCGTCCCCACTGCGCACTCCCTTGATGAACGCGGCGATTTTCCGGGCGTCCTTGACGCCCTTGGCCGACTCCACGCCGCTCGAAACATCCACGGCGCTCGGCCGCACGCTACGCACAGCGTCCATAACGTTGTCCGGTGTCAAGCCGCCTGAAAGAATGACCGGCAGCGGCAGACCGCGCGGAATCAGGCTCCAGTCAAAAGCGGCGCCGCTGCCGCCGTGCAATCCCTCGACGTAAGCATCGAGCAGCAGCGCCTTGGCATCGTGATAATCCCGCGCGTATTGTAACAAATCCGTCCCCGGCCTCACCCGCACCGCCTTGATGTAAGGCAATCCGAACTGGCGGCAAAATGCGGGCGGCTCGTCGCCGTGGAACTGCAGGAGGCCGGCCGGCGCCACGGCCAGCGCCGCGCGCACTTCCCCGGGCGTGGCATCGACGAACAGGGCGACCGCCGTGATGAACGGCGGCAGCACGCGAATGATCTCCGCGGCGCGCGCGGGCGTGACGTAGCGCGGGCTCTTTTCGTAGAAAACGAGGCCGATCGCATGCGCGCCGGCCCGTGCCGCGGCAAGCGCGTCTTCCGGCCGGGTGATGCCGCAGATTTTGACGGCGGTTGCCATAGTTCTCGTGATTCGTGATTCGACTAGACCGCGCTGCGCGCGCCGGGTTGCATGTTCACCATCGCCGCGCCGGCACCGGCTGCCTCGACGAGCGTGCTTCGCTGCGTCGCGGGCAGGCCCCACCGCGCATCGTACTGGACCCGGGACAGGTACAGGCCCGCCGCCTCGAACGTCGGCGCGGCGCGGGCGCGATCGCGTCCCGCCAGCACCTCGCCCAGCCATTGCGGCGGATACTTGCCCTTGCCGACGTACACCAGGCAGCCGACGATGTTGCGCACCATGTGGTGCAGAAACGCGTTGGCCGACAGCTCGAACACGATGTAATCACCGTGACGCGAGACGTCCAGCCGTGTCAGCGTGCGCACCGGCGTGCGTGCCTGGCATTCCGAGCTGCGAAACGCGCTGAAATCATGCTCGCCGGCCAGCAGGCGCGCCGCCCGCTGCATCGGCTCCAGATCCAGCGGCAGGTGGAACCACCCGACCCTCGCCTGGTCGACCGCGGGGCGCACCGGGTGATTCAGCAGGACGTAGCGATAGCTCCTGGCGATTGCCGAATAGCGCGCGTGAAAATCGTCCGGCACCTGGCGCGACCAGCTCACCGCGCAGGCCGCGGGCAGCAGCGTGTTGGTCCCGCGCACCCAGGCCGCCTCGGGGCGCGCCGCATCGGTGTCGAAGTGCACGACCTGCGCGACCGCGTGCACGCCCGCGTCCGTGCGCCCGGCGCAGATCGTGGCGACGGGCCCGGACGCCACCTCGGCCAGCGCGCGCTCGACGGCGTCCTGGACCGAGCAGCCCTGCGGCTGGGTCTGCCAGCCGCAGAAGCGGCTGCCGTCGTATTCGACGCCCAATGCGATTCTCATGTCCTCACGCGCCCCGCGAAAGTCACGCCGCGGCCCAAAAAACAAAACCGCGACAGCTTGCACTGCCGCGGTTCGACCGGTCGCGACTGCCTGCCGCTACCCCAGGCTGTCCATCAGGGTCTTGGCCTGCGCTTGTTGCTCGGCGTCGCCTTCCTTGATCACTTCCTGCAGGATTTCCTTGGCGCCGTCCTTGTCGCCCATCTCCTGGTACGCCTTGGCCAGATCGAACTTGGTCTGGACGTCGTACCAGTGGCCGTCCTTGTCGCCGCCGCCGGACGCCTGGGTCTTCGGCTCGCTGTCCATGTTCAGGCTCAGATCGTCGAGCTTGAAATCCAGCCCGGCGTCGGCCGATGCGGCCGGCGGGGTTGCCGTCGTCGCAGGCTCCTCGGACGCCTTGGGCAGCTCGATCTGGAAATCGAGCATGTGGGTATCCGCCGCCGGAGCGGCGGGCGCTTCGGCCGGGGCTTCCGGCGCCGGTACATCCAGGTTGAAGTCGGGCATCGCTGCAACCGTCTCCACCTTCTCGGCCGCGCCCAGGTCGAGTATGCCGGTATCGGTACCCGCGGCAGCGTCAGCCGCCCCCGCTTCGAGCGTGATGTCGGTCGTCGTACCGGTATCGCCCAATCCCAGGTCGAGGTCGACATCGGCAACACCCGTGTCGGCCGGAGCCGCGGCTGCTATATCCTTGCCGGCTGCATATAGGGCATTGCCCGAATCGAGCGCGTAGCCCATCGCGGCGGCCTTGAGCCAGTTGTCCCCCGCACCGCCGGTCTGCTTGTTGAACTCGCCGGCCAGCTTGTCGAAAGCACCCTTGTCCTTGCGCGCGGAGTAGATCTCGAGCAGCTTCAGTTGCACGTCTTCGCGGCCGGGATTCTTGGCCAGCGCTTCCTTCAGTATTTCCTCGGCCTGGCCATCGCGTCCATACGCGATATAAACCTCGGCTTCCGCCAGCGGATCGACATCCTCGGCGGACGCGGCGCCCGCAACTTCGGAATCCGCTGCGGCGGTGGTGTCTGTGCTCATGGCGGCTGCCCCCGCCGCAGCGGCAGCCGCATTGTCCAGCTTGGGAGCAACCCGGCCGTCATCACCCCCGGCGCGACCGCGGCGCCGGCGCGCCATCCAGAACGCCAGGCCGCCGATGACGAGAGCGCCGCCACCCGCCGCGAGATACGTGGGATCGGTGGCGACCTCCATGATCTGGTCCATCAACTCCGGTTCCTTCCTGGGAGCGGGTTTCGGCTTGGGCTTGGCCGCAGGCTCGGTCTTGGGCGCCGGCACGGCAACCTGCGCGGGTTTCTTCTCTTCGGGCTGGACGGCGGCCACTGCTTCAGGTTTCTCCGCTTCCGGCTTGGACGCCGCCTGCTGCTGCGCGGCGGCCATGCCCGGGCTCTTCAGCTCGACCAGCTTCTTCATGTCCTGGAGGGTTTTCTCGAGCTGGGTGATGCGCTCGTTGGCCTCGGTCAGCGCCTTCTCGCGCGCGACCGCCTCCTCCTCCAGCATGCGAACGCGCTCGGCCGGGCTTTGCGGCTTGCCCTTGGCCGCCGCGCCGGGCGTCTCGCCCTTCGACAGCTTCACGACGTCCTTCGGAGCGCCCTCGGCGCCCTGGTCCTCGACCTTGGCGGTGATCTTGCCGCTGACGGCGGTGCGGCCTTCCGCCGGCACCGTGCCCGCCGTCTCGGCCACTTTCTGGCGATAGCTGTTCCAGTCGGCGACGTGGGTGCGGTATTCCTTCACCGCCTCGCCGCGCGTGATCGCCGCGACTTCTTCCTGGTCGGGCACGCGCAGGATCTTGCCGGCGCGCACCAGGTTGAGGTTCTTGCGGATGAAGGCATCGGGATTGCTGCGGTAGAGCGCGACCAGCATCTGTTCCAGCGTGACGCCCGCCGGCATCACTTCCTGCGCGATCTTGCCCAGCGTTTCGCCGCGCTGGATCGGGCCGTATTCCTTGCCGTCCGACATCGGGGCGGCAGGCGTTACCGGCCGGGGCGCCGGCGCGGCGGCTTGCGGCTGGGGCTGCGGCGCCGCCTGCACAGGCGCGGGCGCGAGGCGCGACTCCGGCACCGCCGACATGACGGGTGCGGGTGCGGGCGCCGGCGGCACGCCTGGCGGGTCGAGCAGCGCGGTGTATTCGCGCGACAGGCGTCCCGCTGCCCAGGTCAGCTCGACCAGCAGGTCGATGAACGGCTCATTGACCGCCCGGGTGGAAACGACCTTGATGTAATGCTGCCCGCTGGGACGCCGCTCGATGGTGAGGCGCGCGCCGACCAACGCGGGGTTGTACTGGAGGTTGGCCGTGCGGTAGGTATCGGGGGACGCGAGACGCGCGCTCAGGGAACCGAGTTCATCCCGGGTCACCGATACCAGGTCGATCTCCGCGATCAGCGGCTGACCCAGCGAGGATAAAACGTTCAGTCTCCCCAAGCCGGCAGCGCCTGCAACGCTCGGCAGCAGCGCGATCAACAGCGCCACCAGCCACGTTTTCATGGATTCGCGCACAACGGCACCCTTATGATTTTTTAGGGGTAAACAGGCTAACATCAAACAGTTAGCCATGCAAGCTAGCAATCCCTCTAAGTCTTTCGTCCGACAGGGCTATTTTTAATCAAGTTTCGCGAAATAACCCGGGAAACCGCCCGGGAAGAGGGACTATGACGCTGGTATGCGGCCGAAAACGGAAAAGCGCCCTTCCCGGCGGTATTTCAGGCCCCAACCGGCGCCTTGCGGCCGGCAGTCCGCCCCCGCGAACGCGACGGCACCACGCCGGCTTCGAGCAGGATGCGCAACATGCGGCGCAGCGGCTCCGCGGCGCCCCACAGGAGCTGGTCGCCCACGGTGAAGGCGGACAGGTACTCGCCGCCCATCGCGAGCTTGCGCAGGCGGCCCACCGGGACATGCATGCGCCCGGTCACCGCGGCCGGCGTCAGCTCGCGCATCGAACGCTCGCGCTCGTTGGGGACGACGCGCGCCCACTCGTTCGCCGACGCGATGATCGCGGTCAGATCATCGAGCGGGACGTTCTTCTTCAGCTTGATGGTCAGCGCCTGGCTGTGGCAGCGCATCGCGCCGACGCGCACGCACAGACTGTCGATCGGCGTCGCGTCCGTGCCGAAGGCCGGGCCGCGCCCGAGGATCTTGTTGCTTTCGGCGCCGCCCTTCCACTCCTCGAGCGACATGCCGTTGCCCATGTCCCTGTCGATCCACGGAATCAGGTTGCCGGCGAGCGGCACGCCGCCGAAGTTTTCCATCGGCAGGGTGCCGTCGGTCTGCCTGGCCAGCACCTTGCGGTCGATTTCCAGGATCGCGGAGGCGGGATCGGCGAGCAGTTCCTTCACCTCGGCATTGACCAGGCCGAACTGGGTCAGCAGCTCGCGCATGTGCTGCGCGCCCCCGCCCGAGGCCGCCTGGTAGGTCATGCAGGTCATCCACTCGACCAGGTCGTGCTTGAACAGGCCGTGCAGGCCCATCAGCATGCAGCTCACGGTACAGTTGCCGCCGATGTAGTTCCTGATTCCCTTTGCCAGCGCATTCCTGATGACCGCCAGGTTCACCGGGTCGAGCACGATGACGGCATCGTCGTTCATGCGCAGCGTCCTGGCGGCATCGATCCAGTAGCCGTTCCAGCCGGCCGCGCGCAGCTTCGGGTAGATCTCGCTGGTGTAGTCGCTGCCCTGGCAGGACAGCAGCACGTCGTTGGCGGCGAGCGCCTTGAGGTCGTGCGCGTTGCCGACCGGCGCAACGTCCCGCCCGATCGCCGGCGCCCTGCCGCCCGCCTGCGACGTCGAGAAGAACGCCGGCTCGATCAGGTCGAAGTCGCGCTCCGCGCGCATGCGCTCGATCAGCACCGAGCCCACCATGCCGCGCCAGCCGATAATGCCTACGGAAGCCATTGCCACGCCCCGATTTTCAAGAGGCTCTATTCTATCAAGGGGTTAAGCGTTCCGGGGACGGCAAGGTGCAAAAAAACAACAACGCGGGCGGCTATAGTGCCGCTACGACGGCATCGCCCATCTCGCGGGTGCCCACCTTTTTCGTGCCCGCCTCGTGGATGTCCGCCGTGCGGTAGCCCTGGGCCAGCACGGATCTGACCGCGGCTTCGACCCGGTACGCCCACTCGTCCTTGTTGAACGTGTAACGCAACATCATCGCGGCCGACATGATCGTCGCCAGCGGATTGGCGAGGTTCTTGCCGGCGATGTCCGGCGCGGAGCCGTGGGAGGGCTCGTACAGGCCCTTGCCGGTCGCGTCGAGCGAGGCCGACGGCAGCATGCCGATCGAGCCGGTCAGCATCGACGCCTCGTCCGAGAGGATGTCCCCGAAAATATTGCCGGTGACGATCACGTCGAACTGCTTCGGCGCGCGCACGAGCTGCATCGCCGCGTTGTCGACGTACATGTGCGACAGCGCGACCTGCGGATATTTTTTCGCCACGTCGTTGACGATCTCGCGCCAGAAGCGGCTGGTCTCGAGCACGTTCTCCTTGTCCACCGAGCACAGCTTCTTCCCGCGCTTCATGGCGGTGGCGAAGCCGACCTCGGCGATGCGCCGGATTTCGGGCTCGCTGTAGAGCATGGTGTCGTAGCCCTCGCGCTCACCGCGGGCGTTGTCGCGGCGCCCGCGCGGCTCTCCGAAGTAGATGTCGCCGGTCAGCTCGCGGATGATCATGATGTCGAGCCCCGACACCACCTCGG
>CAYSRR010000141.1:6546-7763 GCA_964433375.1 uncultured Streptomycetaceae bacterium
GACCGCGGGCTTGAGCGTCGAGGCGCCGACCAGCTCGGGAAACATCAGCGCGGGGCGCAGGTTGGCGAACAGCGCGAGCTCCTTGCGGATGCGCAGGATGCCCTGCTCAGGGCGCTGCGGCCGCGGCAACGCGTCGTACTTCGGCCCGCCCACCGCGCCGCAGACGACGGCATCGGCAGACTTCGCCAGCCTGAGCGTACCCTCCGGCAGGGGATCGCCGTGCGCGTCGAAGCCGGCGCCGCCGAACGGCGCTTCCTCCAGCTCGAGCTTGAGCCCGTCGCGCTGGAGAACTTTCAGGACCTTGACCGCCTGCGCGACGATCTCGGGACCGATGCCGTCGCCCGCTAAAACTGCAATTTTCATAAGAAACCCAAATCAGCCACAGAGGTCACAGAGAGCACAGAGAAAACTACAAACCCAATCAAAGTGCTTCCGGTTTGCCAGAATCTCTCTGTGTTCTCTGTGCTCTCTGTGGCTAAGGCATTTAACTAAACAACCACGGCTGGCTCGCGCGGTGCTTCGCCTCGAACGCCTTGATCTCGCCGGCGTTCTCGAGCGTGAGACCGATCTCGTCCAGCCCGTTCAGCAGGCTGTGCTTCGAGAACGGGTCGATGTCGAACTTGAAACTCTCGCCGCCCGGCGCGGTCACCGTCTGCGCTTCGAGGTCCACCGCGAGCCGGTAGCCCGGGCTGCCCTTCACTTCCTTGAACAGCCGGTCGATAGTCTTCGCGTCGAGCTTGATCAGCAGCAGCCCGTTCTTGAGGCTGTTGTTGTAGAAGATGTCGGCGAAGCTCGGCGCGATCACGGCCTGGAAACCGTACTGCAGGAGCGCCCACGGCGCGTGCTCGCGCGACGACCCGCAGCCGAAGTTCTTGCGCGCGAGCAGCACGGTCGCGCCCTGGTAGCGAGGCTGGTTCAGCACAAAATCCGGGTTGAGCGGGCGCTTCGAATGATCCATGCCCGGCTCGCCGTGGTCGAGGTAGCGCCACTCGTCGAACAGGTTCGGCCCGTAGCCGGTGCGCTTGATCGATTTCAGGAACTGCTTGGGGATCACCGCGTCGGTATCCACGTTGGCGCGGTCCAGCGGCACGACCAGCCCTTCCCGCTTCACGAACTTGTCCATAAAAACCTCAAAAAAACTCTCACCGCGGAGGACGCCGAGGACGCGGGGGAAGATCGAATATCCAGTTTAACCATTTCCGTTGTTATCCTCAGCG
>CAYSRR010000142.1:0-7708 GCA_964433375.1 uncultured Streptomycetaceae bacterium
GGCCCCTACCGCACCACGCTGCAGTGCTGGAAGTACACCGCGCCGGCCTTCCTGGTGCCGTTCATGTTCGTGCTCGATCCCTCCGGCGTCGGCCTGCTGCTCGACGGTTCCTTCAAGAACCTGGCCAACGCCGACTGGGGCTCGATCGCGCTGGTGACGCTGACGGCCGCCATGGGCATCGCCGCACTGGCGGGGGGGCTGCAGGGATGGCTGTTTCGCAAGACCACGTCCCCCGAGCGCTGGATGCTGGTGATCGCGGGCCTGATGCTTGTCTATCCGCGCGCGATGTTCGACACTATCGGCGCGGTGCTCGTCATCGCGGTGGTCGTGCTGCAGTTGTTGCGGGGAAGGGGTGAAGCGCGCGCGGCGGCCGGGTAGGCGATCCATCGCGCCCGCCCATGCTCGAAACCTACCAGGCCAGGCATTTCACGCCATTCGCGGTACTCGGTATCCGCGCCGCCGGCGAGCGGCTGGAGGGGATCGACTATCTGCCCAAGGGGGCCGCGACGCTCGATCCGCTCACCCGCTTCGCCGAGCGCGTGTGCCGGCAGATCGACCGCTACCTGGACGACCCCGGGTTTGCTTTTGACCTGCCGTTCGATTTCACCGGCACCGAGTTCCAGTGCCGGGTGTGGCGGACCATCCATTCCATACCGAGCGGAAAGACGCTCACGTACCTGGACGTGGCACGCCAGCTCAAATCGGCGCCGCGCCCGGTCGGCGGCGCGTGCGGCGCGAACCGCATTCCGCTCGTCATCCCCTGCCACCGCGTTCTCGCCAGCGGCGGCATCGGTGGATTCATGCACAGCCGGCGCGGACCGGGCATCGAGATCAAGCGCTGGTTGCTTCGGCACGAGGGCGTGAACTGTGGCGGGTAATGCCGGCCTGATCGACGAGTTCTGCGACGCGCTCTGGCTCGAGGACGGGCTCTCGAAGAACACGCTCGAAAGCTACCGTCGCGACCTCGTGCAATTCGCGGCCTGGCTCCAGGCGCGCCACGGCAGGGAGTTGATCGATGCAGACAACGCCGGCATCCAGGCCTATCTCGGGCATCTCTTCAAAAAGAAAACGCGCGCCACGAGCGCCGCGCGTTTTCTATCCAGCCTCAAGCGCTTCTATCGCTATTGCCTGCGGCAGGGGCGCATCCGCTCCGACCCGACGCTGAAGATCGACACGCCCAAGCTGCCGCGCTCGCTGCCCAAAAGCCTGACCGAGGAGGACGTCGAGGGGCTGCTCGGCGCGCCGGACGTGGAGCAGGCGCTGGGCCTGCGCGACAAGGCGATGATCGAGACGATCTACGCGAGCGGGCTGCGCGTGTCCGAGCTGGTCACGCTGAAGCTCGGCCAGGTGAGCCAGGACATGGGGGTGGTGCGGGTCGTCGGCAAGGGCTCGAAGGAGCGGCTGGTGCCGCTCGGCGAGGAGGCACTCGCCTGGATCCGGCGCTACGTCAGGGAGGCGCGGCCGCGGTTGCTCGCCGGGCGCGCTTCCGACGACCTGTTCATCACCGCCCGCGGCTCGGCGATGACGCGCCAGATGTTCTGGCACCTGCTGCGTCGCCATGCGCTGGCCGCCGGGTTGAGAAAGCCGATCTCGCCGCACACGCTGCGCCACGCCTTCGCCACGCACCTGCTCAACCACGGCGCGGACCTGCGCGTGGTGCAGCTGTTGCTCGGCCATTCCGATATCTCGACGACGCAGATCTACACGCACGTGGCGAGGGAGCGGCTGAAGCAGTTGCATGCGAAGCATCACCCACGAGGCTGAATCGCGCATTGCGCGATTCAGCCTAAATGAAAAGCGGATCTCGACAGAAACGAATCAACTTGGGCGACTATAATTCAGGGCCCGCGCAGAGGCCGTCTGTCCTTCATGCGGGTTTTCATTTAGGCGAAAGGAAGGCTCACGCCGTCCTTTCGCCTCTCTCGATGGTGATACCCAGCCGCTTCACGCTCTTCAGCGGCGCGAGCTTGGCGACGCTGACCCTGACCCAGGGCGCCTTGAATTCCTTGATGACGATGCCGGCGACATGCTCGGCGAGATTCTCCAGCAGGCCGAAGTGGTTTTCGGCCAGGGCGGCCTCGATGCGGGACACGACCGCCGCGTAGTCGATGGTATCGCCCAGCTTGTCGTTGCCCGCCTTGCGGCCGGGCAGGCCGATCTCGAGGTCGAGCTGCACCTTCTGCGGCACCCGCTTCTCCCGGTCGTAGACGCCGACCAGGATGTCGAGGCGGAGATCGCTGATAAATATCACGTCCATAAAGGAATCAGGGGCAGGGGACAATCCGGTAAATCGATCGGTGGCGGTTTCGCCGCCGTTATTGGATAGAATAGCGCCGATTGTATCGCGACCCCTGCTCCTGATCCGTTAAATGAATTTGCTGACCGGCGTTCTGCTCGCGTACCTGATCGGCTCGATCTCGTTTGCCGTGCTGGTGAGCCGCGCGTTTCGCCTGCCCGACCCGCACACCTACGGTTCCGGCAATCCGGGCGCGACCAACGTACTGCGCACGGGCAGGAAGGCTGCGGCCGCGCTGACGTTCCTGGGCGACGCGTTCAAGGGGTGGTTCGCGGTGGCGCTGGTACAGCAGCACGTCATCGTCGAGCCCGTGGCGGCGGGCGCCGCGGCCGTTGCCGTCGTGCTCGGCCATATGTACCCGGTGTTCCACCGTTTCCAGGGCGGCAAGGGGGTTGCGACTTCGCTGGGCGTGCTGCTGGCGCTGGATCCCTGGCTCGCTGCGGGCGCGGCCGCGACCTGGATCATCATCGCGTTCTTCTTCCGCATTTCCTCGCTGGCGGCGCTGGTGGCGGCGGCGTTCGCGCCGTTCTTTTCGTTCTTCCTGCATGGCATGGGCCGTTTTACGCTCGAGGCCGCCATCGGGGTGACGGTCGTTTCCCTGCTGCTGGTGTGGCGTCACCGCGCCAATATCCGCAACCTGATGGCAGGCACCGAAGGAAAGATCGGCCGCAGCAACACCGGCACGCCGCGAAATTAGCCCGTAGTGGCGGCGAGCGTGCCGAGCTCCCACCGCGGGCGCACGGTGAACGCCCCGACTCGTGACTCGTAACCCCCTCCCAGCCCTCCCCCTTGGCAAGGGGGAGGGATAGGGTGGGGGTTCGTGATTCGTGATTCGAGTCGTTTCGCGGCGGCGAAGGCGATCATGGCGCCGTTGTCGGTGCAGAATTCCAGCTCGGGATAGAACACCCGGCCGCCGCGCCGGGGCGTATCCGCGGCCAGGCGGGCGCGCAGGCGGAGGTTGGCGCCGACGCCGCCCGCGACGACCAGCCGGTTCAGGCCGGTGCGCTCGAGCGCCGCGAGCGCCTTGGCGGCGAGCACGTCCACGATCGCGGCCTCGATCTCGGCGGCCAGATCCGCGCGCGCGGTGTCATCCAGCGCGCGCTCCTTGACGACAGTCAGCACCGCCGTTTTCAGTCCGCTGAAGCTGAAGTCGAGGTCGCCCGATTTTTCCATGCGCGTGATCATCGGCCGCGGCAGCTTGAAGCGGCCCGCTTTGCCGCGTGCGGCGAGTTTCGCGAGCTCGGGTCCCCCGGGATAGCCCAGGCCGAGCAGCTTGGCCGTCTTGTCGAACGCCTCGCCCGCCGCATCGTCGAGCGTTTCACCGAGCAGTTCGTACTCGCCCACGCCGGCAACCCGCATCAATTGCGTGTGCCCGCCGGAAACGAGCAGGGCGACGAAGGGGAAATCCGGCGCGGGCTTGGACAGCAGCGGCGAGAGCAGGTGTGCCTCCAGGTGGTGCACGCCGATGGCCGGCACGCCGAGCGCGCGGGCCAGGCCCTGCGCCGTTGCCGCGCCGACCAGCAGCGCGCCCGCCAGGCCAGGGCCCTCCGTATAGGCGATGGCGGTGATCTGCTGCAGGCTGGAACCGGCCTGGGCGAGCAGGCCCCGCGTCAGCGGCAGCAGCCGCCGGACGTGGTCGCGGGAGGCGAGCTCCGGCACCACGCCCCCGTACTCGGCGTGCAGCCGCGCCTGACTGTGCAGCGCATGCCCGAGCAGGCCGCGATCGCCGTCGTAGAGCGCGACCCCGGTCTCGTCGCAGGAGGTTTCGATGCCCAGAATCAGCATGTTAATCCGTCTGGCTAAGAGTCTTGATGCTTGATATAATACGCGTTTTCCCTATTCGTTCAGGATTTTACATGCCGACTGTCAGGGTCAAGGAAAACGAGCCGTTCGAGGCGGCGCTGCGCCGCTTCAAGCGCACCGTGGAAAAAACCGGGCTGCTCACCGAGTTGCGCGCCCGCGAGTACTACGAGAAGCCGACCACCGAGCGCAAGCGCAAGCTCGCCGCCGCGATCAAGCGCCACCACAAGCGCCTGCGTTCGCAGCTGCTTCCTCCCCGGATGTTCTAACACCTCGTGAGGGGTGAAGGGTAAGGGGTGAGGGGTTAAACCCTCGCCCTTTTTGTTTTCCCGCCTTACTCCTCACACCTCACTCCTCACATGACTCTCAAGGCCCGCATCAACGACGACATGAAGGCCGCCATGCGCGGCGGCGATGCGCCGCGTCGCGATGCGCTGCGCCTGCTGTTGGCCGCGCTGAAGCAGCGCGAGGTGGACGAGCGCAAGGAGCTGACCGACGCCGATGTCGTGTCGATCATCGAGAAGATGATCAAGCAGCGGCGCGAGTCGATCGTCCAGTTCGAGAAGGGCGGGCGGGCCGACCTGGCGAAGAACGAGCAGTTCGAAGTCGGGATACTCCAGGCCTACATGCCGCAGGCCCTGTCCGACGCCGAGATCGACGCCGCGGTAGCCGAGGCGATCGCCGCAGCCGGCGCCAAGGCCCCGTCCGACATGGGCAAGGTGATGGGCGTCCTCAAGGGCAAGCTGGCCGGACGGGCCGATATGAGCAAAATATCGGCGATGGTGAAGGCAAGGCTTTCGGGCTGACCGACGGCGGCGCAGCCCGTCCGGACAGGTTCTCCGGACTGACAAGGTGGTTGCTTCCGAGAGTGGATTGCCGGTCCGTAGTTGTTTTCCCGCTCCATCCCGTTGATACGGGGCTATACTTTCAATCATGCGCGGCAATCACTCATCCGCCATACAGTTCACGTTCCGCTTCCGCCGCGCATGATTCCGCAGTCCTTCATCCAGGACCTCCTCGGCCGCGTCGACATCGTCGAGGTCATCGACCGCCACGTGAAGTTGAAGCGCGCGGGCGCGAACTACTCCGCCTGCTGCCCGTTCCACAGCGAGAAATCGCCTTCGTTCACCGTGAGCCCGACCAAGCAGTTCTACCACTGCTTCGGCTGCGGCGCGCACGGCACGGCGGTCGGCTTCCTGATGGAGCACGGCGGCATGGGCTTCGTCGAGGCGGTGAAGGAACTGGCGCAGAGCGTCGGCATGAAGGTGCCGGAGGAGCCGCGCTCGGAGTCGGCGCAGATCAGGGCGAAGCAGGGCGAGACGCTGCACGAGGTGCTGTTGCGCGCGGCCCAGCACTACCGCAACCAGCTGAAGGACGCGCCGCAGGCGATCGCCTACCTCAAGAAGCGCGGGTTGTCCGGCGACATCGCCAGGCGTTTCGGCATCGGCTACGTGCCCGACGAGTGGCAGAATCTCGCGGCGGCTTTTTCCGATTACGACGGGCCGATGCTGGCCGCGGCGGGGCTGGTGAAGAGCAAGGAAGACGGCAAGCGCTACGACGTGTTCCGCAACCGCATCATGTTCCCGATCGTGGACGTGCGCGGCAACGTGATCGGCTTCGGCGGTCGCGTGTTGGGGGAGGGCGAGCCCAAGTACTTGAACTCGCCGGAGACGCCCGTGTTCGAGAAGGGCCGCGAGCTCTACGGCCTCTACCAGGCGCGGCGCGCGATCCGCGACGCGGGGCGCGTGCTGGTGGTCGAAGGCTACATGGACGTGGTCGCGCTCGCGCAGGCGGGCGTCGAGTACGCGGTGGCGACGCTCGGCACCGCGACGACCCCGTTGCACGTGCAGAAGCTGCTGCGCCAGTCGGACGAGATCGTGTACTGCTTCGACGGCGACGGCGCGGGACGGCGCGCGGCGTGGCGCGCGCTCGAGAACAGCCTCTCCCTGCTCGTCGACGGCAAACAGGTGAGGTTCCTGTTCCTGCCGGAGGGCGAGGATCCCGACACCTACGTGCGCAAGCACGGCAAGGAGGCATTCGAGTCGCTCCTGTCGAAAGGCTCCGTGCCCCTGTCGAAGTTCCTGCTGGACGAGTTGGCGGGCAAGGTCGACCTCGGCACGGCGGAGGGCCGCGCCAGGCTGGTGCACGAGGCGAAGCCGCTGTTGAAGCAGATGCAGCCGAACGCGTTGAGAATGCAGTTGCTGCGCGAACTGGCGGGAAAAAGCCGGTTGTCGCCCGAGGAGGTTGCCCAGTTGTGCGAGCTGGGCGGGGCCGCCGCCAGGCCGCAGGCCGCGTTGCCGCGGGTGTCGCGCAAGCCCGTGACGCCGCTCGCGGAAGAGCTGCTGCGGCTGCTCGTGCTGAATCCGGGATTGTGCCACTCGCTCTCCGTCGAGCACCGGGCCTTGCTGGATACGCCGGACATGGCGCCGGTCGTCGACCTGGTCGAGGTGGTCCGGGAGAGCGGCGCCACGACTTCGGCGGTCCTGTTCGAGGCGGCACGCGAATCGCAGCATGCGGGGGTCTACCAGGACGTCGCGGCCAGGAGCCTGAGCGATGCGGTGGCCGATGACGAGACCGCCAGGACCATCCTGGCGGACATCCTGCTCAAGCTCGAGAGCCAGAGGGTGAAAAACGAGTACGAGCGCTTGAATGCGAAAGCGGTGCGCAACGAGGCCGAACACCAGCGCATGCAGGAGCTCTACCGGCGGCTGGCCGAACTGAAAGGGGCCGCCGGCACCGGCGCCCGGGCGGGCGCTTAGGCGGGGTATGGTCCCGGCGATTGAAGTATCCGCACTTCAGCCCCATATAACCGGGATCGCGTTGGCTTGGATATTGCTTACGCGACAAATAGTTGGATAGCAACTCAGGGGTGTGCCCGGGGTCGAACAAGGGTATAATCCGCTGCTTTTTTTGACGCAGCACCACTTCTTCCAGGCGGACGGCGAAATGGCGAAATCCACGAAATCCAAATCCAGGGCGAAAGCCGCGACGCACAAGAAGAAGAAAGCGCCCGCCAGGGCGCGCGCCGCCGCGAAGAAGCATGGGGCGGCGCGGCCCAAGCCCAAGACCAGGCTGGTCAAGGCGGCCAAGCCGCAGGCCAAGGATCGCCATCGCCATGTCGCGCTGAAGGCCAAGACCGCCGCGGTCGCCAAAGTCCCGGCGAAGGGCGCGCCGGCGGCCAAGGTCGCCCAGAAAATGGACAAGGCCACGCTGAAGAAGGCGTTGCTGCAGGAGCGGCTGGCGCGGGCGCAACTGAAGGCCAAGACGGACGGCAAGCGTTCCACGCGCGGCCTCACCGCCAAGGAACGCGCGCTGGTCAAGGAATTCGAGCGCCGCGAACTGTCCCCCGCGGATGCCGAGGCGCGCCGCCAGCGCCTGAAGAACCTGATCGTGCTCGGCAAGGAGAGGAGCTACCTCACCTATGCCGAGATCAACGACCACCTGCCCGACGACATGCTCGATGCCGAGTTGATCGAGAACATCATCGGCATGATCAACGACATGGGCATCCAGGTCTACGACGAGGCCCCGGACGCCGAGACGCTGCTGATGTCGGACGCGACCCCGCCGGTCGCGGACGAGGAGGCGGTGGAGGAAGCGGAAGCGGCGCTG
>CAYSRR010000143.1:0-7599 GCA_964433375.1 uncultured Streptomycetaceae bacterium
TGTTCTGGTGGCAGCGCAGCGCCTGGATGCAGCCCAGCGAGAACATGACGCCGCGCGCGGTATTGACGAAGTCCGCGCCGACGCACAGCGCCCATGCCGCCCGCGCCGAAGTGACGAGCTTGCCCGCCGCGATCACGCGGATGCGGCCTTTCAGGTCGGACTGGATCAGGGAATCGACGACGCGCGGCAGCGCTTCGGCGATCGGCAGCGACACATGGTCGAACAGGGTCTGCGGCGCCGCGCCGCTGCCGCCCTCGCCTCCGTCGATGGCCAGGAAATCCGGCGCGTACTCCTTGCCCCGGCGCAATACCGCGTCGCACAGCTCGTTGATGAATTCCCAGCCGCCGATCGCGGTCTTCACGCCGACCGGCCGTCCGGTCAGCTCGCGGACGTAAGCCACCTTGTCGAGCAGTTCGTCCATGTTGGCGATGTCGTAGTGGCGGTTGGGGCTGATCGAATCGACGCCCATGGGTATGCCGCGAATCCGCGCGATCTCCTCGGTCACCTTGCCCCCGGGCAGCACGCCGCCCTTGCCCGGCTTCGCGCCCTGCGACAGCTTGATCTCGAACGCCTTCACGTGATGCGATAGTTCCTTCAGGCGTTCCGCCGACAGGGTGCCGTCGGCATTGCGCATGCCGTACTTGGCGGTGCCCATCTGCATGATGATGTCGCAGCCGCCCTCGATGTGGTACGGCGACAGGCCGCCCTCGCCGGTATCCATCCAGCAGCCGGCCTCCCTGGCGCCGCGCGACAGCGCGCGCACCGCCGGCGCCGAGATGGCGCCGAAGCTCATGCCGCTGATATTGGTGAGCGAGCGCCCCTCGAACGGGTGCTTGCAGTAGCCATCGCCGATGATCAGCGACGGCGTCTGCAGACGGTCCTCTTCCAGAACCGGGAACGGGTGGTTGACGAAGATGATCGAGCCCGGCTCGCGCAGGTCGTTGGTCGAGCCGAAGCCGATGATGCCGCCTTCGTCCTTCGCCACCTTGTAGACCCAGCCGCGGGTGGCGCGGTTGAACGGCATCTCGCTGCGGTCGCCCGAGAAGAAATACTGCCGGAAATACTCGCCCAGGTCCTCGAAGAAGAAGCGCAGGTGCCCGACGACCGGGTAATTGCGCAGGACGGTGTGCTTCTTCTGGGTGATGTCGTGCAGGATGAGAACGATCAGACCGCCGATCAGCACGAAACCGACGATCGTGCCGAGACCATAGGAAACGACGCTTAGCATGCCCTCCATTCCGCTTCCCCCTGTTACGCTAAAATCGAACTACATTATCAGCCGCCGATGAACGCCGATAAACGCCGATCAAAAACCAGCTTTAACTCAGGGCCACTCCGCGCACCCAGATAGTCTCTGCAAAAAGCCCGATTCTGTGAACCCTGCCAATTCTATTTTGGTATTGTATTTATCGGCGTGTATCGGCGTTCATCGGCGGTTTCATTAGTCTTTCAACTATAGAGGAAATCGGTGGATTTGGCATCCGAGATCGAGCGCAACGTGGCCGCCGCTCTGGCCGAGGACGTGGGCGATGGCGACGCCACCGCCCCGCTCACCCCCGCCGGCAAGCCGGCCGTGGCCCACGTCACCTGCCGGCAGGACGCCGTGGTCTGCGGCCAGCCCTGGTTCGACGCCTGCTTCCGCAAGCTGGATGCGAGCGCCACCATCACCTGGCTGGTGAAGGAAGGCGCGAAAGTCGCCGCCGGGACCCGGGTTTGCACGGTCAAGGGTGAAGCGCGCGCGCTGCTTGCGGCCGAGCGCAGCGGCATCAACTTTCTCCAGACGCTGTCCGCCGTCGCGACGGTAACACGGCGTCTCGTGGACGCCGCTGCGGGAACCCGGGCGAAGATCGTGGACACACGCAAGACCTTACCCGGCTTACGTTACGCCCAGAAGTATGCGGTCCGCACCGGCGGCGGCGCCAATCACCGCATGGGCCTCTACGACGCCATGCTGATCAAGGAAAACCACATCGCCGCGGCCGGCGGCATCCGCCAGGCGCTCGTTCAGGCGAAGAAAGCCGCCAAACCGGGCGTATGGGTGCAGATCGAAGTCGAGACCCTCGATCAGTTGCGCGAAGCCCTCGACGCCGGCTCAACGATGATTCTCCTCGACAACATGAGCGTCGAGACGATGGCCGAGGCGGTAAAGATCGCCGGCAGCCGCGCGGAACTGGAAGCGTCAGGCGGGATTACACTGGAGAATGTGCGCTCTATCGCGGAAACCGGTGTGCACCGGATATCGAGCGGTACGCTGACGAAGGACGTGAAGGCGGTGGATTTCTCGATGCGGTTTGAAAGCTGAATTAGCCGCCAAGAACCTCAACCATCGAAAAACGCGCAGAAGACGAGTCACGATCGCCACCGTCAAGCCTGACCGATGCTCACCACCGTCACCGCCGGCCCCTACACCATCACCGGCATTTCCCTGGGCGGGGTTTACACCAGCCTGCTGGTGAAGGAGCTCGACGTCATTTTCGACGCGGGTGCGGCGCCGCGCTCCTTTGTCGGCGCGCGCCACCTCCTGATCAGCCATGCCCATGCCGACC
The DNA here is from genome assembly GCA_964433375.1 of uncultured Streptomycetaceae bacterium. Lineage (GTDB taxonomy): Bacteria > Pseudomonadota > Gammaproteobacteria > Burkholderiales > SG8-41 > SG8-41. The sequence goes on from CAYSRR010000143.1 coordinate 2,547, forward strand.
ACATGGGCGCGCTGGCAGCGCTCATCGGGATGCGCGGACTCGCCCACATGCCGGCCCCAGAGGTGCTGCTCCCGCGCGAGAACCACGAGGACGTGGTCCTGGCGATGGAGGCGTTCGCCCGGACGCAGCGGCGTCCCATCGAGGTGCCCTATGTTCCCCTCGGTCCGGGGGAAGAACACGTGCTCTCCGGGGACCTGGTGGTCCGCAGTTTTCGCACCCGGCATACCATCCCGTCGCTCGGGTACGCAGTCTTTCGACGCGTCCAGAAGCTGCGTCAGGAGTTCCACTCGCTCGCCCCTGCCGATATCCGCGCCCGCCGCTTCGCCGGCGAGGATCTGTTTTTCTCCGAGGAGCGTCTCGAGGTGGCTTACGCCACGGATACGCTTGTTGATGTGCTCGACGAGCATCCGGAGCTGTTCGAGAGCCGCGTGCTGATCCTGGAATGCAGTTTCCTCGACGACAGGAAGAGTCGCCAGGATGCCCGGGAGAAGGGCCACATCCACCTCGACGAGATATTGGAGCAGGCTGGGCATTTCCGGAACGAGGCGCTCGTGCTGATGCACTTCAGCCAGATCTATTCCCCCGAGGAAGTCCGCCGTATTCTGAAGGACCGTTGCCCCAAGGAACTGCTGGATCGCATCGTCGTCTTTGCCCCACAGACCGGGCCCTGGCCCGGGTAGCGGCATAACTGTCTCAAGTACTACGTCTCGGACGTGGTAACCAGGGTCAGTGTAAGATTTACATCGCCTCATGCGACAAAGACACGGAGACGCCATGAAAACCACCCGCCGGAAATTCATCCACGCCGCCGCTGCAACGCTGGCCCTGGGCGCCCTGCCCTCCGTTGCCCGCGCCGCGAGCGCCGCTCCCGGGAAAATGCGGATCGGCATCGTCGGCTCCGGCCGGGTCGGCGGCACGCTCGGCGAGGTCTGGGCGAAAACCGGTCATACGGTCATGCTCTCGTCCCTCGATCTCGCGCACGACAAGGCGCTGGCCGCGCGCATCGGGCCGAACGCCCGCGCCGGCACGCCGCGCGAAGCCGCCGCGTTCGGCGAGGTGCTGCTGATCTCGGTGCCGTACCACGCGCTGCCGGCGGTAGGCAAGGACCTCGGCGCCCTGCTCAAGGGCAAGGTGGTGATCGACACCTGCAACCCGTTTCTCGAGCGCGACGGCGAGGTCGGCAAATGGGCCCAGGAAAAAGGCGCCGGGCTTGCCTCGGCGGAGCTGCTGCCGGAAGCGCGCATCGTCCGCGCCTTCAACGCCGTCGGCTACATGCGGATGGCGGAAGCCGCGAAGAGCGCGGGACGCTACGGCATGCCGATGGCGGGCGACGATGCGAAGGCGATCGCGGTTGCGTCGGGGCTCATCCGCGACATCGGCTACGAACCGGTGCTGATCGGCTCGCTCGCGATGGGCCGCCATCTGGTTCCGCGCCAGCCGCTCGCCGGCGAGCGCTCGCCGGCCGAGATCCGGAAAATCGCGGCCACTCTTAAGTAAACGGCTGTAAAGCCTCGACACAAAGGAACAATACAAAAAAATATTTGTATTTCTTTGTGTCCTTGGTGTCCTTCGTGTCAGAGCTTTTCAGAATCAAGTCGATACCACCCGGTCGCGCCCCTCGTCCTTGCCGCGATAGAGCCGCCGGTCTGCCGCACGCAGCAACTCATCGATCTCCGTGCCGTCCTCCGGGAATACCGCGAGCCCGATGGTGACCGTGACTCGCGTGCCGCCGGCGAGCTGCTCGCGCGAGCACGCAGCGGGCACCTCCTCGCGGATGCGGCCCGCGAGCTGCGCGGCGGCCTCGATCGCCGTGCCGGGCAGGATGAGGGCGAACTCCTCGCCGCCGTAGCGGCACACGATGTCGGAAGCGCGCGCGACGCGCACCAGCGCGCGGGCGATGACCCGCAGCGTGCGGTCGCCCTCGGCATGCCCGTGCGTGTCATTGATCCGCTTGAAGCCGTCGACGTCCGCCATCATCAGGGTCAGCCGCGCGCCGTTGCGGCGCGCCGCCGCCATCTGCGTGCGCAGCATGTCGTCGAAAAAACCCCGATTGTGGATGCCCGTCAGCGAATCGCGCGTGACCTGCACGCGCAACGCCTCGTACTTCTGCCGGTAGGTCAGCACCTGGAACAGGTCGCCGAGGGCCGGCCGGCCGCCATCGGTAGTCTGGGGGTCGGCGAGCGCCGCGCGCGACAGGTACAGCGTCAGCGCCGCCGCGTAAATCACCGCCGCCGCAGTCTTGCCGAAGACGCCCGACAGCAGGATCTCGCGGTAAGCCGGATGCTCGGCGAAACCGCCGGTGACGAACAGCAGCGTGTCGATGGCGAGCACGAGGGCGAGCGAGATCCAGATCCTGAAAAACAGGGGCTTCACGACGCGCGACACGAGCTCGAAGGTCAGGATGATGAGAATGGTGTCGACGAACAACGCGACCAGGCCGGCGACGAACAGGCGCGGCGACTGCACGAACAGCTCGGGCGGCAGCCCGAGGGGGTTCACCGCGAGCGGGCTCTTCAGGTTCTGGCTGACGAGCACGCCGAGCAGGCTCGCGGCGATGTTGGCCACCAGCAGGCCATAAATCATGCCGCGCGCCTCGTTGGCATCCTCGCGTATGTAGACGAGCAGCACCGCGAACAACATCGCCGGGAACAGCGCCACCGAGCCCGGGCTCATCATCAGCCCCGGCGCCACCTTGACGAAGGTGGTCGCGGCGACCAGCGTCGCGAGGTAATAGAACACGCCGACCGTGGTGTAGAGCGCGGCCAGCCCGATGATCCGCCGCACCCGGAACAGCGCGAGCAGCACCGCCGCGGCGAATGCGGCCTCGACGGCCATCAGCGACAATTGAAAGGCGAGTTCGGGCATCCGGCTCTGCGGGAAATCCACCAGTAGCTGCTATTCCCCGTCCTTCGCGTCCGTGTTCTTCTTCATCTGCTGGACTTCGGTCGCGAAGTACCAGCGCACGAAACCGATCATGGCACACGCGCCCATGCACCAGGCGCCGAACACGAAAACCGTCATGAGCATGGCGAGCAGGTCGTAGGACTTGAGCAGCACCGCCGCCCCCGCACCCGCCGCGGACAATCCCAGGCCGGCCAGCATGGGCTTCCAGCGGCTGCTGTCGGGCGTGGTCAGCCAGCGAAGTCGGTCGGTCAACATGTTCTTCGCGCCGGGGCCGGCTAGCTCTTGGGCAGGTTTTGGCGAATGACGTCCTCGATCGCCTTCAGCTCCGCATCCACCGTCACCGGCTTCGCGCTCTGCGCGATGGCGACATCGGGGTCTTTCAGGCCGTGGCCGGTCAGCGTGCAGACGATGGTGCTGCCCTCGCCCACCTTGCCCAGTTCGAGGTCCTTCAGCAGGCCCGCGAGCGAGATCGCCGACGCCGGCTCGCAGAATATGCCTTCGGCCCGCGCCAGCAGCTTCTGCACGTGCAGGATTTCTTCGTCGGTGCATTCCGCGAACCAGCCGCCCGACTCCCTGCTTGCGGCGAGCGCCTGCTCCCACGACACCGGGTTGCCGATACGGATGGCGGTGGCGACGGTCTCCGGGTTCTCGACGACGCGGCCGCGCACGATGGGAGCGGACCCGGCGGCCTGGTAGCCCAGCATGATCGGCCGGTTCGACGCGGTCTTCTTTTTCGCGTACTGGCGCATGCCGGGGTCCGCCTTCAGCGCCTTCGTGGGCTCGCCGGCCGATTCGGAATAGCCGATCCAGTGAGCGGTGATGTTGCCGGCGTTGCCGACCGGCAGCGCATGGTAGTCGGGCGCCCCGCCCAGCTCCTCGATGATCTCGAAGGCGATCGTCTTCTGTCCCTGGATGCGGTAGGGATTGATGGAGTTGACGATATTGACCGGCGTGGTCTTCGCCACTTCCTGCACCAGGCGCATGCCGTCGTCGAAGTTGCCGCGAATCTGCAGCACGGTCGAGCCGTGCATCATCGCCTGCGACAGCTTGCCGAGCGCGATCTTGCCCTCCGGGATCAGCACGAAGCAGGCGATGCCGGCGCGCGCGGCATAGGCGGCCGCGGACGCCGACGTGTTGCCGGTCGACGCGCAGATGATCGCTCGCGCGCCCTCTTCCACCGCCCGCGTCACCGCCATGGTCATGCCGCGGTCCTTGAACGAGCCGGTGGGATTCAGCCCCTCGAACTTGGCGAAGATGCGGACTTTCTTCCGCACCAGTGCCGGCAGGTTCTTCAGCTCGATCAGCTTCGTCGCGCCCTCACCGAGGGAAATCAAACGGGAATCAGGCCCTACCGGAAGGCGATCCCGGTATTTCTCGATTAGCCCGGTGTAGTGTGCCATTGTCGATGCGAAAACCCGCGCCAGAGCGGAATCGCCTAATTGAATTGTTCCATGCGGATACGAATGACTTTCCCGACGACGACCGGCAGCCCCTCGATCTTCGCGATCGCGTTGTTCACGCTTTCCTCGAGCGTGACGTGCGTGAGCATGATGATGTCGGCCTGCTCTTCGCCCGCCTTCGGCTCCTTCTGCACCATCGCATCGATCGAAATCTGCAGGTTCGCCAGGATGCGGGTGATCTCCGCCAGCACGCCCGGCTTGTCGAGCACGCGCAATCGCAGGTAATACGCCGACTCGACCTCGCCCATCGGCAGGATCGGCGCGTCCGAGAGGCGATCCGGCTGAAACGCAAGATGCGGCACGCGGTGCTCCGGGTCCGCGGTCATCATGCGCGCGACGTCCACCAGGTCGGCCACCACCGCCGAAGCGGTGGGCTCGGCGCCCGCGCCCGCGCCGTAGAACATGGTCTGCCCCACCGCGTCGCCCTTGACCAGGATCGCGTTCATCACGCCCTCGACGTTGGCGATCAGCCGTCGGCCGGGTATCAGGGTGGGATGCACGCGCAGTTCGATGCCCTTCGGCCGGCGCCGGGTGATGCCGAGCAGCTTGATGCGATAGCCCAGCTCTTCCGCGTAGCGGATGTCCTCTCCGGCCAGCTGGGAAATACCCTCGGTATAGGCCGATTTGAACTGCATCGGGATGCCGAAGCCGATCGCTGCCATGATCGCGAGCTTGTGCGCCGAATCGAT
>CAYSRR010000144.1:0-7597 GCA_964433375.1 uncultured Streptomycetaceae bacterium
GTCGGTCTCGCCGCCGCCGGCCGCCGCGACGAGCGCCTCGTACTTGCTCTGCTCGGCCGCGAGCTTGTCGAAGTCCGCGTTCTCCTCGGAATAGGCGGCGTAGATCTCCTCGAGCTTCTTCTTCGCCTCCGTCACCTCGCCCATGCCCTCTTCCACCGTCTCGCGCACGGTCTTGCCGGCGTCGAGCTGCGGCTCCTGCGGCAGGAAGCCCACCTTCATGTTCGGCATCGGCACCGCCTCGCCCTCGAAGCTGGTGTCCACGCCCGCCATGATCTTCAGCAGGCTCGACTTGCCGGCGCCGTTCAGCCCGAGCACGCCGATCTTGGCGCCGGGAAAAAAGGAGAGCGAGATGTCCTTGAGGATGACGCGCTTGGGCGGCACGACTTTGCCGACCCGGCGCATGGTGTAGACGTATTGGGCCATGGGTAATTGCGCTGAAAGGGCGCAATCATACAACAGCGTCGCTCAAGTCCGGCGTGAAAAGCGCGCGCCAGGACCACCAGGCCTACGATACCGCCGCGCGGCGCGGGCCTGGCACCGCCGCTGGGCGGCCGGCCTGGTCCGGCGCGGGAACGTGATGCGCAAAGATGTGCGGACCGATCTCGGAGACCCGCCGCACGCCCACGTAGCCGAAGGACCGCTCCATCTCGTCCGACAGTATCTTGATCGCCCGCGCGGCGCCCGCCTGCCCGCCGCACGCGGTGCCGTAAAGCGTCGCCCTGCCGACCAGCACCATCTTCGCGCCCAGCGCCAGCGCCTTGACGATGTCGCTGCCGCGGCGGATGCCGCTGTCGAGGATGACGGTGCAGCGGTCGCCGACCGCCTCCACGATCTCCGGGAGGATGTCTATCGTCGCCACGGCGCTGTCGAAGGCGCGCCCGCCGTGATTCGAGACGACCACGGCATCGGCGCCCGCGTCGACTGCGGCCCGCGCCTGGTCGCCGCTCAAGATGCTCTTGACGATGAGCTTGCGCGGCCAGAAGTCGCGGAATTTCCGGATGTGCTCCCAGGTCATCGCCGTGAAGCGCTTCGGACGCGTGCGCGTCTTGCCGTCGAGGATGGTATGGCGATAGCGATCGGGAAAATTCGCGTTCGCGGGCAGGCCTTCGTTCACGAGGTACCGGCGCATCACGCGCCACAGCCAGCCGGGATGCATCATCATGTCCACCGCCGCCGTCACGTTGGGCCGGAACGGGAAGGAAAAACCGTTGCGCTCGTTGTGCTCGCGCCCGCGACCCGGCGCGTGGTCGATCGTGATCACCAGGGCTTCCCAGCCCAGGTCACGCGCGCGCGCGACCATCTCGTAGTTGCCCGCCTCGTCCTCCCACGGGTAAAGCTGGAACCACTTGCGCGCATCGGGCACTTTCTCGCTGACTTCTTCCATGGAAGTGAGCGCGCCCGTCGCGAGCGTGAAGGGAATGCCCGCCGCGGCGGCCGCCCGCGCAAGCTCCACCTCGCCCTGGTACCACATCAGCCCGGCGCTGCCCGTGGGAGCGATCCCGAAGGGCAGCTCAATGCGCTTGCCGAAGATCTCGGCGCCCAGGTCGCGCTTCGACCAGTCGTTGAGAAAGCGCGTGCGCAGCTTGATGCGCTGGAACGCCGCGCGGTTCTCCTCGAGCGAAATGCCGTCCTCGGTGCCCTTGTCGACGTACTCGAAGATCCCCCTGGGCAGGCGGCGCTGGGCCGCCTCGCGCAGATCGAAGATGTTGTAGCACCGGTTCAGGTTCATGGATCGTCCTCCCGATCGAAGTGTATCCGAACTCGACGTCCGCCCGGTCGAAGGTTACAGGGGACAGACCACCATGGGATAAAAAGCCCCGCCGCAGCGGAGTTTCTCAACGGCTCCGAGCGTTGAGCGGCGGTGGGCCGTCCGCTCGAACGCGAAGAGTTAAACCGGCGCCGGGGGCGTCCGGATTTAACGCTATTTGGGCTGGGGCACGATCCGCAAGTACGGCTTCGGCGTTTTCCATCCGCCCGGGAAGGCCTTTTTCGCGTCCTCGTCCGACACGGCGCCGGTGATGATGACGTCCCCGCCCTGCTTCCAGTTCGCGGGCGTGGCGACCTTGTGCTTCGCCGTCAGCTGCAGCGAGTCGATGATGCGCAGCACCTCGTCGAAATTGCGCCCGGCGGTCATCGGGTAGATCAGCATCGCCTTGACGAGCTTGTCCGGGCCGATGATGAAGACCGTGCGCACGGTCAGGTTGTCCGCGGCCGTGCGCCCCTGCGCCGTGTCGCCCGCGCTCTCCGGCAGCATGTCGTAGAGCTTGGCGACCTCGAGCTTCGGGTCGCCGATCATCGGGTAGTTCGGCGCGTGGCCGGTCACGTCCTTGATGTCCACCGACCAGCGCTTGTGGTCGTCCACCGGGTCGACGCTGAGCCCGATGATCTTCGTGTTGCGCTTCGAGAACTCCGAATGCAGGCCGGCCATGGTGCCCAGCTCGGTGGTGCAGACCGGGGTGAAATCCTTGGGATGCGAAAACAGCACGCCCCAGCTGTCGGCGAGCCACTCGTGAAAGCGGATCGTGCCCTGGGTGGTTTCCGCGGTGAAATCGGGGACCTTGCTTCCGATGCGCAGTGCCATGATGGTTGCTCCTTTCCTCTCGCGTGAGGGGTAGTCAGTTTACGCCCCAAGGCGCGGCACCGGCTACGATTTGGTCATATGGATATTCCAGCGCCTACCCATTAAGCTGGCGAAAGCATGAAAATCCTTTACATCCCCCGTATCCCGTCACTCACGGCGGGACGCGGCGTACTGATGCTTTGCGCCGCGTTCTTCGCAGCGCCGCTGTCAGCACAACCCGCCGAAACGGTGAAGATCGGCTTCGCCTCGCCGCTGACCGGCCCGCAGGCGCACTACGGCCAGGACAACCTGAACGGCGCGCGCATGGCGATCGAGGACCTGAACGCGCGCAAGCACCGCATCCGCGGGCGCGTCGTGCGCTTCGAGCTCGTGGTCGAGGACGACCAGGCCGACCCGCGCACCGGCACGGTGGTCGCGCAGCGGCTCGTCGACGCCGGCGTGCGCGGCGTGGCCGGCCACTTCAATTCCGGCGTGAGCATCCCGGCGTCGAAGATCTACGCCGACGCGGGCATCCCGCAACTGTCGGTGTCCACCGCGGTGCGCTACACGCGCCAGGGCCACCGCACCGCCTTTCGCATGATGGCCGACGACGGCCAGCAGGGTGCGGCGCTGGGCCGCTACGCCACCGGGCCGCTCGGGCTGAAGCGCCTCGCCGTCATCGACGACCGCACCGCCTACGGTCAGGGACTCGCGGACGCGTTCGCCGACGCGGTGAAGACGGCGGGCGGCGAGGTGGTGAAGCGCGATTACACCACCGATAAGGAATTCGATTTCCGCGCCATCCTCACCTCGCTGCGGTCCGTCGCCCCGGAAGCCGTATTCTTCGCCGGCTACGACGCGCAGGCCGGGCCGCTGGCGCGCCAGATGCGCAACCTCGGCCTGCGGGCGCCGCTGCTGGGAGGAGAGACGATCAACACGGCGAAATTCATCGAGCTGGCCGGCGCGGCCGCCGAGGGACATTACGCCTCGACGCCGGGCGCGGCCCTCTCGCGGCGCCCCCTGGGCCAGGCGTTCGCCGAACGCTATCGCCGGCGCAACCAGCAGGCCATCGGCCTCTACGCCCCCTACTTCTACGACGCGGTGATGGTGCTCGCCACGGCAATGCAGCAGGCCGGGTCGAGTGAGCCGGCGAAATACCTGCCCGCGCTGCGCGAAATCCGCTATCCCGGCCTCACCGCCGACATCGAATTCGACGCCGACGGCAACCTGAAGAACGGTTTGCTGTCTATCTTCCGGGTTTCCGGCGGCAAGTGGGTGTTACAGGAACCATAATCATGAACAGGTCGTTAGGACGCTCCGGCGTCGCGGGACTGCTCGCCGCATGGCTCGCGGGCTGCGCGACGATGGCCGACATGGACAGGGCGAAGACCACCTGGCAGGGAGCGAGCTACGACGAGGTGGTGTCGTCGTGGGGCGTGCCTGCGCGCCAGACCTCCCTGTCGGACGGGTCGCAGGTCTATACCTGGGCGTCCGAGCGGGGCGGCGGCGGTTACCCCGCGTCGGTCGGCGTGTACGGCGGCTCCGGCGGGGGCGGCATCGGCGCTTCCATTCCCCTGCCGGGCATGGGCGGCGGCGAATATCAGCACTGCGAGCGCACTCTCACCTTCAAGAGCGGCCGCGTGGTGAACCAGTTGTGGCAGGGTCACCCGGGGTTCTGCAGCACCTTCACCCGGTGAACCGTAAATCGACAGGATTCAAAGAATTTCTTCGAAAGTCAAAACCCGCTACAACCATCAATAGACAGGATTAAAAACGGTTCGAAAACCTGTCAACACCAATGAACCGCCCCGCCGCAAGCAGCGGGGTATCAAGTTGGAGCTTGGCCAGTACACTCACCGCAAGCGGCGGGGAATTGGACCCGGAGAATCGATTAAAACGAATCAGAATCAGAACCTGCCGAGATTTGGGTGGATGTGTTTTTCGATCTAATCATGTAAATCTTGTAAATCCTGTCTATTAACGGGGTTGACGGGTTTGTGATTTTCGATAAGCAAGTTCTGTTGATCCTGTCTATCGCAGCAGTTCAGCGCACGCGCAGCTTTTCCACCACCGCCATATCCAACTCGACGCCGAGCCCCGGCCCCTGGGGCACGGCCATGTCGCCGTCCTTGTCCGGGTGGATGGCATCGTGCAGCGGGTTCACCGCGAAATCGGCGTCGTAGCGCTCGACCAGCCCTTCCCGCGGCAGCGCGGCGATGCAGTGGATGGACGCGAGCAGCCCCGGCCCGAAGTACGCGGAGTGCGGCACCACCTCGACGCCGTGCGCCTCGGCGAGGGCCGCCACCCGGCGCAGGCCGGTGACGCCGCCCACCTTGGTGACGCTCGGCTGCGCGTAGGTGATCGCGCCCTTCTCCAGCATGCCGCGGAACTCGGGCAGCATCGCGTTCTCGCCGGCCGCGGTCGGGATGCCGCCCTCGGACTGCACGCGCGCGAGGCCCGCGTGGTCTTCCGGCGGCCACACCGGCTCCTCCAGCCACTTGAGATCGAGCGGTGCAAGCCTGCGCGCCATCGCGACCGCCTCGGACACGGTCCACGGGCAGTTGCAGTCCACCATGATCGGGATACCGGGACCGGCGGCATCGCGCGCGGCCTTGATCGGCGGCACCGTGATCTCGTGCAGCTTGATGTGCTTGTAGCCGCGCTTCAGCGCGCGCTCGACATACTGCGTGACGGCCGCCGGCTCGCCGTAGCGCAGCAGGCTCGCGTAAGCGGGCAGCTTCGTCCGCGGCGAGCCGCCGAGCAGGCGGTAGAGCGGCAACTTCGCAAGCTTGCCGGCGATGTCCCACAGCGCGATGTCGATCGCCGACAGCGCGTACATCGCCGGGCCGTTGCGGCCGACGCCGGCGAGGTTGCGCTCCATCTCGCCGAACAGCGCACCGATCGCCGTGGGATCGCGCCCCACGCACATCGGGCCGATAAAGGAATCGATCGCCGCCTTCGTCGCGGTGAAAATGCGGTGGCCGAAGCCCTCGCCCCAGCCGCTGACGCCTTCGTCGGTGTCCACGCGCACCAGCAGCGTGTCCATGCTGGTGCGGGCGCGCCCGCCCTGCTTCGGCATCACCGTGCCCTCGATCAGCATCGGCATGTTGATGACCAGGGTTTCGACTTTTGTGATCTTCATCGGATATAGTGTAGCGCCCGGTCGCGGCGCCCGCCCAAGTCCGTAGTGTGGGCGCTGCCGAGGCGAGAGGGGCGAGTGTCGGGTGTCGGGTGTCGGGTGTCGGGTGTCGAGTGAACAACTCGGAGTATCTCGATGAGCCAGAGTGGGCTCGAGCAGTTCGGGGCGTATCAGAAAGCCAACCGGCTGTTTGACTTGGTTGTGGCTGACATGAATACGTTGAAGGGCAACCCTCTTTGCTATCGCTTGGTCGCGCAACAGATCAACAGCGCGGATTCCATATGCGCCAACATTGAAGAGGGTTACGGCAGGCTAAGCCGGGTCGAATACATACGGTTCCTCGATATCGCGCGAGGGTCCGCCCGCGAGACTCGCGGACGCTACATCCGGATGAAACACTGGCTGGCGCCCCAATTGATCAGGGAACGAGTCCAATTGCTTGATGAAATAATCGGAATCCTCACCGCTTCAATCGTGACGATGAGAAAAAAGTAATCCCCTCGACACTCGCCTCCCCTCGACCCCCGACACTCGACCCTCGACACCCGACACTCGACACTTTAAGGATGCCCATGAACATCGCCCGCACCACGGCGCACACGCTGCGCGTGCCGTACCGCTTCCCGCTGATCAAGGACACGCAGCACGCGCTGGTGACCTTCGTCGAGGTCGAGACCGACGACGGGCTGAAGGGCCACGCCTTCTCGGCCTACCCGCTGCGCTTCAGCATCGCCGACTTCATCAACCGCGAGGCGGGGCCGCTGATCGCCGGCATGGACGCGATGCGGCCGGAGGCGGTGCGCACCAGCCTGTTCGTGCAGCTCTCCAACAAGCACTACATGGGCACCTGGTCGTGCGCGGCCAGCCTGATCGACGTCGCGCTGTGGGACGTCCGCGGCAAGGCGCTGAAGCAGCCGATCTGGAAGCTGCTGGGCGGCGCGCGCGAGAAATGCCCGATCTACATCACCTGGGGCCTGCCGCGCTACAGCAGGGAAGAGCTGGTGGAGACGGCGAAGCAGCTGATGGCCGACGGCCACACCCAGCTCAAGATGGCGATCGCCGCGAGTGCCAACCCGACCGCGCACATGTACGGCGAGCCGACCGACGACGACATCCTCGAGGACATCGCGCGCATCCGCCACGTGCGCGACCGGCTCGGCGACAAGGCGACGCTGATGGTGGACGCCAACAAGAACGCCCGGCTGCCGCAGGCGGTCCGCATCGCGAAGAGCGTGGAGGACTGCAACCTCGCCTGGTTCGAGGACCCGGTCACCAAGGGCGACCCGCGCCTGATGGCGCAACTGCGCCGCGAAACCACCATCCCGATCGCCGCCGGCAGCAGCGGCACCTACGACCTGTCGTACCTGCGCGAGTACTTCCTCAACGAGTCCATCGACATCTGCCAGCCCAACGTGCGCGACATCGGCGGATTCACCGGCGGGCTGCACGCGGCGGGCCTGGCGCAGGCCTTCAACCTCCAGCTCGAAATGGGCGGCAACTTCCCGCACCTCAACATGCACCTCCATGCCGGCGTGCCCAACGGCGGGCGCGTCGAGTTCCACCTCGGCGGCTGGGCCATCGCCGAAGCGCTGTTCGACAACACCCCGAAACCCGTGAAAGGCTGGGTCTCCCTGCCGACCGCGCCAGGGCTGGGCTTCACGCCGAAGGCCGGCATACTTGACCTCGCGGTCAAGTGAGGGCGGAGGGATGAGGGATGAGGGAAAACACCGTCACCCCCACCCTCTGCTCCCTTCCCCGTCAAGGAATAAGACGAAGGCAGGATCAAGTAAAAAGCCGGCAACGCCGGCTTTTCGTTTTATGAGTTAACGTATAGTGAACTTCCGAATGAACCGCCCCGCCGCAAGCAGCGGGGTATCAAGTTGGAGCTTGGCCAGTAC
>CAYSRR010000145.1:0-7541 GCA_964433375.1 uncultured Streptomycetaceae bacterium
GGAACTGCACGCCAAGGTGATCCCGGTGGACAACATCCTGTTCGCTTCCGAGATGATCGGCGCGGTGCGGGGCGTCGATCCCGATACCGGCCACCACTACGACGATACCAAGCGCTACGTCGACCAGTTGAAGGGGCTGTCGGAACAGGACCGCTACAAGGTGTTCGAGGGCAACGCCCGTCGCGTCTACCCGCGGCTCGACAAGCTGCTGGCGAAGCGCGGCAAGCCCGGGAAAGCGTGACGAGGGACGGGTGTCGGGTGTCGAGTGGCGGGCGTTTTTCCCTCGACACTCAATCCTCGACACTGTTTCCTGATCGCCCGACCCGATCCCATCATTTTTCAGCAACAATCGACAAGAGGACTCCATGGCATTGCCCCGTCTGAACGGCATCATCCGCGCGCTCGAATCCGGCCAGCACGCGTTCACCACCTTCCTGCCGCCCGACGTCGAGTCGGCCATCGCGGTGCAGGCGTCGAAGTACGACGGCGTCGTGTTCGAGGGCGAGCACAATGCCTGGGACATCCGCGTGCTGCGCGATTGCCTGCAGTACCTGCTCAATCGCGCGCAGATCGCGAAGGCAGGCTCGGTGGCGCCCGCGCTGACGCCGACGGTGCGCATCCCGCCCAACGGCAACGAGATGAACCAGTTCTTCGCCAAGCAGGCGCTCGACCTGGGCTATTACGGCGTCATCTGGCCGCACGTCAGCACGGTGGAGGAGGCCTACAACGCGGTCGCGGCCTGCCGCTACCCGCGCCTGAAGAGCAAACCGCTCTACGAGCCGGCCGGCATCCGCGGCGACGGGCCGACGCAGGCCGCGCGCTACTGGGGCGTGACGCAGCAGGAGTACTACGAGCGCGCCGACGTGTGGCCGCTGAACCCCCAGGGCGAGATTTTCGTCATCCTCATGATCGAGGACACGGCCGGCATCGCCAACCTCGACGACATGCTGAAGAACGTGCCGGGCATCGGAGCCATCCTGATCGGCGAGGGCGATCTTTCCCAGGAGCTGGGGCTCCCGCGCCAGTACGAGCACAAGACCGTGCTCGACGCGATGGCGCAGGTCGTCGCCACCTGCAAGAAGCACAACGTCGTCGTCGGCCATCCGCACGTCGAGGCCGCGAACGCCGAGCGCATCATCAAGGAAGGCTACCGTTACCTGATGTGCAGCGCGCCGCGCAGCTTCGCGACGCTGGACAAGGCGCGCGGGCTGGCGGGCCGCGCCTGAAGTGGAGAGGGTAACCGTCGCGGCGCTCGCGCAGATGAAGCGCGAGGGCCGCAAGATCGTCGGCGTGGTCGCCTACGATTACCCCACCGCGCAGATCGCCGATCGCGCCGGAGTGGACCTCGTTTCCGTCGGGGATTCCGTGGGGGCCAACCTGTGGGGGCAGCCGACCGAAACGGAGGTCACGATCGAGGAGCTGCTCATCGCGTGCAAGGCGGTGCGCCGCGGCGTGAAGCGCGCGCTGGTGAGCTGCGACGTGCCGCAAGGACCCGTGGGCGCGGGCATGGAGGCCGCCGTCGCGGCCGCGCTGCGGCTGTCGAAGGAGGGCGGCGCCGACATGGTGAAGGTCCTGGGCAAACCCGACCTGGTGCGCGCGATCGTGCGCGCCGGCGTGCCGGTGTTTGCCGAGTTCCACGGCGAGCGCGCCGATGCCGGGCGACTGGCCGAAGAGGCGAAACAGCTCCAGGCAGCGGGCGCGGCCATGCTGGATTTCCGGCATTCCGGCCCGGTCGCCGGGCCGGTGGTGGTCAAAGCGGTTTCAGTGCCGGTGGTCGGCGGCCTCGGCGGCGGGCCATGGCTCGATGGACGGGTGCGACTGGCCCATACCGCCATCGGTTACGGCGCGAAATGGATCGATTCCGGCGCTGAAACCTACGTCAACACGGCCCGGCTGAGCCTGCAGGCCTTCACCGCGCTCATCGATGACGTGCGTTCCGGGCGCCAGATCAAGGGAGACTGAATTTCCGGCCCGCCGGCCGGGCGGGCGGTGGATAATCTTCCGGTGAGTCTGCGCAGACAGGTGCTACAAGTGACCCGGGTACTGGGCCGCCTGTGCGCGTGCCTGGTCATGACGCTCGCGCCGGCGGCGGCGCAGGAGGGCATCGGGCGGAGCGCCATCCCGTCGTTCAAGGAGCTCGAGGCGGCCGGCGCCGTCATCGGGGAGATCCGGGTTCGCAGCGCCAACATTTTCGACCTCGCGGACCCGCGCGAGAACAACCTGTTCTACCGGTTCGGCAACGCCATCCATTTGCCTACTCGCGAGGGCCTGCTGCGGAGCATCCTCCTGTTCCGCAGCGGCGAGCCGGTCTCGGTGCAACTGCTCGAGGAGACCGAGCGCCTGCTGCGCGCGCAGCGGTATCTCTACGAAGTCAGCATCCGGCCGGTCGCCTACCGCGATGGCATCGTCGACATCGAGGTGTCGACGCGCGATTCCTGGTCGCTCGACCCCGCGGTCAAGCTGACGCGGGCGGGCGGCGTCAATTCCAGCGGCATCGGGCTCAAGGAACAGAACCTGCTGGGGACCGGGACGTTCGTGGGCTTCGCCCGCGAGAACGAGGTGGACCGCAACGGCAACGAGTTCTCGATCGGCCACGACAACCTCTTCGGCGGGCGGACCGCGATCGAGTACCGCCGCGCCGATTTCAACGACGGCGACCGCGATTTTTTCAAGCTGGAACGGCCGTTCTACGCGCTGGATACCCGCTGGGCCGCGGGCATCAGCGCGACCCGGCACGAGCGCACCGACTCGATCTTCAGCGGCGGGGTGGTCACGGGCCAGTATCGTCACCAGGCCGAGGAAGGCGAGATCTATGGCGGCTACTCGCCCGGCCTGGTCGGCGGGTTCGCGAGCCGCTATTCCGTGGGCATCGAGTATCGCGACGACGCCTACCGCCGCGATCCGGGCCTGGCGCCGCCGCCCGCGTTGCCGCAGGACCAGAAATGGGTGGCGCCGTTCGTGCGCTACGAGCTGGTGGAGGACGATTTCCGCAAGGAGAAGAACCTCGACCGGGTGGAGCGCACGGAGTACCTGGAGATGGGGATGAACCTGCGCCTGCAGCTCGGTCGCGCGCTGACCGGCCTCGGCTCCACCCGCGACCTGTGGATCTACAAGGCGAACGGCAGCAATGGTTTCACGCTGGGGCCGAACAACACGGTGCTCGCCAGCGCGCACGCCAGCGGCCAGTACGGCAGCGGCGGGGGCGAGCACCAGCTGGTCGGGGGAGAGGCGAAGTATTACCACCGGCAGGCGAGCGGCAACGTGTTCTACGCCGCGGTCGCGGCGGACGCGGTCGCCAACGGCGACGCCGCGGACAACCTGCTGCTCGGGGGCGACAACGGCCTGCGCGGCTACCCGCAGCGCTACCAGAGCGGAACGCGGCGGGCGCTGGCGACGCTGGAACAGCGGTATTACACTGATTGGTACCCGTTCCGCCTGTTCCGGGTCGGCGGCGCGGTGTTCTTCGACCACGGCCGTGCCTGGGGCGGCGACAACCCGAACGCGGGCAATCCGGGCTGGCTGAGCAACGTCGGCTTCGGGCTGCGCATCTTCAGCGACCGCTCGGCTTCCGGCCGCGTGCTGCACATCGATTTCGCGTTCCCGCTCGACTCCGATCCCGCCATCCGCTCCGCGCAGGTGATCTTCAAGTCACGGGCGTCCTTCTGATCCCGCGGCGCCCCGGCAGCCGCCGCGGCCGGCGCCCCGGACAGCGCGTAGCGGCTGCGAGTCCACGCCTTGACACGGCCCGGCGCTGGATATGTCCGGCGTTCTTCATGCGAAAATAACGAGTCGCCGATGTCCTGGCGGTAAATTAAGGAAAGCGAATGCGGACACTGATTTACGGCGCGGGCGCGGTCGGCGGGTTTGCCGGCGGCATCCTCGCAGCGGCGGGCGCGGACGTGACGCTGGTCGCGCGCGGGGCGCACCACGATGCGATGAAGAGCCGGGGGCTGATCCTCGAAGGGAAGATGAACGGGCGCCCGGATCCCATCCGTGTCAACGTGTGCAGGCCGGGCGAGGAGAAGCCGCCTTACGACTTCATCCTGGTCGGCCTGAAATCGCACCAGATCGCAAGCGCCGCGAGGCACATGGTGAGCCTGCTGGCGACGGACGGCATGATCCTGCTCGGGCAGAACGGACTGCCGTACTGGTATTTCGAGAAACTGGACTCGCCGTTGCGCGGCTCGCAGCTGAAATCGGTGGACCCCGACGGCACGCTGGCGAAGACCATCCCGATCGATGCCGTCATCGGCGGCGTCATGAACAAGCCGGCCGACCTGGTGGAGCCGGGGCGCATCCGGCTCGCCGACCAGCCCACCGACCGCCTCGTCATCGGCGAGCTCGACGGGCGCGTCACGCCGCGCGTGCAGGCGATCAAGGCGCTGTTCGACCCGGCCGGCTGGCCGGTTTTCATAACGGACAACATCCGGGCGGCGAAGTGGCGGAAACTGCTGTCGAACGCCGTGTTCAACCCGCTGGGCGCGCTCACGCAGTCCATGGCGCTGCAGATCGCGCAGTATCCGCCGACGCAGGCCGTCGCGCGGCGGATCATGGACGAGGTGATGGCGGTGGCGGCGTCGGTCGGCGTCACGCCGGAGATGACGCCCCGGGAGATGATGGACGACGTGCTGAAACGCGTGGGCATCCTGTCCTCGACGCTGCAGGACGTGCGCTTCGGGCGCGAACTGGAGCTCGACGCCATCATCAACGCGGTGATCGACGTCGGACGCCTCGCCCGCGTCCCGACGCCCTACCTGGAATTTTCCGCGGCCTGCGCCGGGCTGCTCAACCGCCGCATCGTCGAGGACGGCGTGGCGTTCGCGCCCGCGGCCGTGCGCAAGACGAAGTGAGCGGCGGCCGGATGGCGTCACGGACGAATAATCAAGGGAGGCAACACGGTGGCTGAAATCGCAAGCGGCAAGGCGGTGATCGAACTGATCAAGGCCGAGCAGGTGAAGCACATCTTCGGGATCGTCGGCTCGACCTTCCTCGACGTGCTGGACGTGCTCTACGACGACAAGAGCATCGAGTACATCAACGTGCGCCACGAGCAGGGCGCCGCTTTCATGGCCGACGGCCTGGCGCGCGTCACCGGCACCCCCGCAGTCTGCCTGGTCACCAGCGGGCCGGGCGCGACCAACCTGCTCACGGGCATCGCGTCGGCCTACGTCGGGCACTCGCCCGTGGTGGTCATCTCCGGCGGCCCGGCGTTCGGGAATTACTACAAGGACGCCTTCCAGGAACTCGACCTGGTCAGCATGTTCAAGCCCGTGACCAAGCTGTCGCTGCAGGTGAACAAGACCGAGCGCCTGCCCGAAATGCTGCATCACGCGATGCGCGTGGCCATGACCGGGCGCAAGGGGCCGGTGTTTCTCGACATTCCGCGCGACCTGATGAACGGCAAGGTGCTCCAGACCGGGATCGACCGGCCGGCGGCCTACCGCCCGGATCACCCGCAACCGCCGCATCCCGACGCCACGCGCCAGGCGATCGACATCCTGAAGCAGGCGCAGCGGCCCCTCATGCTGGCGGGCGGCGGCGTGAGCTGGGCCGGGGCGAGCGGGCTCGCCGCGCGGTTGAGCGATCACTACGGGCTGCCCATGATTACGGCCTATGGCCGCAACGACGCGGTGCCGAACGCGCACCCGAACTACATCGGCCCCCTCGGGCGGGCCGGCTCGGCGGAAGCCGGCGCGGCCTGCCGTCGCGCCGACGTGCTGCTGGTCGTCGGCTCGCGGCTGGGCAACTTCACGAGCTTCTACGATCAGCGCTACATCCAGCCCGGCACGCGCATCATCCAGATCGACATCGACAGCCGCGACATCGCCCGCACGTACCCGGTGGCCCTCGGCATCCAGGCGGATGCCGGCGAGGTGCTCAAGGCGCTGCTCGAAGGCCTGTCGCAGGAACGCGTGCCGGTATCGCGCGCGGGCTGGCTCCAGGAGGCGAGGGATCTCCGCGCCCAGCGGCAGGCCCGGTTGCAGAAGGAGTCGGATCTCAACACCCTGCCGCTGAAACCGCAGCGGGTCTATGTCGAGCTGCGCCGCGTCCTCGCGCCGGACACGATCGTCACGCTGGATGCCGGCGCCGCGCCCGCCTACGGCTACGATCGCCTCGATTTCGCGCAGCCGCGCACCTTCCTGACGCCGCTCGACCTGGGCGGCCTGGGCTTCGCGTTTCCGGTCGCGCTGGGCGCCAAGCTGGGGCGGCCCGACGCGCCGGTCCTGGCGATCCACGGGGACGGCGGGTTCCTGATGAACGCGCAGGAAATCGAGACCGCCGTGCGGCACAAGATCAACGCGGTGACGCTGATCATGAACAACAACTGCTGGGGCTCGGAAAAAGCCTATCAGAAGAACTTCTACAACCAGCGCTACGTCGGCGCGGATATCGGCAACCCGCGCTACGACCGGTACGCGGAGCTGTTCGGCGCCAAGGGCTACTACGTGGAGCACGCGGACCAGATCGGCGACGTGATGAAGGACGCGTTCCGCTGCGGCAAGCCGGCGATCGTGGAAGTGCCCATCGACCCGGACGAGTTCCCCACGCCGGCGACGGCCACCCGGCGAGGGGAGTAGGGCGGTCCTGAACTGAAAAAAGGGGGCCACTCGGCCCCCTTTTTTTAGTTCGAATCACGACTCACGAATCACGATTCACGCTTCTTCTTCAGCCTTCGGCGTCGTAGCCCGGCAGCACGCGCGCGTCCACCACGCACACGCCGCCCTTGGCGACGGTCTCGACCGCCTGGTCGATCGACTTCTGCTGCTCGCTCGCTTTCGTGACGGGGCCGATGCCGGTCGCGCCCATCGAGCGCGCCATGGCGGCGATGTCGATGTCGGGATCGCCGATGCGCATGCCGATCCAGCGGTTCTCGGGCGGGCGGCCGCGCTCCTTGGCGACGCGCTCCTGGTGCCGCTCGTCGTTGAAGAACGAGCGGTTGTTGGACACCACGATGAGGCAGGGGATCTTGTAGTGCGTCGCGGTCCACACCGCGGTGTTGCCCATCAGGAAGTCGCCGTCGCCGAGGATGCCGATGGGCATGCGGCCGCTGCCTTTCAGCGCCAGAGCGGACCCGACCGTGATGCCCGGGCCGGCGCCCACGCCGCCGCCGCCTTCGGCGCCGAGATAGTCGAGCGGGTGGTTGAAGCGGCAGTAGGCGCCGCTCCAGCCGATCGGCAGGTGGGTGTAGCAGGTGTCCATGCCCTTGGTCGCGGCGGTCAGGGCGTGCGCGATTCCGCTCATCGTCACCTCATCGGCGGACACGGGCGGCACCTTGCAGGCCGGCTTGTCCGGCGCCGGCGTCGTGCGCGCCGTGCACGCCTCGAGCAGCATCGGCACCGCGGCCTCCGGTTCGCACAGCAGGTAGAGGTCGATCGGCGGCAGCGCCTGGTAGTCCATGCTCCAGCCGCGATGGTTGTGCTGGTCGCAGGACACCTGGATGATCTTCGCCGTCACCGGCTTCGTGCCGTAGGCCTGCTTGAGCATCCCCGCGAGGTCGAGCCAGTCGAGCGACAGGATCACGTCGGCCGAGGACAGGATCT
>CAYSRR010000146.1:0-7465 GCA_964433375.1 uncultured Streptomycetaceae bacterium
GTCGCCAACGAGATCGCCAAGACGCGCTACATGACCAACGGCCAGATCACGCTGCCGCTGGTCATTCGCACCGCCAACGGCGCCGGCTCGCGCTTCGGCGCGCAGCACTCGCAGGCGGTGGAGAACTGGGCGATGGCGGTGCCGGGCATCAAGGTGGTGGCGCCGGCGTTCCCCGCCGACGTGAAGGGCATGCTGGCGGCGGCGGTGCGCGACCCCGACCCGGTGCTGTTTTTCGAGCAGAAATCGCTCTACCCGATGAAGGGCGAGGTGCCCGACGGCGAGCACGTCGTCGAACTGGGCAAGGCGAAGGTGCTGCGCCAGGGCGGTGACTGCACGATCGTCGCGCTGGCCTCGATGGTGCACCGTTCGCTCGCCGCGGCGGAACTGCTGGAAAAGGAACACGGCATCAAGTGCACGGTCGTGGACGTGCGCTCGCTGGTGCCGCTCGACACGCAGACCATCCTGTCGGAAGTGGCGAAGACCGGCCGGCTCGTCACGGTGGAGGAAAACCCGCGGCTGTGCGGCTGGGGCGCGGAGATCGCCTCCATTGTCGCCGACGAGTGCTTCTGGGACCTCGACGGCCCGATCGTGCGCATCACCACGCCGCACATCCCGCTGCCATCGGCCGACGCGCTGGAAGACGCGACCATCCCGTCAGTCGAGCGCATCGTGCGCGAACTGCGCGAGAAAATTGATTAGCCGCCAAGACGCCAAGACGCCAAGACGCCAAGGACGGCAATACGGCAATACGGCAATCGAACTGGCTGCTGCGCTATGGAATAAGCGCGAGACGAACCCGGGATATTTGACTCATGGCGATTTGTTCTTTTCTATTTCTATCTGGGTGCCTTGGCGTCTTGGCGTCTTGGCGGCTGACTAGCATTCGGGAGCGGTGATGGACGTCATCATGCCGCAACTCGGCGAGACGGTCGCCGAGGGGACGGTCACCAAGTGGCACAAGAAAGTCGGCGACGCGGTGAAGGCCGACGACGTGCTGTTCGACGTCGAGACCGACAAGGTCAGCACCGAGGTCCCGGCGCAGGCGGACGGCATGCTCGCCGAGATCGTGGTCGCCGAGGGCGTCACGGTGAAGGTCGGGGCGAAGCTCGCGGTGATACGCGAGGCTGGCGGGCAGGCGGCGCCTTCGGTATCCCCGGCGGGCGGCGGAGCGGTGGCGGCAGCGGCCGCCCAACCGGTGGCGGCTCCGCCTGATCGGAAAAAACTGCCTGGTGCCGGCGATCGGCTATCTCCGGTGGTGCGCCGGCTGCTGGCCGAGCACACGCTCGACCCGGCGGCGATCGAGGGCACCGGCCGCGATGGCCGCATCACCCGCGAGGACGTGCTGGCGTATATCGAGCGTGGCAATCAGCCGTCAGTCGTCGTGGAAGCGGGGACGGTGCCGCTCAACAACGTGCGCAAGCGCACCGCCGAGCACATGGCGAAGTCGTGGACCACGACGCCCCACGTGCTGCAGGTGGTGGAAGCGGATTTCTCGAAAGTGGACCAGGCGCGCCGTGCCGCCTCGGCGCAGTGGAAGTCCCGCGAGGGCTGGTCGCTCACTTACCTGCCGTTCATCGCGCGCGCGGTGGTGGCCGCGCTGGTGAAATACCCGCGGCTCAATTCGAGCTTCAACGGCGACCATCTCACCCTGCACAAGCGCGTCAATCTCGGCATCGCCGTGGACCTCGATTTCGACGGGCTGCTGGTGCCGGTGGTGAAGGACGCCGCGGGCAAATCGCTCGCGCAACTGGCCCGGGCCATCAACGATCTCGCTGCCCGCGCGCGTGCGGGCAAGCTCAAGCCCGACGACATGACCGAGGGCACTTACACGATTACCAACAACGGCGCCTACGGCACGCTCATCACCGCGCCGATCATCAGCCCGCCGCAGGTGGCGATCCTGTCCACCGACGCCATCCGCAAGCGCCCGGTGGTGATCGAGGGCCCCGACGGCGACAGCATCGCCATCCGCCCCGTCGGCATGCTCGCGCAGACCTTCGACCACCGCGCGGTCGACGGCGCTTATTCGGGCGCCTTCCTGGGCGAGGTGAAGAAGATCATCGAGACGCGCGACTGGGACAAGGAACTGCAGACTTGAAACGGCGTCGCAGATAAAGCGTCTCAGATAATGCGTCTCAGATAAGGCGTCGCAGATAAGGCGAGCCGGAAGAGACGCAGTATCTGAGACGCGGTACCTGGGACGCTTCATCTGAGACGCATTATCTGAGACGCTTTTGTGAAGGGACGGCGATGGCAAACATGAAGCAGCACAAGCTCGGTTGGATAGGAATTGGTCGAATGGGTTACGCGATGGCGGAGCGGCTGGCAAGAGCGGGCTGCGACATCACGGTGTGGAACCGCACGCGGGCGAAGGCCGAACCGCTGGCGAAAGCCGGCGCGAAGATCGCGGATTCCCTGGCGGACCTCGCCGCCTGCGACATCGTGTTCACGATGGTCTCCACCGGCAAGGACGTGAAGGAGGTGCTGTTCGGCGCGAACGGCGTCACCAGCAAGGGCAAGGCGCCGAAGATCGTGGTGGACAGCACCTCGATCTCGCTCGAGGAGTCCGCCGAGATCCGCGAGAAGCTGGGCGAGCTGGGCGTGCAGTTCCTCGCCGCGCCGGTGTCGGGCAACGCCAAGGTGATCAAGGCCGGCAAGCTGACGGTGGTCGCCTCGGGCCCGAAGGATGCTTTCGACGCCGTCGCGCCGTACCTGCAGTCGGTCGGGCAGGGGGTGTCCTACGTCGGCGACGGCGAGCTCTCCCGCATCGCCAAGATCTGCCACAACGTGATGCTGGCGGTGGTGATCCAGAACCTGTGCGAGATCACCGTGCTGGCGGAGAAGGCCGGCATGAAGCGCCACGCCTTCCTCGATTTCCTCAACAAGAGCGTGATGGGCTCGACCTTCACGCGCTACAAGGCGCCGGCGCTGGTGAACCTCGACTTCCACGTCACCTTCACTCCCGAGCTGCTGCGCAAGGACGTCGACCTGGGACTCTCGGCGGGGCGGCATTTCGGGGTCCCCATGCCGCTGACATCGGTCACGCGCGACATGGTGCAAACGCTGATCGGCAACGGCTATACTGACGAGGATTTTTCCACCCTGCTCCTGCTCCAGGCGAAGGCCTCGGGCGTCGAGCTGAAGCCGGAGGGGATGGACGTCGGCGACGGGCTTTCGTAATACCTTAAATAAGGAGGGGAGCAATGAAGTTCGTTATCAGAATCCTGGCAATTGCACTGGCGGCGGGCGCGCTGCAGGCCCACGCCCAGAACTACCCGGAACGGCCGGTGCGCGCGATCATCGCGTTCCCGCCGGGCAGCGGCACCGACGTCATCGGCCGCATCGTCACGCAGAAGGTCGCGGAGTACTGGGGCCAGCAGGTCGTGGCGGACAACCGCGGCGGCGCCGGCGGCTCGATCGCCTCGGCGATCGTGGCGAAGGCCAATCCCGACGGCTACACGCTGCTCATCAATTCCAACGCGCACGCGGTCAACCCGTCGTTCTTCACCAAGCTGCCGTACGACACACTCAAGGACTTCACCGACATCGGGCTGGTCGCGATCCAGGCCAACGTGCTGATCGTGCCCAACAGCTCGCCGCACCGGTCGCTGGCGGATTTCCTGAAGGCGGCCAAGGCCAAGCCGAAGAGCATCAACTTCGCGTTCGCCGGCGTCGGCAGCGGCACCCATCTCAACAACGTGAAGTTTGCGATGGACGCCGGCATCCAGTTCACCGACGTGGCGTACAAGGGCTCGACCGATGCGATACTCGACGTCATCGGCGGTCGCGTGGATGCCTATTTCGCGCCGATCTCCGCGGGCATCGGATTCATCCAGAGCGGCAAGGTGCGGGCGCTGGCGATCAGCACGGCCAGGCGCTCGGTCGTGCTGCCCAACATCCCGACCGTCGCCGAGTCCGGCGTGCCGGGCTTCGACTACGCGCTCTGGTTCGGCCTGTGGGCGCCGGGCGGCACGCCCCCGGCGGTTGTCAACAAGATCTCGAAGGACTTCACCCGCGCGCTCGAGGACAAGACGACCCGCGACAAGGCCGCCGCCCTGGGCAACGAGTTCAACATCATGACGCCGCCGGTTTTCGCCAAATTCGTGCGGGAACAGATCAAGGTGTTCGCCAAGGTGGTGCAGGCGGCGGGGATCAAGCCGCAGTAACGCGCGCCCGTCGCTCGGTCCGAGGGTCGAGTGTCGGGTGTCGAGGGAGGCCGCCCGCGGGCGGCCTTTCTTTTTTGCATACCATGGACGCCCCGCGGCGCATCTCTTGGGTTACGATTCGCGGTTCACGATTTCCGATTGACGAAGGACGATAGTCCGACATATGAAATACCGAAAACTGGGCCGCAACGGCCCGAGCGTCTCCGCGATCGGCATGGGGCGCGGCGCCCAGCCCATCAAGCTCGAGGATGCGGAGATGGTGCGGGCGTTCGATGCGACGATCCGCCGCGCGTACGACCTGGGCATCAATTTCTTCGATTCGTCCGATTCTTACTGGGCGACGCGCCACGAGGCGCTGCTCGGCAACGCGGTGAAAGGCTTCCGCGACCAGGTGCTGATCACCAGCAAGTTCGGCAACATCGACCTGCCCGACGGGAAGAAGGCCACCAACGGCCGGCCCGAGTACCTGTGGAAGTGCTGCGACGAGAGCCTGAAGCGCCTGGGCGTGGACGTGATCGACGTCTACTACCTGCATCGCGTGGATCCCGGCGTGCCGATCGAGGAGACCATCGGCGGCATGGCGCGGCTCGTCGAGCAGGGCAAGGTGCGCTGGCTCGGCATCTGCGAGGCGGGCGCGGAGACGCTCAGGCGCGCGCACAGGACCCATCCCATCGCCGCGCTGCAGACCGAGTACTCGCTGTGGTTCCGCGAGGTCGAAAGGGACATCCTGCCGGCGTGCCGCGAGCTGGGCATCGCCTACGTCGCCTACGCGCCGCTGGGGCGGGGGCTGCTGACCGGCCGCTTCCGCAGCGTGGACGATTTCGCGCCGAACGACCGGCGGCGGCGCCACCCGCGCTTTCAGCCGGAGAACCTGGCGAAAAACATCCGGCTGGTGGAAGCGCTGGAGGCGATGGCGCAGGGGCAGGGCGCGACTTCCGCGCAGCTTGCGATCGCCTGGCTGCTGGCGCAGGGAGAGGACATCATCCCGATACCGGGCACCAACCACGTGAAGAACGTGGAGCTGAATGCCGCGGCGGCCGACATCGCGCTGTCCGCGGAAAAGGCCGCGCACCTCTCCGGTCTCTTCTCGCCCGGCGCCGGCGCCGGCGAGCGCTACGGCGAGAAAATGCTGAAGCAGATGGGGCTTTAACTTCAGTTACAAGTTACAAGTCGCAAGTCGCAAATCACGAGTCACGGGTCATAAGGAAGTGCGAATGCCGAAGAAAGTCGTGAAGAAGCCGAAGGACGCGCCGCGGAAGTATCCGCGCATCGACGAGCGGGCGGCGGCGAATTTCGTGTCGCTGCAGGAGGTCGTGGCGCAGGCGCGCAAGAACCTGCCGCGGCACCTGTGGGACCACCTCTCCGGAGGGTCGGATTCCGAGACCACGCTGCTGAGGAACCGCCAGGCGCTCGACAGCCTCGCGCTGCGCCAGCGCGTGCTGGTGGACGTGAGGAAGATCGACATTACCACGACGCTGCTCGGGCAGAAGCTCACGAGCCCGGTGTTTCTCGCGCCGGTGGGCGGCTTCGTCGGTTTCGCGCACCCTCTCGGCGCGATCAATGTCGCCAGGGCGGCGGTCGCGCACGGCACCACCGCCTTCATCAGCACCGCGGCCAAGCCCGGGCTGGAGGAGGCCGCGGCGGCGGTGAAGGAGCCGCTCATATTCCAGCTCTACGTGCGCGCCGACCGCAAGTGGGTGGAGGACATCCTCGACCGCGCCAAGGACGCCGGCTACCGCGCGCTGTGCGTGTGCGTGGACCGTAACTACTACGGCCGGCGCGAGCGCGACATCATTTCGCGCGCCAATGTGCGCGAGGGCTTCGGTGACCCGAGCTTCCAGATGGGTCTCAAGTGGGAAGACCTGGTGTGGATGAAGTCGCGCATGGGCTTGCCGCTGATCGTGAAGGGCGTGGCCACGGCCGAGGACGCGAAGCTGTCGGTCGACCACGGCGCCGACGTCGTCTACGTTTCCAACCACGGCGGACGCCAGCTCGACCACGCGCAGGGCACGATCGAGGTGTTGCCGGAAGTGGTGGACGCGGTCGCGGGGCGCGCCGAGATCCTGTGGGACGGCGGCGTGCAGCGCGGCACCGACGTGGTGAAGGCGCTGTGCCTCGGCGCGCGCGCGGTCGGCGTCGGCAAGATGCTCGGCTGGGCGCTCGCCGCGGCGGGCGAGGCGGGCCTGAAGCGGATGCTCGAGCTGCTGGACCTCGAAATCCGCACCGCCATGGGCCTGATGGGCGTCACCTCGCTCTCCCAGCTCAACCCCTCCTGGGTGCGCCCGACGACGCCGGTTCGCGCGGCGACGCAGACGAATGGTTATCCCTGGTTCGAGGAACGGCTCAGGAAGAAGTGACGACAGGGCGCTGGACGCGTCCGGTGGCCGGGGGTAATATTGACCAGAATTCTGGTCAACCAGGAAAATGCTCCCATGGCCAAGACCTTGCCTATCTCTGAAGTGAAGGCGCGCTTGCCCGAGCTGGTGACGGGCGTCGAGGAGCGCGAGGAGGAAATCGTCGTCACCCGCAATGGCAAGCCGGCGGCCGTGCTGGTGAATTACGCCGAGTTCGAGCGGATCAAGGAAACCCTGGACGTCCTGAGCGACCCGGGTCTCATGCGTCAGATCGAGGAAAGCCGCGCGTTTTATGCCTCGGGCGGGAAGGGGCTCTCCTTCGAGGATGTGTTCGGGGAGCCGCTTCAGCCGGTCCGCAAGCGCCGCCGCTGATGGCCGGGTATCGTCCGGACATACCGCCGCACGTCGTCGAAATTGTCCGGCATCTTCCGCCGGAGGTGAAACGCGGCGTCAAGGCTGCGTTGCGCGCTTTGTGCGATGGCTCTGCCGCCGGGGAGCCGCTGCAGCGGGAACTCGAAGGACTTTTGAAATACCGGGTCAAGCGCTACCGGATCGTCTACGCGCTCGACCGGCCGCGAAAGATCATGCGTATCGTCGCCGTCGGGCACCGCCGCGGCGTATACGAGGAACTGGCTGATTTCGTTCGCAGGTCCGAATAGTCCGTTCAGCTGGCTGATCGTCCAGGCTTGAGACCGGCCGGTGGATTCTTTCCGTTCGCTGCGGGGAAGAGGGCCCGCAACGCACGCAGCCCGCGCCGCAGTCCTTTTTCGTCGTCCACCATCAGATCGTTGACGCATTGCCTGAACCAGGCACGGTCGTCGTGCAGGCGGCGGACCGTCCGCTCCAGATAGTCTAGGACCGCGGTACCGTAGGCGCCCTGTGCCTTCGACAGCCCCGCGCGCAGCGTTTCGGGGCCCTGTGCTTTGGCGTTTCTCGCCAAAGCAC
>CAYSRR010000147.1:0-7390 GCA_964433375.1 uncultured Streptomycetaceae bacterium
GGCACAGCGTGGTCTTGGTTTCCTGCATCATGGTCACGATGTCGTAACCGTAAGTGGTCGCCGTATTGACCGCTTCACCGCGCACCACCGGGGCGGCCCCCTCCGGGTAATACTTTTTCATGTCCTCACCCTGCCACCAGCCGGCAAAATGGAACGGCAGGAACACGGTACCGGTACCCACGCGCTCGGTGACCAGCGTCTTGACCTTGAGCCGGGCCTTGGTCGGAGATTCAACCCAGACATACTCGTTGTTGCGCACGCCGCGGTCGTTCGCGTCCTTCGGGTTGATCTCGACGAACATTTCTTGCTGCAATTCCGCCAGCCAGGGATTCGACCGGGTTTCGTCGCCGCCGCCCTCGTATTCGGTGAGCCGCCCGCTGGTCATGATCAGCGGATACATCTTGCCGGCATCCTTGTTGGCATCCTGCACGGTCTTGAACAGCACCGGCATGCGCCAGCGGTTTTTCTGATCGGCGTGCGTCGGATATTTTTCGATGAGATCCGGACGCGGGCTGTACAGCGGTTCACGGTGCAGCGGCACGCCATCCGGGAAATTCCACACCACGGCGCGGGCCTTGGCATTGCCCCACGGATGGCAGCCGTGATTCTTCATCACCACGCGCTGGATGCCTCCGGAAAGATCGGTTTTCCAGTTCTTGCCCTCGGCCGCCGTCTTTTCGGCATCGGTCAGTTCGTCCCACCAGCCCAGTTTTTTCATCAGTACATGATCGAATTCCGGATAGCCCGTCGTAATGTCGGCATCCTTCGAATGCGAACCGTCCTCGGCCAGCAGGTTGACGCCGTCCCGCTCGACACCGAAATTGGCGCGGAAATTACCCCCGCCCTCCATGATATGCCGCGATGTCTGGTAAAGATTCGGCGAACCCGGATGCTTCAACTCCGCCGTGCCGTAGCATGGCCATGGCAGGCCGAAATAATCACCGTCAAGCACATAGCCGGTCTTGGCATCCTTGCCGCCGTTGGCACGAAGCGTCTTCACGTCAAACACGTGCATGTTGCGCATATGCGCCTGCAGGCGTTCCGGTGACTGACCGGTGTAACCGATGGTCCAGCTGCCGCGGTTGATTTCGCGCAGTGCATCTTCCATATCCGGCTCGTCCATGCCCCCCTTGCCCTTGGTCAGCTTGATCTTGGCAACGAACTCCTTGCCGTAGCCGAACTCCTGCGCCAGCTGATACATGATCATGTGATCGGTGCGCGACTCGAACATCGGTTCGATCACCCTTTCCCGCCACTGCAGCGAGCGGTTGGAAGCCGTCACCGATCCGGCGCACTCCATTTGCGTGGCTGCCGGCAGCAGGTAGACATTGTCTTTCCTGACCATCGCCGCCATTGCCGCCGTGGCTGAAGGATAGGGATCAACCACCACCAGCAAATCGAGCTTTTTCATCGCCTCGACCATTTCCTTGCCGCGGTTCTGGCTGTTCGGCGCATGGCCCCAGAAAACCACGGCGCGCAGGTTCGAGTCCTGGTCCAGGTTCTCGTTTTTCTCCATCACCGCGTCCTGCCAGCGAGACACGGTGATGCCCGGCTTCTCCATCATGGCCTGCGAGGCAAACTGCTTCTTCACCCATTCGTAATCCACGCCCCATACCGCGCACCAGTGCCGCCACGATCCCGCCGCGATGCCGTAGTAGCCGGGCAGCGAATCGGGGTTCGGACCAACGTCGGTCGCGCCCTGCACGTTGTCGTGTCCGCGATAGATGTTGGTGCCGCCGCCGGAGACGCCGACGTTGCCCAGCGCCAGCTGGAAGACGGCCGACGCGCGCACGATCGCATTGCCGTTCGTGTGCTGGGTCTGTCCCATCGCCCAGACGATGGTGCTGGGACGGTTCTTGGCCATGGATTCCGCCACGTCCCGGACTTCGGCCTCTTTCATGCCGGTCACGCTCTCGGTCACTTCCGGCGTCCACTTCATGACCTCTTCCCGCACCTTGTCCATGCCGTAGACGCGGTCGTTGATGTACTTCTTGTCTTCCCAGCCGTTCTTGAAGACGTGGTAGAGCATGCCCCACAGGAAAGCGACGTCCGTGCCCGAGCGGATCCGGTAATACTTGTCCGCCCGCGCCGCCGTGCGCGTAAAGCGCGGATCAACGACGATGACCTTGGCGCCGTTTTCCTTGGAAACCAGCGTGTGCATCATCGATACCGGATGCGCCTCCGCGGCGTTGCTGCCGAAGAACAGGATGCACTTGGAGTTCAGCTCGTCGTTGTACGAATTGGTCATCGCCCCGTAGCCCCAGGTATTCGCGATGCCCGCCACCGTCGTCGAGTGGCAGATGCGCGCCTGGTGATCCATGTTGTTCGTGCCGAAGAACGACACGAACTTGCGGAACAAGGCGGACTGCTCGTTGTTGTGCTTGGACGAGCCGATCCAGAACGTGGCGTCCGCTCCGGACTCTTTCTTGATCGCCAGGAACTTCTGACTCACTTCGTTCAGCGCCTGGTCCCAGGAAACCTTCTGCCACTTGCCGCCGACGAGCTTCATCGGGGTCTTCAGGCGGTGGGAATCGTGGTGCATCCCGTGCTCGCGGATCGAGGCGCCCTTGGCGCAGTGCGCGCCGAGGTTGATGGGCGAGTCGAATACCGGCTCCTGCCGGATCCAGACGCCGTTCTGCACCACGGCGTCGATGGCGCAACCGACGGAGCAGTGCGTGCACACCGTGCGCCGGACCTCGGTCTGGCCGCCGGCGGCGCCCTGCGCGGCTTCCGCGCGGTCGACGATGTTGAACGGCAGCTGGGAGGCAACCGCTCCCGCGCCGAGCGCGACGCCCGAACGCTGCAGGAAAGTGCGACGGTCTATGGTTCGGCCAAGCATCCCCGAAACCGAGCGGGAAAGCCGGTGGGACGCGGCGCCGTTATTACCTGTGAGACTCGTGGATTTCCGGGTGAGCAGCATGACGGCCCTCTCAGACTTTGGTCGTTTCGTAGTACTTGCGGACGTGTTCCGTAAGCTGGTAGCCCTTGCCGCCGGTGACGGCCTCGGCTTTCTTGGGCTGCGCCTGGGGATTCCTGCCGACGACTGCCGCCGCGGTGGCGACGCCACCGGCACCGGCAGCCAGCAGGAAATTGCGGCGGGAGAGCTTCGACGCCGGAGTTTTCATCACGTCCTCCTTTGTTTATGCAGTAACCAACTTTGTAATGTGAAAAATTTACGCCTCAAACCGGTGCAAATCAAGAAAAATAGCACTGAAAAACTGAATGAGAATCACTCCTAATATAAATATGACAACTTATTAAGAATAATTCTCAATTATTTCGGTATCAGGCCGTATCGGCCATCTCGAAGGCAGCCCGCTCTATCTCGAAAAAAGACAGGGCAAGCGCCGCCACCGGCTTATAAAAGCTGGCGGATGCTGCGTTTTGTGTTGCAACACAAAAAGGAATCGACCCGGGGTACACGAAAGCCCTGAAGAACTGCTGCTGGTCCGCCAGCGAACGCCGGTCTTCGATCAGCCAGCGCATGACGTCGCAGGCTCCGGAGATATGGTCTTCGACTTCGAATACGGTTTCCCTTCGCGCCAGTCCCAGGGCGCCCAGTTGCTCGCGCAGCCTGACCAGGTAGCGATCCGGCGACGACGGTTCCGCGTAGCCGGCAAGATAGGGCGAGACCTCCGCCCTGCCCACTCCGACGAACAGGCCTTCGTATTCCTGCCGCACGACAGCCGGATAGGCCGTGCGGCAGGCTTCCTGCAGGCCGTGCCAGGCCGCGGCCAGCCCGCCGCCGTCCTTCTGCCCTTCCCCGGTCTCGCCGCTGCGCGATATTTCCGCCAGCAGGTTGGGGTCCGCCGGCCCGTAGAACAGGCGGCCGACGAGTCCGTACAGGTTGGCGCGCGCCGCTTCTTCCGGGTCGAGCGGCGTGGCCGCCGCTGCCTGCTCAGAGCCGGCTTCTCCCACTCCCCTTACTCCTTTCCGGTTTCGTCGAGGATGCTGCCGCCATCCGCCTTCTCGAACATGTCCACCACGCGGCAGTCCTGGCACATCTGCAGGCGGCGCAGCGCGGCGGGATCGCGGAACATCGAGTGCGTGCCGAGTTTGCCCAGCATGGTGTCGATGATGCGCTGGTTGGCGAACGGCTTGCCACAGCGCACGCAGTCAAATATCTTGTCCTCGTTCAGCACCACCGGGCGCGTCGCGTCGGCCGTCAGCAGCAGCCTTGGCGCGAGGCTGATCGCGTCTTCCGGACAGGTTTTCTCGCACAGGCCGCACTGCACGCAATTGCGCTCGATGAATCGCAACTGGGGCTTGTCCTTCGCGTCGACCAGGGCGCCCTCGGGACAGGCTCCCACGCAGGCCAGGCACATCGTGCATTTCTGCTTGTCCACCGTGACCGTGCCGTAGGGGGCATCGGCCGGGAGCGGCACCTGCTCCTTCCGCGCCGGCGCGTTCATGAGCAAATGGTCGAACACGAAGTCGAGCGTGGTGCGCTTTTCGTTGGACAGGTTGAACGTCGCCGGCGTCAACGTGCGCGGGCGGGTCGCGCCCCACAGCCCCTTTTCCAGCTCGGCCGGATTGCCGGCCTGGATCAGCTGGAAGCGTCCCTCGCCGAGATCCAGCCCGCTCATGATCGCCTGGCCGAAGCGCATCTGGCGCTCGAGCGCCTCGTGGTAGCCGGGCGGTTCCGATCCCGCGGAGAGAACGACGACGCGGGACGCGCCCATCGCCATGGCTCCGAGCATGAGGTCGGGCCCGAGCGAGGCGACGTGGAACACCTCGAGCGGGATCACGTGGGCGGGCAGGCCCTTGCCGCGCCGCGCCGTGCGCGCCACGAGTTCGCGCCCGTCCGTCGCGTTGTAAAACAGCAGGCAGGCCCCTTCGCCGCCCGCCTCGCGGTACACCTGCAGCACGGCCTTGATCCGCGTCCCCAGGTCCGCGACCCGGGGGTAGGCATAGCTCATCGCGCCCGAGGGGCAAACGGTCGCGCACCCACCGCAACCCATGCACAGGTGCGGTTCGACCTTGATGCGGTTGGCCTCGAGGTCGCTCGAGATCGCCTGCGTCGAGCAAACGTCGATGCAACGCGTACAGCCGGTGATCCCGGAGCGGCCGTGAGCGCAGATTTTTTCCCGGTACTCGAAGTACTTCGGTTTCTCGAACTCCCCGACGAACTGCAGCAACTGCTGCGCGGCAAGGGCCTGGTCGAGCGGATCCCGGCCGGGCGCGAAGTAGCCCTGGGGCGGCTGCGGCGAGCGGATCAGCGGCTCGCGGGACAGGTCGAGCACCATGTCGAACGAGTCCTCGCGCTGCGTTTCCTTGCGCTCGAAATCGATCGCGCCGATCTCGCCGCAGGCTTTCACGCACTGGCGGTGCGCCTTGCACCTGGCGAGGTCGATCTGGTACGAAAAATCGATCGCCTGCTCGGGACAGGCGCGGATGCAGGCATTGCAGCGCGTACAGGTCTCGAGGTCGATCGGATTGGCCTGCTCCCACTCGACCCGGAATGCGCCGAGGTAGCCGCTGACGGCGCGCGGTTTTCCCGAGAACACCGGATAGCGGCGCACCGGGGGCAGCTCGTGGGGCTCCGCGGCCCCGGTCACCAGGACGCTGACGGTGAGCTGCTCCGCCAGGCGCTCGGCCCACTGCAATGCCGCCGCTCCCGGCCCGATGATGAGCAGGCTCCCGCCGGATCGGTAGGAAACCGCCGGCACCGGCTCGGGATCGGGCAGGTCGGCGAGCGCCAGCAGCGCCGCGATCTTCGGCGTCGCGCTCCCGGCTTCGGCCGACCATCCCGCCGTCTCGCGTATGTTGACGAACTGGATAGAACCGCCGCCCTTCAATTCGCCGTGCAGTTCGCCGAACAGCGGCGCCTCCTGCGTGCAGGCGACGACGAGATCGTTGCCCTTCTTCACGGCGGCCTCGAACGCGGAAAGATGGCGCCGGCACAACTCGGTATGCACCTGGAAACCCGGCCCGAGCTTCGCCGCGCGCGCCAGCGCCTTGCCGTCGAGCGGCATGGTGCGATTGCAATTGCAGATGAGCTTGTCCTTGGCCATATTGCCGGCGGGGCCGTCCTGTGCTGTTCGAGAGGATACTTGAGGATGGCGCAGAGTAGCGAAAAGCGCCGCGCGACGCTACAGCTACGCTACGGCTTCGCCTGTCCGCCCGGGTCATCGGGCGCCGCGGGCGCGGCCTCCGGCGCATGGGCCTGGATGCCGGGTTCCGGTGCGGACGGCGCAGCGGGCGGCTCGATCGCCCGCGTTGCCGCCTGTTGCCGTTGCAGCTCTTCCCGGGCGCGCTCGTCCGTATCCTCCTTGGCCCACCGCAGGATATCCTGCGCCTGCTTCAGGCCCGCGAGCATCGCGGGCGGTATGGGATCGGACTTGCTGTAGTCGTCGATGTAGACGTCGAGCCCGTCCATGACGTTGAAATGGGGATCGCTGAAGAGCTTTTTCAACGCCAGGCGGCGCGTGTCATCGCCCACCTTGGGATGGAAAAAATCGCGGTAATCGGAATCGAGCGTCAACTTGTCTATGGGCGGCAGATCCGGCGCGGGCGCCTTGGGATCCTCCCGCCTGTCGACCGGGGCTGGCGACCGCTCCTCTTCCCTCGCTTCCTTCTTCAGTCGCGACCAGCGCGACAGCAGCGGCTCTCCGTCCCGCTTTTCCGGCGCTTCGTCCGGTTTGCGCGTCATTTCACGCCCTCGCGATGCGAAGCCACGCCCTTGTCCTTGCTGCTGGCATAGCGCTTTTTCTTCTTCGGCTCTTCCTTGTAGTGCGCGGCCCCGAACTCCGCGATCCAGGCCAGCAGGTCCGGTGGCAGCGCAACGCCGCCCACGGTTTCCTCCGCATCCATCCAGCGCGCGCCCTCGTGGTAGCTCACCGACAGCGACTCCGGCCGCGCGATGCCGTCCTCGCCGACGCGCCACATCACGAAAACCTTGGGCTCCGGAGAAGTGATGTTGTACAGATAGCCTTCCGCCTCGTCGGGATGCAGCTTCAGCATGAATCCGGGAAACAGGACCTGCGTCAGGCGTTCTTCGTCGACGATGACCCGCTCGCCACTGCCTGCCGGCTCCGGGTCGCGCACGACGCCCTTGGCTTCCCAGCGCTCCGTCGCCCAGCGATTGTCGAGCCTGACCCGCTCCATGATGACCGCAAGAGCGTACGGGGCGACGGAACTGGGGGCGGCGCTCTCGGACATGGCCGGGATTGTGCGCCACGGGCCGGTGACGTGCAACAGGAAATGCATCCAAATACTTGATTTGCAAACAGTGTTTTCCTTGCGGGGCGACTCACCGCTTGGGATAATGCTCGCATGGACAAACCGCACGCAGCCGCTGCCACGAACCTGGGACCGACCGACCGGTTGCGGCGCCCGCTGCGCGACCTGCGCATCTCGGTCACCGACCGCTGCAACTTCCGCTGCGTCT
>CAYSRR010000148.1:0-1849 GCA_964433375.1 uncultured Streptomycetaceae bacterium
CGGGCCGGTCGAGTACCTCTATCACCACCGCGGCGTCACGCATTCCCTGATCCTGCTGCCGCTGTGGGCGTATCTCCTGGCGAAGCTGTGCGCGGCGGGCTGGCGCCGCGACCGGTCGTGGAAGGCCTACTTCGGCATCATCGCGATGGGGCTGCTCATCCATATCGCGGGCGACTGGATCACTTCCTTCGGCACCATCGTGTTCGCCCCGTTCTCGGACGCGCGCTACGGGCTCGGCACGACGTTCATCATCGATCTCTGGTTCACCGGCATCCTGCTCGCGGCGCTGGCGGCCTCGGTCGCATGGCGCAAGTCGCCGGTTCCCGCGGTCGCCGGCCTCGCCATCCTGTGCGGTTACGTCGCGTTCCAGGGGCTGCAGCAGCAGCGCGCCATCGAGTGGGGAGAGGCGTACGCCGGGGCCTCGGGACTGCGGCAGGCCACGATCTCCGCCCAGCCGCGCCCGGTATCGCCGTATAACTGGCTGGTGATCGTGAGAAGCGGCGAAGAGGTGCGCTACAGCTTCGTCAACCTGGTCCGGCGCGAGCCGCTGCGGGTCGCGCCTGGCGCCGGGTTCATCCGGCGGCTCGATTCCGCCTACCTGCCGCTCACGCAGGCGCAATGGGTGTTCGGGACCCGCTTCGGCGCCTCCGAAGCCGAGCGCGCGGTGGCGCGCGAGGCCTGGGAGCGGCCCGAGTTCTCCGTCTACCGCTGGTTTGCCGGGGAACCGATGTTCCTGCGCGTGGACACGGGCAATCCCTCGACCTGCGCCTGGTTCCAGGACCTGCGCTTTTTCACCCCGGGGCGCAGCGCGTGGCCGTTCCGCTACGGCCTGTGCAGGGAGAGCAGCGGGCCGTGGCAACTGTTCCAGCTCGACGGGAACGACAAGCCGGTGCCGATACGTTGACGGAATGCGGATACACGGTGAGAAAATGGGCCCGCAACCGTTGCAGGACTATCCACTTCATCTGCCGGGCCCATTTTCTAATTGAACCGCCATTCGGGCGAGGGCAAGAATGAATCGCATGAGTTATCGAGCCGTAGCATTGACACGCGCGTTTGCACTGCTGGTGGTGGGATCGCTCGCGCTCGCCTCGTGCCAGACGGTGCAGACCACGCAGACCGGTGCCGTCGGCGTCGAGCGCAGGCAGGTGATGATGCTGTCCGCGGCGGAGGTCAACAAGGCCGCCGTCCAGGCCTACCAGCAGACGATGCAGCAGGCCGCGAAGAAAGGCATCCTCAACCGCAACGCCGCGCAGGTGGCCCGCGTCAAGGGCATCGCCCAGCGCCTGATTCCCGCCACGGCGGCGTTCCGTCCCGACGCGCCGCGATGGGCCTGGGAGGTCAACGTCATCACGTCCAAGGACGTCAACGCCTGGTGCATGCCCGGCGGCAAGATGGCGGTCTATACCGGCCTGATCGAGCAGCTCAAGGTCACCGACGACGAGCTGGCGGCGGTGATGGGGCACGAGATCGCGCACGCGCTGCGCGAGCACGGCCGCGAGCGCGCCTCGCAGCAGGCCGCTCAAAGCGCGGTGATCGGCATCGGCGCCGCGCTGCTGGGCCTCGGCGACGCCAGCGCCAGCCTGGCGAGCGTCGTCGCGGACGTGACGGTCGGGCTGCCGTACTCGCGCGAGTTCGAGCGCGAATCCGACCGCATCGGCGTGGAGCTGGCCGCACGCGCGGGCTACGATCCGCGCGCCGCGATCACGCTGTGGCAGAAGATGGCGCAGGCGGGCGGCGGCGCCCCGCCCGAATTTCTCTCGACGCACCCCGCGCCCGAGAACCGCGCGCGCGACCTCACCGACTACGCGGCGCGCGTGATGCCGCTCTACGAGAAGGCGCGCAAGCG
>CAYSRR010000148.1:1949-7331 GCA_964433375.1 uncultured Streptomycetaceae bacterium
AGATGCAGCACGCCGTCCAGCCCGACGAACTGGATCGCGTGTGTCGCCTGGCGGTTCACCACCGGCTTGGCGCGGTAGGCGATGGAGACGCCGCATTCCGACAGGAACCTGAGATCGTTGGCGCCGTCGCCCATGCCGATGATCTGCTCCTTCGAGATTCCCAGCTCGTCGCGTACCGCGATCAGCGCCTCGCGCTTGACGTCGGCGTTGACGATGGCGCCCTCGATCTCGCCGGTCAGCTTGCCGCCCGCCACCTTGAGCGTGTTGGCGCGTGTGTAGTCGAGCTTGAGCTTCGTCTTGAGGGGCTCGGTGA
Organism: uncultured Streptomycetaceae bacterium; assembly: GCA_964433375.1. GTDB lineage: Bacteria > Pseudomonadota > Gammaproteobacteria > Burkholderiales > SG8-41 > SG8-41. Next base: position 2,263 of record CAYSRR010000148.1, read on the forward strand.
CGTGGGTGAAGCCGCCCGAGACGAGCAGTATCCGGATGCCGGCTTTCTTCGCCGCCGCGATCAGGCGGTCCGCGCCGGGTGACAGCTTGACGCGCTCGCGGTAGACGCGCTCGAGCGCGCTCTCGTCGAGGCCCTTCAGCACCGCGACGCGGCGGCGCAGGCTCTCGTCGTACGGGATCTCGCCGCGCATCGCCTGGGCGGTGATCTCCGCCACCGGGTCCTTCTTTCCGACCAGGTCCGCCAGCTCGTCGATGGTCTCGATGGTGATCAGCGTCGAATCCATGTCGGTCACCAGCAGCCGCATGTCGGTGAGTCGTCGGCTCTCCGGCACGAAGGCGTGGTCGAGGCGCTGTTTCGCGCACAGTTCCGCGATGCCGTCGGCGGGAGAGGCGCCGGTCAGGCGGAAGACGTTCGGCGCGACCTGCTCGATGGCGCTCGCGCTGGCGAGTTTCGCGAGCTGCTTCAGCGCGGTCGTCTCGACGTCGACACCTTGAACGATCAAATTCATGGGAAATGGACAGGATTGACGAATTTCTTTCGAGAGGCCAAAACCCGCCAAAGTCAAAAATAGACAGGATTCACAAGATTAACAGGATTCAAAAACTCTTTTCGAAGGTTATTCAATCTTGTAAATCTTGTTAATCCTGTCTATTTGCGGTTGTTGGCGCCAGCCAGCGGCGGCGCAGCACCCGGCCCGACATCAGGCCCGCGATGAAGCCCAGCCCGGCGCCGATCAGGAAGGTGTCGGTGTCGATCGTGCGGTAGTAGCGCGGCGAGATCGCGCGCGCCTCCGCGATGTAGCGCGACTGGTGCTCCCCGCCGGTGCCCCGCCAGGTCAGGTCGACGCTCTGGCGGGCGTCCTTGTCTTCCGTCGCGGTGAAAATGGCTTCCGAGTCCCCCAGCCGGACGCGTCCCGCGCGCTCGGGCAGCAGCAGGCTCGCGCCCGGGCGCCTGGCGGCTATGCTCTCCCAGTCGCCCCAGTTGACGACCAGGTAGTTTTTCGGGTCCGGTCGCTTGCGGTCGCCGTCGTAGGCGATGACGGGGAAACGCGCGGGCGGCGTATCGCCCTCGGCCATTTCCCGCGCGCCCGCGTACGAGAGGAAGTAGATCAGCACTGCCGTGACGATGAAGAACACCGTCAATTCGACGACGAGGACGACGGCGCGCAGGGTGACGGGATGGGGGTTGTTCATGGCGGTTCAGCGCATTATATCGGCGGACCGCTTCACGCCAGTTCCCCGAAAACCTGGAGTATCGCCGCCACGCGGGCCTTTACGTCGGGCAGAGCGAGCTCGACGCGCAGCCGGTCCTGGCCGGCGAGGCGGTAGTTCCTTTTCTTCTGCACCAGGGCGAGCACTTTCGCCGGCTCGATCGGCGGCTTCGGCACGAACTGGAGCTGGATCACGGATTCCGAGGCATCGATGCGCGCGAGGCCCAGCGGCTTCCCCAGCATGCGCAGGCGGTGGCATTCGACGAGAGCGCGCGCGGGATCGGGCAGGGGGCCGAAGCGGTCCACCAGCTCCTCGCGCAGCCGGTCGAGCGCGTCCTGCGTTTCGCAGTTGGCGAGCCGCTTGTAGAGCACCAGCCGCTCGTGCACGTCGTTGCAGTAATCCGCCGGCAGCAGCGCGGGGACGTGCAGGTTGATCTCGGTCGAGACTTCGAGCGGGGCGGAGAGGTCGGGCTCGCGCCCGCTCCTGAGCGAGCGCACCGCGGCGTCCAGCATGCGCACGTACAGGTTGAAGCCGATTTCCTGCATCTCGCCGCTCTGGGACTCGCCCAGCACTTCGCCCGCGCCGCGGATTTCGAGGTCGTGCATGGCGAGAAAGAAGCCCGAGCCCAGTTCCTCCATCATCTGGATCGCTTCCAGCCGCTTCTTCGCCGCCGCGGTGATGTTGCCTTCGTCGGGCAGCAGCAGGTAGGCGTAGGCCTGGTGGTGGGAGCGGCCGACGCGCCCGCGCAGCTGGTGCAACTGCGCGAGCCCGAACTTGTCGGCGCGGTTGATGATGATGGTGTTGGCCGTCGGCACGTCGATGCCGGTCTCGATGATGGTGGTGCAGAGCAGCACGTTGAAGCGCTGCTGGTAGAAATCGCGCATCACGTGCTCGAGGTCGCGCTCGCGCATCTGGCCGTGGGCGACGGCGATGCGTGCTTCGGGCAGCAGTTTCGCCAGCGACTCCGCGGTCTGCGCGATCGTTCCGATGTCGTTGTGCAGGAAATAGATCTGGCCGCCGCGCTTCAGTTCCCGCAGCGCCGCCTCGCGGATGATCGGCCTGCCGTGGCGAGTGACGAAGGTCTTGATCGCCAGCCGGCGCTCGGGCGCGGTCGCGATCACGGAGAAGTCGCGCAGGCCTTCCAGCGACATCGCGAGCGTGCGCGGGATCGGCGTCGCGGTGAGCGTCAGCACGTCCACTTCCGCGCGCAGGGCCTTCAGCCGCTCCTTCTGCCGCACGCCGAAGCGGTGCTCCTCGTCGATGATGACGAGCCCGAGGTTCCTGAACTTCACGTCGCGCGACAGGAGCTTGTGCGTGCCGATCGCGATGTCGATGCGGCCTTCGGCCAGCCCGGCGATCGCGTCGGCGGTTTCCTGCCCGGTGCGAAAGCGCGACAGCTCCGCGATCTTCACCGGCCACGTGTCCTGGACCTGGGCGAAGCGGTCGGAGAAGGTGGTGAAGTGCTGCTCGGCGAGCAGCGTGGTCGGCACCAGGACCGACACCTGCTTGCCGTCCGCGACGGCGACGAACGCGGCGCGCAGCGCCACCTCCGTCTTGCCGAAACCGACGTCGCCGCAGATCAGGCGGTCCATCGGCTTGCCCGAGGTGAGGTCGTCGAGCGTGGCCTTGATCGCCGCCGCCTGGTCGGGCGTCTCCTCGAACGGGAAGCCGTCGGCGAACGCCTCGTAGTCGTGGGCTTTCATGCTGAACGCGTGGCCCTCGCGCGCCGCGCGCTGGGCGTAGAGCGCGAGCAGCTCGGCGGCGGAGTCGCGCACCTGCTTCGCCGCCTTCTTCTTCGCCTTCTCCCATTGCCCGCTACCCAGCTGGTGCAGCGGCGCGGCTTCGGCCGGCGCGCCGCTGTAGCGGGAGATGAGGTGCAGGCTCGACACCGGCACGTAGAGCTTGTCGCCGTTCGCGTACTCCAGCGTCAGGAACTCCGTCTCGCCCTCGCCGAGGTCCATGTTCCGCAGCCCGAGGTAGCGGCCGATGCCGTGGCTCTCGTGCACCACCGGGTCACCGACCTTGACCTCGGAGAGATCGCGCAGCATGCCTTCGGGCGAGGCGCGCTGCGCGCCCTCGCGCTCCCGGCGCGGCCGCGCGTGATGGGCGTAGAGCTCGTTCTCGGTGACGACCGCGAGCGGCGGGTCGGACAGCATGAAGCCGCCATGCAACGGTCCGATACCGAGCATGAGCTTGCCCGCGGAGCCGGCGAATTCCGCGAAGCCGGCGGCGGGCGTGACCGCCAGGGCGTACTCGGCGAAGTACTCCAGTATCGTCTCGCGCCGGCCGGGGCTGTCGGCCAGGACCAGGATGCGGCCGTCGAACGCCGCCGCGAACGACCGCAGCCGATGGAGGGGATCATCCGCGCGCCGCTCCACCGCCAGCGGCGGGAGGGGGGTGACGACTGACGGCTGATGACTGGCGGCTGGCGGCTCGCTCGCGTCAGTGGCGACAGCGAGCTCGACGCGAGCGTAAGGCTTGATCGAGCCGAAGAACTGGTCGGTGGTCTGGTAGAGGTCGTGGGGCGGCAGGACGGGGTGGGCGCGGTCGCCGCGCAGCAGGGCGTAGCGCGCGTGAGTGTCGGCCCAGAACTGCTCGATCGCTTCCTGCAGCCCTGCTTGCACGCAGAACAGCGTGTCCGGCGACAGGTAGTCGGTGACGAGCGCGGTCTTGTCGAAGAACAGCGGCAGGTAGTACTCGATGCCCGAACTGGGCACGCCTTTGGAGACGTCCTTGTAGATGCGGCTGCGCGAGGGGTCGCCCTCGAATTTCTCGCGGAAATTTTTCCGGAAGCGCGTCTGGCCTTCCTCGTCCAGCGGGAACTCGCGTGCCGGCAGCAGCCGCACCTCGTTGACCTTGTAGATCGAGCGCTGGCTGTCGGCGTCGAAGCTGCGGATGCTTTCCACCACGTCGTCGTCGAGCTCGATTCGGTAGGGCAGCGCGCTGCCGGTCGGGAACAGATCGATCAGGCCGCCGCGCACGCAGTACTCGCCGGGCGCCATGACCTGCGTCACGTGCGTGTAGCCGGCCGTGACGAGCTGGTGGCGGAATTCCTCCGGGCGCAGCTTTTCCCCCTGCTTGAAATAGAACGAGCGCGCGGCCAGGTATTCCACCGGCGCGAGGCGCAGCAGCGCGGTGGTGACGGGCACGATCGCGACGTCGAACGCGCGGTGCATCAACTGGTGCAGCGTCGCCAGCCGCTCGGACACCAGGTCCTGGTGCGGCGAGAGCGGGTCGTACGGCAACGTCTCCCAGTCCGGCAGGAGGTGGATCTTGAGGTCCTTGTCGAAGAACGGAATTTCCTCGAGCAGGCGCTGGGCGTCGGCGGCCGTTGCCGTGATGACGGCGAGCGGGCGCCGCGCACGGGCGAGTTGCGCGATCAGGAGCGCATCGGAGGAGCCGTGCAGGGGCGCCGTGCGGGTACGATTGGCCGCCGCGGGCAGCTGGGGAGGCAGAAGCATCTTGAAAGGGCGTTATTATACCGATGGTTAACGGGAGTGATGCGATGGGCAAGCGATATGATCTGGTCGTCATCGGCGGCGGCAGCGGCGGCATCGCCATGGCCAACCGCGCCGCTTCTTATGGCGCAAAAACGGCGCTGGTCGAGTCCGGCCGGCTCGGCGGCACCTGCGTGAACGTGGGTTGCGTGCCGAAGAAGATCATGTGGAACGCCGCGTCCGTCGCGCACGTGTTTCACGAGGCGGGCGACTACGGCTTTACCGCGCGCGTCGAGAGCTTCGACTGGGCGTTACTGAAGAAGAGCCGCGACGATTACGTCGCGTGGTTGAACGGGCGTTACCAGGTGGGCCTGGAGAAGAACGGGGTGGAGTGGATACGCGGGCACGCGTCGCTGGCCGG